>NZ_CP141769.1:1505490-1806588 GCF_035621355.1 Thiobacillus sp. SCUT-2 | reverse complement strand
GCTAGTCGCGGCGCTGCTGTCCCGGATGAACGCTCACATCGGTGGAGACCTGAACCAGCTCATCGAGTATGTCGCGAACAACGCTACAGAGTGGACCTTCCCTGAGGTCGCGAACGAGAAGCCCGAGGACCGTGAGCGCGCCCTTGCGAATTGGGAACGGCACGTCGCAACGCTCGACACGGCTGTCCTCAGCCTCATCGGCGAAAATGATATTCCGGACGATGGGATCGAGGCCGCGCTGGACGATATCCTGCAATCATCTCTCTGGCACCGCCGACTTCTGAGGCAGAACGAGCAGGTACAGCAGGTTCTTAAGGCGGGCCTTGCTTCGCGCAGTCGGCTTATCTGGAATCAATCGACCGCCGCGAGCCGCCGAGGCTATTTCCTGGCTGGCGTCGGGTTGGAAACCGGACAGGCGCTGGACGCCATCGCAGCGGACGCCAACCTTCTTCTGATTCAGGCCAATGGAGCCATCCTGAATGACGATGCCGAGGAGGCGATCGCCACGATTACGGCTATCGCCGAACGCGTCTTCGCCTTCTATCCCTTCACGCCTGATCCCATGCCGGCCAATTGGCGCGACATCGTCCGCGCTTGGCTTCTCGGCCAGCCTCTCTTCGGCATCGCTGCCGGTCTAGAGTCGGAGACACTGCAGTTCATTGAAGGTGGACTCGTCTATCGTCTGCCGTGGGCAATGGAGGCTCTTCGCGTTCGTGCGGCCGCCAACGGCGACACCATCGATGATTTTCCACTCGATGTCTATGAGCTCGGTTTGGCAGTGCCTGCCGTGGAAACCGGAACGTTAAACCGCTCCGCGTCCATCCTCATTCAGGCGGGGTATAGTTCAAGGCTCGGCGCTATCAAGGCCGTCATCGACACCGGTGCAACCTTCCGGACGGGCCAGGAGCTTCGGCAGTGGCTCAGTTCTGAAGCCGTCGCCGCATGGAGCGCACAGCCCGATTGGCCGACCCCAGAGACAAAGGCGATGTGGACGGAGTTCGCGCAAAGCTTCAACCCGCGCGACAGCCGAACCTGGGCGGATCGTCGGTACAGGGCAGCCGTGACATGGTTTGGCGTCCCGCCGCCGCCCGACACGCCCGTCCATATCCATCACTGGGCCGGTCAGCCCAGCGTGCTCTCGGCTGATGGTACGCCGCTGGGCACAGTGCAGGCCGCGCTTAATCCCGGAAGGGCGGGTCTAGTGCGCGCTCAAGTTTCTCAAGATGTGAGCAAGATCGAACTCGCATATCTTGGGCCTGACGACCTGTCTGGCGCCTAACATGCGCGAAGAACAACTTGCGGACGTACCTGGTGAAAGCTAGTGGTCGTGAGGTGAAGACGGTGAACTGCCATACGGGCAGTGGTGGTCGGTCGCCAAACGGAAGGTTCCTGAAGTTCTAGGAACTGCGCAAGCGAGTGACGGGTTCCCGATCCGATCATGTCATGTCTTACTTGGGGACGTGGCAGCTCCGTCGCCCACCGTTGCAAACCTAGCCGTGCCTATTGCAGGCAGAGGCGGCGGATACGGCAGCCGCCTTGATTCTCGTTGCGGGTAACTGCTTCATATGCAAGAATACACAGGTTTTCTAGTTGTCGACAACGGAAATGCCTACAATCATAGCCATTCAGTACACTCAGGATCAGATGCGCGCCCTTACTGGCGTGTCTGTAGAGACGGTGCGGCATTGGCGGAAGACTGTTCCGTACTTGGCAACCAAGACAGGGAAAGCGGCACGCTTCAGTTTTGCCGACTTGCTGGGTTTGGCCGTCACAAACGAACTGGTGAGGTCGCTAGGTGTCCATATTGGCACGGTGAGTTCCGGCGTGGATGCGCTGTTCAGGCTGCTGGCTGACGCCAGTGCCCAAGTACTGGATGGTGGCGTTGTGCTCGTTACAGCGACTGGGGCCAGTTTTCATGAATTGGGGACTTGGAGCGTTGGTGCCGGGGCTCAACCGGCCTTTGCTATCCCGCTCACCCCGCTGATCGCGCGACTTCAGCAGCATATGCTGCCTGTCATGCTGGTACCAAGCCAAGTAGCATTACCTTTTCCGCCTGAAGCCATCAGGAGCAGGGCGTGAACAGTGCAACGCTCGAACAGGTACTCGCGGCAACTGGCTACTTACCGGACGGTCAGCCCGCAGCCGGACTTCGGCTTGGCGCCGAGGCGCAGTCGTCACGGCGTGGCCGCGTCTTCACTCCCGACGCGCTCTGGCGTAGCGCATCGTCGCTGACCATCTATTTCAAGTTCGAGCAGAGTGTGCCTTCCGAGGATTTAGTCAGCCAGTGGCGGCGAGAAGTGTGGAATGAAGGGTTCGCGCCGTTGCTGTGGGTTATTTCTCCGCAACGCATCGACCTGTACAACGGTTTTGGCGCGCCTGTGAAGGATGGCGATGCGCAGAGGCACTTGATCCGTCGCTTCGAAAACATTGAGAAGTCTCTTCAGCAGTTGGACGAGCTGGCCGGCCGATTGGCGATCGAGACGGGTCAATTCTGGACACAGGTGCCAACCGTCGATCGCAAGACCAGTGTTGATCAGAGGCTTCTGTCCGACCTTGCTTCTCTTGAGCACGATCTCGTCGATGGAAAATTGGCACGAAGTGCGGCTCAGGCCTTGATCGGGCGGGTGATCTTTACCCAGTACCTGATCGATCGGCAAATTGTCAGTGCCACACGTCTGAAAAGGGCGTGTGGGTATACGGTCTTACCGGCGATCCTGCGGGACAGGTCTGCGACAGCACAGCTGTTTGCCTGGTTGGCTCAGACCTTCAATGGCGACATGTTCCCCCCTTCGTCGGTGGAGACGACGCCGGCCACCCATCATTTGAAGCGCGTCGCTGAGTTCCTGGAAGCGGTTGATCCTCAAAGCGGCCAGCTCAATTTCTTTCCTTATCAGTTCGATGTGATTCCCGTTGAACTGATTAGCTCGATCTACGAACAGTTCGCGCATGCCGAACCAGGCATAGGCGGGCAACGCACCGAGGCGTTACGAAACGGCGTGCACTACACGCGACTGTCCGTCGTTTCCTTGGTCCTCGATGAGGTAATGGATGGACTGTCGGGACAGGAGTCTGTACTAGATTTGACTTGCGGATCTGGCGTTTTCCTGGTCGAGGCGTTGCGGCGCTTGGTCTATCTACGTACCGAGGGACAGCCACCTACTCGGGAAGTAATCCGCTCAACGTTGTATGAACAAGTGTATGGGGTAGACATCAGCGAAGCTGCCATTCGCGTGGCAGCATTCAGTTTGTACTTGGCTGCGCTTGAACTGGACCCCGATCCCCAGCCGCCGCAGTCTCTGAAGTTCCGGCCTCTGATTGGCAAGACGTTGCTTATTGGCGACGCTCGGAGCGTAGAACGTCATGCTGATGGAAAGGCCGTATTAACGACGCCCACCGGCTTAAAGCAATTCGATTTGATCGTAGGCAATCCGCCTTGGAGCTTCAAAGGTCAGGCAGGAACTGAAGTACGGCGCAAGACTAGAACTGCGGGCGTCCCTGCGCAGCCGCGGGGGGAAGGTTTGGACTTCGTGTTGCGGGCGACAGAGTTCGCGCATGACCAGACTCGCTTCGGCGTCATTCTCAGCGCAACACCGTTTTTTAGCCGCAGCGGTACAGGCATGGCGGCGGCTCTGCACCTCATGCGCGCGTTGGCCCCCGTCACACTGGTTAACCTGTCCAATTTGTGCAGTTGGCTCTTCGCAACCGCAACGATGCCAGCTGTGGTGCTCTTTGCGCGTCACCGCCCGAAGCAGAGAGCAGATCAGGTGACGGTCGTTCAGATTCCCTGGACGCCCAGCGGTGCCAGAACCCATTCGTTCGAGGTGGCCCCAAGCGATGTCATCGAGTTGAGCCTGGAGGAGATCGAGAGGCAGCCGCTCAAGTTGAAGGCTGCTGCCGTAGGCCGCCGCCGTGATCTCTTGCTACTGGCGGAATTGACATCGACACACCAAAGTCTGAGTGACCAGTTCGCGTTGCTTGATACTAAGTTCAGTGATGGATTGACTCAAGGCAAGCCAGCGAAGCAGACGCGTGACGCGAGCGAAATGAAGGGCCTGGAATTCCTGCAGACCAACGACATGCAGCACTTCCATATTCCCAACAATTTGCCGATATACGACCAATCGTCGGCTCAGTGGCCACGCTCACGTGACACGTACCGAGCCCCCTTGTTGATCGTCAAAGAGATGGTGGTAGGGCACCCGCGAGCTTTGGTTGCGGTCGCCAATCGTGATGTTGTGTTTACGGATTCTTTCTTCGCTGCGTCATTACCTTCGAGCCACAAGCAATCGGCGCATCTGCTCGCTGCAATCTTGAGTTCCGCGCTCGCATCGTGGTTCTTCGGCTTGACGGCCTCCGAATTCGGTATCTATAAGCGAAAGTTGTTGATGCGCGATGTCGGGTTTCTGCCGGTTCCTGATTTGCGTGCCTCCGCAAAGTCTCCGGCTGGACGGCGCTTGCTGGACTTGGAGAAGGTGCTGCGAAAGCAGGAGATTGGCGCACAAGAGTGGAACGCCGTGGATGAGGCAGTCTTCGATCTCTACGAGCTTAGTGACGCTGACCGCGTTGTCGTTCTAGATGGGCTTCTGCGCGCTGGATGGCAGTGGGAGGATGGTCGTGAGGCCTCCGTAGTCCCGTCGGATAGTAGATCCGAAATGGTGGCGTATGCCCAGACTTTCCTGTCTGTAATGAATGGTTGGTTCTCGGCCCGCAATAAGCGGCACATGCGCGCCGAAGTGATGGATCTACCGAGGGGGGCGGCCCTGCGCGTCGTGCGCTTTGTCGTGGAAGACGGGCCAGGCGAGGCGACTATAAGTTTAGTGAACCCTCAAGGCGAATTACACGACATGCTTACGCGAATTGGTCAGCGCTTGAAAGTAAAGATTGCGACCGCCCTCAGCGCCGAGCGAGAGCTACGCGTTCACGGACGCAATGAGCTGGTGATTATCAAACCGGCAGCTCGACGTCACTGGATGCGCGTTGCAGCTCTGGAGGATGCCGATACGGTCGTCGCGGAGAGCTTCTTAGGGGGCGACGTTTGAGGATTCCGTATGAGACTCCTCCTGCACTCGGCAGAGAGTTCATCGAGTTGGCGCCCGAGGTTGTTGCCGCAATTCTGCTAACGGTCAATGCGGGTTGGCAGCAAGCGGATACAGCCGTAGATGTGAATACCGACGCTGGCGAGGTGCTCATGACAGAACGCCTGCGCGACGGGATGCGCAATGCGCTGAAGAACTCTTCATGGAAGCTTATTGTGCTGCCCGGCACCGAATCTCGATCAAAAAGCACTGTGGTGTTGCCGGACGGGCGTACCGACATTCCGTTAATGATGATCGAAGTTTTCTTGCGTACCCAGGAGCATGATCCTCATGCGATTATTGAATGCAAGCGGATCGCGGGCTCAGACAGGCATCTATGCCGTGAGTACGTCGTCGAAGGTATCGACAGGTTCGCCAGCGGAAAATATGGTGAAAACCATGCTGTTGGATTCATGGTCGGCTACGTCCTCTCTGGTACGGCGAGAGAGGCAGCTGCAGGCATCAATGCATATCTGACACGAGTCTCTCGAACAGGGGACCACCTTGAGTCGACTGTGATAGTTGACACCAACACCTGGTTCAGCCGACATACGCGTGTAAAGCCGTCTGATCCGATTGGCTTGCACCATACGTTGCTCGGAGTGGCTAACGTGGCGGGAGGCTAAGCCGGACTTGGTTGGACATGACCATCCCTCATGCCAGCAAGGGTTTATTTTTTGACGGTATAAGTGACGGTAAAGTGTGATGATAAGAGCAACGAAAGCTAGTGCCCATGAGGGTTTTAAGGCCTCTGAAACAATTGAGTGGGAATGATCGGGTAGGGAAGCGCGTCGCCGTCATCGGTGCCGGCCCCGCCGGTCTGATGGCGGCCGAAGTCCTCGCGCAGGGCGGCGCCGAGGTCGATGTCTACGACGCCATGCCCTCCGTCGGCCGCAAGTTCCTGCTGGCGGGCATCGGCGGGATGAACATCACGCACTCCGAACCCCTTGAGTCCTTCGTCGCGCGCTACGGCGGGCGCATCGCGGCCCTCCGCGCGTTGCTCGAGGCTTTTCCTCCAGCCGCGTTGCGTGACTGGATCCACGGTCTCGGCATCGAGACCTGCGTCGGCTCGTCGGGCCGTGTGTTCCCCACCGGGATGAAAGCCGCGCCGCTGCTGCGCGGCTGGCTGCACCGCCTGCGCGAAGCCGGCGTGCGCTTTCACGTGCGCCATCGCTGGCTGGGATGGAATGCGGCGGGTGCGCTGTGCTTCGCCACGCCCGCGGGCGAGCGGGCCCTGAACGCCGATGCGGTGGTGCTCGCGCTCGGCGGCGCCAGCTGGCCGAAGCTGGGCTCCGATGCCGCCTGGGTGCCGGTGCTCGCCGAGCGCGGTGTCGACATCGCGCCGCTGGTGCCGTCCAACTGCGGCTTCGACGTCGCGGGCGGCTGGAGCGAACATTTGCGAACCCGCTTTGCCGGCCAGCCGCTGAAGACCGTTGCGCTGCGCTTCACCGATGCGTCCGGGCGCCTGCAGGAGCGGAAGGGCGAGCTGATGCTGTCGGATACCGGCATCGAGGGCAGCCTGGTCTATGCATTGTCTGCCCCGCTGCGCGACACCATCGCGGCGCAGGGCGCGGTCATGCTCGAACTCGACCTCCTGCCGGACAGGACGCTGGAGCGGGTCGTCGCGGAGGTGTCGCATCCGCGCGGTTCGCGCTCGCTGGCGAGCCACCTGCAGAGCCGTACCGGGCTGAAGGGTGCGAAGGTCGCGCTGCTGCACGAAATCCTCTCGAAGGCGGCGCTGAATGATCCGGCACAGCTCGCCCACGCGATAAAATCGCTGCCGCTCACGCTCGTTGCCGCGCGGCCGATCGAAGAAGCGATCAGCAGCGCCGGCGGCGTGCGCTTCGAGGCGCTGGATGCGAGCCTCATGCTGCGCGCGCTGCCCGGCGTGTTCGTTGCCGGCGAGATGCTCGACTGGGAGGCGCCGACCGGCGGCTACCTGCTCACCGCCTGCTTCGCCAGCGGGCGTGCCGCGGGACAGGGGGCGCTGAACTACCTGAAGATACACCATGCTGCGACTGACTGAAATCAAGCTGCCGCTCGACCATCCGCCCGAGGCCTTGCGTGCGGCGATCCTGCAGCGCCTCGGGGTCCGCGACGACGCCCTGCTCGCCGTCCGCATCTTCAAGCGTGCCTATGACGCACGCAAGAAGCACGCGCTGCTGCTCGTGTACACGGTCGACGTCGAGGTGGCGAACGAGGCGGCGCTGCTGAAGAAATTCCGCAACGATGCGCATGTGAGGCCGTCGCCGGACATGGACTACCGCTTCGTCGGCCACGCGCCGGACAGCCTCGATGAGCGTCCGCTCGTCGTCGGCTTCGGCCCCTGCGGCATCTTCGCCGCGCTTGTCCTCGCCCAGATGGGATTCAAGCCCATCGTGCTCGAGCGCGGCAAGGCGGTGCGCGAGCGCACCCAGGACACCTGGGGGCTGTGGCGCAAGAAGGTGGTCAACCCCGAGTCCAACGTGCAGTTCGGCGAGGGTGGAGCGGGCACCTTCTCCGACGGCAAGCTCTACAGCCAGATCAAGGACCCGCGCCATCTCGGGCGCAAGGTCCTGACCGAGTTCGTCAAGGCGGGCGCACCGGAAGAGATCCTGTATGTGTCGAAGCCGCACATCGGCACCTTCCGCCTCGTGTCCATGGTCGAGGCCATGCGCCACGAGATCGAGCAGCTGGGCGGCGAGATCCGCTTCGAGCAGCGCGTGACCGATGTGCTGATCGAGGACGGCCGGGTCGCCGGGGTCGTGCTCGCCAGCGGCGAGACCTTGAAGAGCCGCCACGTCGTGCTCGCGCTCGGCCATAGCGCGCGCGACACCTTCGAGATGCTGCATGCACGCGGCGTGCACCTGGAGGCCAAGCCGTTCTCGATCGGCTTCCGCATCGAGCACCCGCAGTCGCTGATCGACCGCGCGCGGCTGGGGCCGAACGCCGGCAATCCGCTGCTCGGTGCGGCCGACTACAAGCTGGTGCATCACGCCAAGAACGGGCGCACGGTCTACAGCTTCTGCATGTGTCCCGGCGGCACCGTCGTGGCGGCGACCTCGGAGCCGGGGCGAGTCGTGACCAACGGCATGAGCCAGTATTCGCGCAACGAGCGCAACGCCAACGCCGGCATCGTCGTCGGCATCACGCCGGCGGATTTCCCCGGCGACGATCCGCTCGCCGGCATCCGGCTGCAGCGCGAACTCGAAGCGCGCGCCTTCGTGCTCGGCGGCGGCGACTATCAGGCGCCGGGGCAGCTGGTCGGCGACTTCCTCGCAGGCAAGCCGTCCACGGAATTGGGCAGCGTCGAACCGTCTTACAAGCCGGGCGTGCATCTGACCGACCTCGCGACCGCACTGCCGCCGTTTGCGATCGAGGCGATCCGCGAGGCGCTGCCGGCCTTCGACAAGCAGATCCAGGGTTTCGCAATGAAGGACGCTGTGCTCACCGGCGTTGAGACGCGCACCTCGTCGCCGGTGCGCATCACGCGCGGCGACGATTTCCAGAGCCTGAACGTCAAGGGCCTGTATCCGGCGGGCGAGGGCGCGGGCTACGCCGGCGGCATCCTGTCGGCTGGGGTCGACGGCATCAAGGTCGCCGAGGCGGTCGCGCGCGACGTGCTGGGGCTGGAGGCGGCCCAGTCGGGCGGGCGCGCCGGGCCGGGCTGCGACTACTGAGCCGGCGTCCACCGCGTTCGTCCGGATCGCAAGGGGTGGCTTCACAAAAGTTTCATTTGCTTTTGCCTTAACATTTCAATATTGTTTTAAACATGGAAACAAGAGCCGCCGTCGCCGCGCTTGCCGCGCTCGCCCAGGATTCCCGCCTGGCGATCTTCCGCACCCTGGTCCAGGCCGGTCCTGCGGGGCTCGCCGCGGGAAAAATCGGCGAACTGACGGGTATCGCGCCGTCCTCGCTGTCCTTCCACTTGAAGGAGCTGGCGCACGCCGGCCTGGTGGAGGCGCAGCCGGCCGGGCGCTTCGTCATCTACACGGCGAACTTCGACACCATGAACGCGCTGCTCGGTTTTCTCACCGAAAACTGCTGCGGCGGCAATCCCTGCTCGCCGGTCCATACACCGGCTTGTGCAACCGACAAGGAGTCAACATGAAACGCCTGCACGTCCACGTCGCGGTCGACGACCTCGCCGCCAGCGTCAAGTTCTATTCGACGATGTTCGCCGCCGAGCCGACCGTGCTCAAGCCCGACTACGCGAAATGGATGCTCGACGATCCGCGCGTCAACTTCGCGATCTCGGCACGCGGCGCGCCGGCCGGCCTCAATCACCTGGGCGTGCAGGTCGAATCGACCAAGGAACTCGCCGAAATGAACGCCCGCCTGCAAAAGCTGGAAGGCGAAGTGGTCGAGGAAATGGGCACTGCCTGCTGCTACGCGAAATCCGACAAGTACTGGGCGACCGACCCCACCGGCATCGCCTGGGAGACCTACCACACGCTCGACAGCATCCCGGTGTTCGGCGGCCAGGCAGAGGGCGAGTGCTGCGTGCCCGAGCCGGTGGCCAAGGTGTCGAGTTGCATTCCGGTCAAGGGCAAGGCGTCCTCGGGCTGCTGCTGATTTGAATCTTCCCACCTGCAAGGGCATAACGTGAACACACCCTACACCGTGCTGGTGCTGTGCACCGGCAATTCCTGCCGCTCGCAGATGGCCGAGGTGCTGCTGAACCATGACCTCGCCGGCCAGGTGCGCGCGCTGTCCGCCGGCACCCGGCCGCAGCCCAAGGTCGCCGATGGCGCGATCGCCGCCCTGAAAGCCGCGGGCCTCGACACCGAGGGCCTGCACCCGAAGGACATCGACGCGGTGATGAGCGAAGATATCGATCTCGTCGTGACCGTGTGCGACAACGCCAAGGAAGCCTGCCCGGTCTTCCCCAGGCCGATTCCGTCGATCCACCTGCCGTTCCACGATCCGCACGGCGAACCGCTGCAGAGTTTTCTCGCCGTGCGCGACGACATCCGTACGCGCCTGGTCGCGGCGGTGCGCGAGAAACTCGGCCTCAAGGCCGCCGCCTGACCGGAATGGACGCGTCAAGCTTGCTGGCGTTCGCTTGATGAGCGCACAGTGTGAAGTCACGGCCAAGGTGGCGGCAGGTGCGCCGATGAGCGCGTTCGAGCGCGGGCTCACGCTGTGGGTCGCGCTGTGCATCGTCGCCGGCGTCGCGCTGGGCCAGCTGTTCCCCGCGCCGTTCCAGGCGCTCGGGCGCATGGAAGTGGCGCAGGTGAACCTCCCGGTCGGCCTGCTGATCTGGGTGATGATCGTCCCCATGCTGATGAAGATCGACTTCGGCGCGCTGCACCAGGTGAAGGCGCACTGGAAGGGCATCGGCGTCACGCTCTTCGTCAACTGGGCGGTCAAGCCCTTCTCGATGGCGCTGCTGGCGTGGCTCTTCATCCGGCACCTGTTCGCGCCCTGGTTGCCGGCCGGGCAGCTCGACAGCTACGTCGCCGGCCTCATCCTGCTCGCGGCCGCGCCGTGCACGGCGATGGTCTTCGTGTGGAGCCGGCTCACCGGCGGCGACCCCTATTTCACGCTGTCGCAGGTGGCGCTGAACGACGCCATCATGATTTTCGCCTTCGCGCCCATCGTCGGCCTGCTGCTGGGGCTCTCGGCGATCGTGGTGCCGTGGGACACACTGTTTCTCTCGGTGCTGCTGTACATCGTGATTCCGGTGATCCTCGCGCAGGTGTGGCGCAAGACCTTGCTCAGGCGCGGGCAGGCGGCGTTCGACGCCACGCTCGCGAGACTGGGCCACCTGTCCATCCTCGCGTTGCTCGCCACGCTGGTGCTGCTGTTCGCCTTCCAGGGCGAGCAGATCCTCGTGCAGCCGCGGGTCATCGCGCTGCTTGCCGTACCCATCCTGATCCAGGTGTTCTTCAACTCCGGGCTCGCCTTCTGGCTGAACCGGAAAGCGGGCGAGAAGCACAGCGTCGCCTGTCCCTCCGCGCTGATCGGCGCGTCGAACTTCTTCGAGCTGGCAGTGGCGGCGGCGATCGCGCTGTTCGGCTTCGAGTCGGGCGCGGCACTCGCCACCGTGGTCGGCGTGCTGATCGAGGTGCCGGTGATGCTGGTGGTGGTGAAACTGGCGAATCGCAGCAAGGCGTGGTACGAGGCCGGCCTGGCCGCGCGCAGCCAGGCCGGCGCCCGGCGCTGAGATCGGCAAGCGCCCCCGGGGACGGGCGCGCTGTCTATCATGAGTGTTGCACATCGTGCCAACCCGGAGACTGCCATGGGCCCGCTTCGCTGCATCGTCGTCGCAACGGACTTTTCCGCCACGGCCGAACGGGCCGTGCAGCGCGCCGCGCGGGTCGCACAGGCGCACAAGGCCGAACTGCACCTGCTGAATGTCGTGCGCCCGCTCGACCTCTACCCGGGCCTGACGATGGCCCCGGACGAGTTCGGCCACTACGACCAGGAATTGCAGCAAGCCGAGCAGACGCGCCTGGAGGCGCTGGCGGCCCGCCTCGCCGACGAATGGGGCATCCGCGCCCAGGCCACCACACGGCTCGGGCGCGCCCATGCCGAAATCGCCGCCTACGCGCAGGAGGTGGCCGCCGATCTCGTCGTCGCCGGGGCACGCGGCGAGAACACGCTGATGGACCTCTTCCTGGGCTCGACTGCCTCCCGCCTGCTGCGGCTCGCGGCCTGCCCCGTCCTGCTCGTCCGGCGTGCCGCGGACACGCCCTACCAGCAGGTGCTGGCGGCGGTCGACTTCTCGCCCGTTTCCGCGGCCGTGGTCGAGCATGCGCTTCGGCTGGCCGACGGCGCACCGGTCTTGGCGCTGCATGTCCTCGGCAGCGAGGTGGAACAGCGCCTGCGCCGGGCGAAGCGCAACCAGGCGGACGTCACCGTCTGGCTCAACCGGCTGCGCGGTGATGCCGAAACGCAGCTGGACACCTTGCTGGCGCATGTGGAGCACGGCGCATCCGTCGCCCGACGGGTGCAGCCTGGATTTTCGCCGGCCGCCATCTGCCAGTGCATCGAGGATTGCCACGCCGATCTTGTCGTGTTGGGACGGCACGGCCATGGCGGCGGACTGCAGGACTGGATGCTGGGCAGCGTCAGCAAGGACGTGGCGTTCGCCGCGCCCTGCGACGTGCTCCTCATCGGCCTCGGCGGGGCGTAGCGCGGCGGCCGTTGCCCCCTGGGCTCCCCGCGATTTTTTTCCACGCCAGCCCTGCAGCGCGCCGGATATCCGCCGTTACTTGCGGATAAGGGGGTCGTCCCGGTACGGTCACGCCACTTGAACACTCAGCATCACATGGGCCTTGCTCCTATCGAAGCCGGCGGGCGGGAAAAGCGCCGCTACGCGCGGCAGCCGACCGCGCAGTCGGCGCACGTGCGGTTCGGCGAAGGCTCGGCCATCTCTGCCGAGATCCGCGACTATTGCCTGACCGGGCTCTACCTCGTCTTCCCGGGCGGTCAGACGCCGGATGAAGCCCTCCAGGCGCTGGCCGGCACACCGGTCCAGGTGAGCTTCGCGGCGGGAAACACGGTCGTCTACCGCTGCGATGGCCGCGTCGCGCACGCCTCGTCCGTCGGCGTCGGCATCTTCGTTCCGGCGATGCCGGAAGGCGCGCTGCGCGCGCTTCGTCTGGCGGGCGGACCGCCTGGTAGGGCGGCCGCGCGCGCGCCGGCCAGCGCGTTGGACTCCCGCGACGCCGAGGTCATGAAGCAGGCCTGCACCAGCCATCTGCGGGGATTCCTCGACGCCGTGATGCAGGACGTGTTCCAAGAGGCCGGCGAGCACCTCAGGGAAGCCGGCCAGGAGCAGTTCACCTTCCTCGAGCGCTCCCGCTACGAATACGGTGCCGAGGAACTGGCCCGCGAGCGCGGCCGCATCGAGAGCGGCTTCTTCGACACCCTGCGCGAGCGCGTTCAGCATGTCGAGCCCGTGGAGCACGATCCGCGCGGCGCCGAAGGCAAGCCGCGCCTTGCCCTGGTCGAAGAGGCGGAGTTCGAGGACTGGCTCAACCTGTCGGCGGTCATCCGTCCGGTCGAGACCGAGCTGGCCGTGCAGCTCGATGGCTTCGAACGCCGCTACAGCCGGCTCGCGGGCGTCGCCGTCGATCGCAGGAACAATCCGTTCGGGCCGGAAGTGATCGGCCGCACGTTCCAGGGCGCGATCCAGGCGCTGGATTTCTCCAATCCGATGCGGAACGTGCTCTACAAGGCGCTTGGGGAGGCGCTGGTCCGCCATGGTCCGGCGCTCTACCGGCAGCTCAACGAGACCGTCGCGTCGGTGGAACCGGTCGCCGTGCCGCCGAACGAGCGGGCGCCTGCGCCGACACCCGATGCAGGCCGGGCGGATCGTGCCGCCGCCGACCTCGCGGGCGTCGCGGATGCGTTGAACAGCCTGTATGGGCAGGGCGCCGGCGCCACGGCGCCGGCGGGCGAGCCGGCCGACTACAGCCTCGACCGCATTCTGGCGGCGCTCGCGCCTGCGTCGCCGCGCCCGGCGCCGGCGGGGCGGGTGCCGCGCGCCACCCCGGACGCGCCCTTGCTGCACGTCGTCGATCGCCTGCAACAGGCTGCGGGACGGGCGGATCGTCAGACGGGCGGAGCTTCTGCGCCGGCCGCTCCGCATGCCAGCCTGGCGGACCTGCTGGGGGCCCTGGACGGCCTGCCCGCGACGAGCCAGGCGGGGACGGACGGTTCGGCGGCCGTTTCGCTGCAGAACCTGATCCGGTCCGGCATCGTGGCGCCCGACGGTGCGCGGGCCGTTGCGCCGGCACATCGCCGGGTTCTGGAGACCGCGTCGGGACTGTTCCAGCGCGCCCGCGAGGACCTCGTGCCGAGTTCGGACCTCGACGCGCTGATCAAGCGCCTCGAGCGCCCGCTGCTCAAGCTGGCGCTGCAGGATGCGCGCTTTCCGTCGATGCCCGACCATCCTGCCCGCCAGGTGCTCGATCGCATCGAGCAATTCGCTGCTGCGGCGGACGACAAGGGCCGCTTCTTCGATCCCAAGCTGCAGCGCTTCCTCTATCTGCTGGTCGACCGCATCTGCAGCCGCGCCGATGCGGATCCGGGCGTGTTCGAGGCCGTTCGGGACAGCCTCGACAAGGTGCTGCCGCCGATTCTGCAGATCCGCAGGACCCGCGTCGCGCGCCTGCAGGAGGCGAGCGAGGGCCGCGAGCGCGTCCGCATGGCCCGCCTGCGCGTCAACGAGGCGCTGGAAGCGCGGCTGGCGGGGAAGACCGTGCCCGCCGCCCTGCTGCGTCTTCTCGACGCCGGCTGGCGCCAGCACCTGGTGCTGCTGGAGATGCGCGAAGGTTTGCAGGGGCCGGCCGTGCAGGCGGCGCTGGCGGTGCTCGACCGACTCTTCGCCTTGCTTGCGGCGGACGGCGGGGATCCCGCCCCTGCGACGGTACGTCAGGCCCTGCTCGACGCGATCGAGCAGGGCCTGGCGGCCGTCAACGTCGACACCGCCCTGGCGACGGCGTTTGCCGGGGAGCTGGCGGATAAGCTGTCCAATCCGGCCGCGGGTGCCGCGGGGCAGATCCGCATCCCGCCAGGCCGCCTGCATGCCCCGCCGGATGAGGTGCGAAGCCCCCCCTTGGTCGACGGCCTGCGCGTCGGAACCTGGTGGGAAATCGCCCTGGACGGCAGCCCGGTGCCGATGCAACTCATCTGGGTCAGCCAGCCGCCCTTCGGGTGTGCCTTCGCCAACCGATCCGCCACCGAGAAGCGCGAGTTCACCCTCGCGGAATTGTCGCGACGGATCCAGGGCGGCGAGGCCAAGCCGGGCAAGGATCTGGATCTGCCGCTGATCGAACGCTCCGAGCAGTCGCTGTTCGACGAAACCTACCGGCATCTGGTGCAGCAGGCGATGCTCGACCCGGTCACGGGACTGCTCAATCGCAGGGGTTTCCTGCAGCGCCTCGAGCAGCTCGCCGTGCCCGCGGACGACGGGCAGGTGCACGCCGTCGGCATCGTCGAGTTCGACCAGTTCCGCATGATCACCAACACCTGCGGCGTCGAGGCGGCCGAGGCGCTGTCGCGCGTGCTGGCCGAGAAGGTGCGGTCCCTTGTCGGGCCCGACGCGGTCGTCGCCGCATTCCGCGACGACACGCTGGCGCTGCTGCTGCCGGATTGCAGGCGTGCCGACGGCTGCCAGGCGATCGAGCGGCTGCTGGAGGATCTCAAGGATCATCCGTTCGACCATGGACCACACCGCTACAGCCTCGGCTTCAATGTCGGCATCGCCGAGTATTCTCCCGCCAGTCTGAGCGCCGTCGAGGCGGTGCGCCGCGCCGACTCCGCGTGCCTCACCGCCAAGGCGCTCGGGCGCAATCGCATGCAGGTCTACGAGCAGGCCGGCAAGCTGGTGCAGTCCCAGGAATCCCTCATGGACTGGGCCGGGCGGATCGACACCTTCCTCAAGGGCGGCGGGCTGCACCTGCGCTGCCAGCAGGTGCGCCCGATCGCGGACGATGCCGGTCTCGCGCCGTACTACGAGATCCTGCTCGGGATCGAGGGCGAGCCGGGGATCGCGGTCGACCCGATGCATTTCATCCCGGCTGCCGAGCGATTGCAGCGCGCACACGAGATCGACATCTGGGTCATGCGCAACGTATTCGAATGGATCGGGGCGCATCGGCCACATTTCGATGCGCTCGGCGGCTTCGCCATCAACCTGTCCGCCACCTCGCTGAACCATCCGGAGGTCGTGGCTTTCCTGCGCAAGGCGCTGAACGACAGCCGGCTCCCGGCGGACAAGCTCACCTTCGAGATCACGGAAACCGCAGCCATCGGCAGCTATGGCGCCGCGCAGGAATTCATCCGCGAAGTGCGGCGCTACGGCTGCAAGTTCTCGCTGGACGACTTCGGCAGCGGCTTCACGTCCTATGCGCACCTGAAGAACCTGCGCACCGACGCGCTCAAGATCGACGGCAGCTTCGTGCAGGACATGCTGGAGAACCCGGCGGACTACGCGATGGTGAAATCCATGAACGACGTCGGGCATTCGCTCGGCCTGCGCACCGTCGCCGAATACGTCGAATCGCCGATGATCCTCCAGGCGCTGCGCGAGCTCGGCGTCGACTATGCCCAGGGCTATGCCGTCCACAAGCCTTGCCGCCTCGATGCGCTGCTGCCGCAGGCCCGCTCGCTGCAGCCATAAAAAAACGCCGCTCGGAGAGCGGCGTTTTTCCTACAACTGGTGCCGGCGATCGGAATCGAACTGACGACCTTCGCATTACGAATGCGCTGCTCTACCAACTGAGCTACGCCGGCGAAAAACAGCGCGCATTATAGCGAATTCGAATGCGCTTGTGGCGCCCTTACAAGGCCGCTCTCAGGCGGGCAATCACCTTCTCCCTGCCGATCAGCTCCAGCGTCGCGTCGATCGCCGGCGTCTGCGGCTCGCCCGTCACCAGCACGCGCACCGGCATCGCCAGCTTGGGCATCTTGAGGCCGTGCGCCGCGAGCGTTTCCTTGAACGCGGCACTGATGGCGCTGCGTTCCCAGGTCAGGGCTTCGAGGCGGGATACGAGATCGGCCAGCGCCGGCAGCACTTCGGGCGTGACGTGCTGCGCCAGCAGTTCGGGCGTCGGGTGCAGCGTGCGGTAGAACAGGGTGGCGGCGTCGGCGAGCTCCTCGATCGTCGCGGCGCGCTCCTTGACCAGCGCGACCACGGCCACGAGGTCGGGGCCGTCGTCCAGCGCGGCGCCGTTGCGGATCAGGAAGGGGCGCGCCAGGTCCGCCAGCCGCGCGTCGTCGGCCGCCTTGATGTACTGCTGGTTGAGCCAGCGCAGCTTCTCCGTGTTGAACTGCGCCGCCGAAGGCGTGATGTGGTCGAGGTCGAACCACTGCACGAACTGCTCGCGGCTGAACAGTTCGGCGTCGCCATGCGACCAGCCGAGCCGCGCGAGGTAGTTGACGACCGCCTCCGGCAGGTAGCCGTCGTCGGCGTACTGCATCACCGACACCGCGCCGTGACGCTTCGAGAGCTTGGTGCCGTCGTCGCCGAGGATCATCGAAAGATGGGCGTACTGCGGGATGGTCGCGCCGAGCGCCTTGAGGATGTTGATCTGGCGCGGGGTGTTGTTGACGTGGTCGTCGCCGCGGATGACGTGGGTGATCTTCATGTCCCAGTCGTCGACCACGACGCAGAAGTTGTAGGTCGGCGTCCCGTCGGCGCGCGCGATGATGAGGTCGTCGAGCTCCGCATTCGAAAACTCGATCGTGCCCTTGACCAGGTCTTTCCACGCCACCGTGCCCTCGGTCGGGTTGCGGAAGCGCACCACCGGCTGCACGCCGGACGGCGGCACCGGCAGTTCCTTGCCCGACTCGGGGCGCCAGCGGCCGTCGTAGCGCGGTTTTTCGCCGCGTGCGCGCTGCGCCTCGCGCATCGCGTCGAGTTCTTCCGGGCTGCAGTAGCAGTAATAGGCCTGGCCAGCGGCGAGCATCTGCTCGATCACTTCCTTGTAGCGGTACAGGCGCTTGGTCTGGTAGAACGGGCCTTCGTCGTGGCTGAGGTCGAGCCAGGCCATGCCGTCGAGGATCGCCTGCACCGCCTCCGGGGTCGAGCGCGCGATGTCGGTGTCCTCGATGCGCAGGATGAACTGGCCGCCGTGATGCCGCGCGAACGCCCACGAGAACAGCGCGGTGCGGGCGCCGCCGATGTGCAGGTAGCCGGTGGGGGAGGGGGCGAAGCGGGTGCGGATCATGAACGGGGCCGAGCGAAAAAGGCTCTATTTTACTGGATTGCGGCCCGTGAAATTGACCTCGCCCGCGTGCCTGTGGTTTAATTCGCGCCGCTGTCGTTACCGCAGCCCTCGGGGGCAGTTAGCTCAGCGGTAGAGCACTGCCTTCACACGGCAGGGGTCACAAGTTCGAACCTTGTACTGCCCACCATCCCGAATACGTCCCGTCCGGAACTTCATGCCGGGCAGCCCGCTTCCACCAATCGTTGCGGGTTTTTGCAGCGATCTCGCGATCATCTCCGTCTGCCTCGATTGGTGTTGCCGCCAGTGCAACGGGCCGTCGCAGGAAACCCCATGACTGTTGAAAACACCTTTGCCGGCCTCGCGCTGGCCGACCCCATCCTGCGTGCCATTGCCGACGCCGGCTACACCACGCCCACCCCGATCCAGGCGCAGGCGATTCCGCAGGTGCTGCAAGGTGGCGACCTGCTCGCCGCGGCGCAGACCGGCACCGGCAAGACAGCCGGCTTCACCCTGCCGATCCTGCACCATCTGTCGACGCGCGCTGCGCAGGCGCCTAAGCCCGGCCGTCCGCGCTGCCTGATCCTGGTGCCGACACGCGAACTCGCCGCGCAGGTCGAGGAATCGGTCAAGACCTATGGCAAGTACCTGTCGCTCACCTCGATGGTGATGTTCGGCGGCGTCAACATCAATCCGCAGTTCAAGGCGCTGAAGTCGCGCGTCGACATCCTGGTCGCCACGCCGGGCCGCCTGCTCGATCACGTCGGGCAGAAGACGGTCGACCTGTCCGGCGTCGAGATCCTCGTGCTCGACGAAGCCGACCGCATGCTCGACATGGGCTTCATCCGCGACATCAAGAAGGTGCTCGCCGTGCTGCCAAAAACGCGGCAGAACCTGCTGTTCTCGGCAACCTTCTCCGACGAGATCCGCACGCTCGCCAACGGTCTGCTGCACAACCCGAAGAGCGTCGAGGTCGCACGCCGCAACACCACGGTGGAAGTGGTCGAGCAGTCGATGCACCGCGTGCCGCAGGCGCACAAGCGCGACCTGCTGGCGCACCTGATCAAGCACCACGACTGGCAGCAGGTGCTGGTGTTCACCCGCACCAAGCACGGCGCCAACAAGCTCGCCGAGAAACTGATCAAGGACGGCATCACCGCCGCCGCGATCCACGGCAACAAGAGCCAGTCCGCGCGCACCAAGGCGCTGGCGAGCTTCAAGGATGGCAGCGTGCGCGTGCTGGTGGCGACCGACATCGCCGCGCGCGGCATCGACATCGACCAGCTGCCGCAGGTGGTCAACTTCGAGCTGCCCAACGTGCCGGAGGATTACGTCCACCGCATCGGCCGCACCGGCCGCGCCGGGGCCACGGGCTCGGCGCTGTCGCTGGTGGACGACGAGGAAATGGGCTACCTGCGCGACATCGAGAAGCTGATCAAGCGTTCGATCGTCCGCGTCGAGATCGAACCCGGCTTCGTGCCGCCAGCCAAGGCCGACCTGATGTCCGACGAACGCCCGCCGCGCCCGCCGCAGGGACGTGGCGCGCCGCGCCAGAACAATGGCCCGCGCCAAGGGCAGCCGTCCAGGCCGGCGCAGCCCGGCAGCCGCAACGCCTCGGGGCGTGCGCCGCAGGGCAAGCCCGCGGGCGGTGCCAAGCCGGCGGCCAGGCCAGCGCCCGACCGCGCCGGGGCGAATCACCCCGCGCAGCCGCGCAAGCCGCGTCCGCAGGCCGCGCTGTTCTCCTCCAAGCCGGGGTCGCGCGGGCATTGAAGGTGAGGGGAAGGAGTCAAGGGTAAGCGGTAGCCATCACCGCTCACCGCTCACCGCTCACCGCTCACCGCTCACCACTCACCACTCACCACTCACCACTCACCACTCACCACTCACCACTCACCACTCACCACTCACCACTCACCACTCACCACTCACCACTCACCACTCACCACTCACCACTCATTTCCGCGCGATGCGGCACAATTCGTGCCATGGTCACCCTCGCCAGCTACGACGAACTGCCCTACGACAGCCTGCCGCTGCCGGAAACCCAGCCGGATTTCCTGGCGGCCATCGCGCGGCTGCATGGCTTCGAGTCGCCCGATCCGCGCCGCGCGCGCATCCTCGAACTGGGCTGCGCCCAGGGCGGCAACCTGATCCCGCTGGCCTGGCGCTGGCCCGATTGCGAGTGCGTCGGCGTCGAGTTGTCACGCGTGCAGGCCGAGGCCGGCGCTGCGTTCATCCGCAGCCTGGGGCTTGCCAATGTCCGTATCCTGCACGGCGATCTGGCCGCGCTGCCCGCCGATCTCGGCGAGTTCGACTACATCATTGCGCACGGCGTGTTTTCGTGGGTGCCGCCTGCGGTGCAGGCCGCACTGCTCGACGTCTGCCGCCGCCACCTGGTGCCGCGGGGCCTCGCCTATGTCAGCTTCAATGTCGCGGCCGGCTGGACGCCCCTGCTGCCGCTACGCGCCGCCCTCGTCGAGCGCACGGCGGCGGGCCTGCCGGCGCCGGCGCGCTACGCCCGGGCGCTGCGCGTACTCGACGACCTGCAGGCGGAATGGCGCGATCCGCTGCTGCTGAAGGAGATCGCCTATCTGAAAGGTGCGGCGCCCTCCTATCTGTTCCACGAATACCTCGCGGAGTTCAACGCACCGATCGGGTTTTCCGATTTCGCGACGCAGCTCGACGCGCACGGTCTGCGTTACGTCGGCGAAGCCGGGCCCCGCAACGCGGTGGTCGAGCTCGAGGATGCCTGGGGGCTGGCCCCCGAGGGCATGACAGGGCGCTGGATCGATGCCGAGTGCGCGCTCGACGACGCTTTCGGCACGCGCTTTCGCCGTGCCCTCATCGCGCGCGCCGATGCGGCCTGCGCCCATCCGCCGCAGGCCAGGGCCCTGGGCACGCTGGCGTTCTGCGCCGACCTGCGCAGCGACGAGGAAATCGATCTGGAGGACGCTATCGAACAGGCGTTCGTCAATCCGGCCGGCAACGCCTTCCGGGTCGGGGAACCGCTCCTGAAGGCGGCCGTGATGGTGCTGGCGGCGCGCTATCCGCAGGCGATCGCCTACGCTGAGCTGCTGGCAGCCGCGCGTGCGCTGCTGCAGGAATACGGTGCGGAGCCGCCGGCCGACGCAGCCGCGTTCGGCGACGCCCTTTTCGCGCTGGCGATGGCGCACGGCGTGATGCCGACGGTGTGGGAAGGCCCCACGGGGCATGCGCCGCCCAAACGCCCGTGCGCGCATGCGCTGGCGCGACAGCAGGCGGGGACGCCCGGATGGGTGGTGAGCGGCGCGCGCCATGTGGCGCTCGATCTCGACGTGCCGGGCCGCGCCCTGCTCGCCGCCCTCGACGGCAGCCGGACGATCGATCAACTGCTCGACCTCATGCGAGCCGCGCTTGCGCAGGCGGGGAGCGTGCCGGCGCCGGAGCGGCTGCTGGAAGCGATGTGGCGACAGCTCTGGCTGTTCGCGCGCCAGGGCCTGCTGCAGGACGGCTCGCCGCCTAGCCGAGAGCCTTGATGCCGTCGTCGGGGTGGGCTTGCTGGAGGCGGGAGGCGAAGGCGGCGAAGGCGTCGGCAGCGACCGGTTCCGAGTGAAGGAAGCCTTGCACCTTGGTGCAGCCGATCTGCGCCAGATACGTCTGCTGGACGGAGGTTTCGATGCCTTCGGCAATCGCATCGAGGCCCAGTGAACTGGCCAGCGCGATGATGGCGGTGGCGATCGCGCAGTCGTTGGCGTCGGTCGGGATGTCGCGCACGAACGAGCGATCGATCTTGAGATTGTCGATCGGCAACTGCTTCAGGTAGCTGAGCGAGGAATAGCCCGTGCCGAAGTCGTCGATGGCGACGCGGATGCCGTGCTCGCGCAGCTGGCTCAGCACCCATCCGCATAGTTCGATGTCACGCAGCAGCACGTTTTCGGTCAGCTCGATCTGCAGCCGCTGGCCCGGCAGGCCGCTTTCCTGCAGCAGTGCGATGACCCGGTCGGCGAAGTCGGGCTGCGCGAGCTGCACCGCGGAGATGTTGACCGAGATGTAATCGAGCTTGAGTCCGTTGCTGCGCCAGGTGCGCATGCTCGCCAGGGCCTCGCGCAGGATCCATTCGCCGAGCGGCACGATCAGGCGGTTTTCCTCCGCGAGCGGGATGAAGACGTCGGGCGTCCGGGCGCCGGCCGGCCCGCCCGGCCAGCGGATCAGCGCTTCGCATGCAATGACCCGGCCGTGCGCGATGTCCACGATGGGCTGGTAGTGGAGCGCGAAGCCGCCGTCTTGCACCGCGGCGCGCAGGGCCCTGTCGAGCTCGATCCTGCTGCGGGCGGCCGCCGACAGCTCCGCGTTGTAGCGCACGTGGCCGTCGCGTCCCGCATCCTTGGCGCGATACATGGCGGTATCCGCGTTCTTCAGCAGCGTGATCGCGTCGGCGCCATCCTCGGGATAGAGCGTGATCCCGATGCTGCAGCGGACGTGCAGGTCGATGCCGCCGACCTGGAAGGGCTGCTTGAAGGCGGTCACGATCTTGTCGGCCAGGCTGACGGCAGCCGCGTGCGAAGCCTGGTCCTCCATCAGGACGACGAACTCGTCCCCGCCCAGCCGCGCCAGCGTATCCGAGCGCCGCACCAGGCTGCGGAGCCGCTGGGCCGCCTCGACCAGCAGCTGGTCCCCGACGTGGTGGCCGAGGCTGTCGTTGATGTTCTTGAAGTGGTCGAGATCGATGAAGAGGAGGGCCACGGCGTCGCCGTTGCGCACGGCACGCGCGATGAGGTGCTGCAGCCGGTCGCCGAACAGCAGGCGGTTCGGCAGCTCGGTCAAGGCGTCGTGATGGGCGAGGAAGTCGAGCCGGCTCTGCGTTTCCTTGATCGACGAAATGTCGGTCATGACCGAGATGTGGTGCGTCAGCGCGCCGTCGGCATCGCGGACTTCGCTGATCGTCTGCAGCACCGGGACGATGCGGCCGTCGCGGGCGCGGTTGAGGGTCTCGCCGTGCCAGCGGCCCGTCTGCCGCAGCGCGTGCCACATGGCCTCGTAGAAGGCCGGCTCGTGCAGGCCGGATTTGAGGATCGCGGGCGAGGTGCCGATCAGTTCGTCCCGCGGGAAGCCGGTGATGCGGCTGACCGCGGCGTTGACCTCGACGATGCGGTTGTCGGCGTCGGTGATCAGGATGCCTTCGCCGACGTCGCTGAAGATCCTGGCATAGAGCTCCAGATGGCGCGCGTTTTCCTTCTGCTGGGTGATGTCGGTGAACAGCACGACGGTCTTCGCGTGGCTGCCCGTTTCGTCAAGGATGCGCGAGGAGACCAGCTGGAGATCCCGTGCACCGATCGCGACGATGCGCGGCAGCTCATTCGCGGCTTCGCCGATCGCCGCCAGCATGCCGGCCAGGGGGGCCATGTCGGCGGCCGGACGGCCGATGATCCGGTCCCGCGCGGCGCCGTCGAACAGCCAGTCGAGGGCCTGGCGGTTGCAGTCTTCGATGCGGTTGTGGAGGTCGAGGACGAGGACCGCCGCGCCCAGGGTGTCGAAGATGGCGCGGATCTCGCGTGTCGCGAGATCGAGCCGATGGTTCGTCGTATTGAGGTGGGCGATCACCTGCGTGAAGGAGTCCGCGACGATGCCGATGGGGTCGAGCTCGATCAGCATGTCGTCGTCGAGCTCCTCGGGGCGCAACGGCAGGGTCCCGATGACCGCCAGCAATTGGTCGACCTTGGCGCGGATGTAGCGGAGGGCGTCCTTCTCGCTCGGCATCGGGTCTCGGCTTTCCTCAGTCGCCGCCGAAAACGCGGATCCGGTAGGCAGCGTCCAGGCGGGTGACCTCGGTGCGGAATCCCATGCGGCCCACGGTGGCGGGGATGGTCGCCGTGGCCTGGCGGTCGTCGGTCGTCACGACGATTTCAGCGTTTCCCTCGCGGATCGCGCTGCTGTTCTGGTTGACCTCCTTGAGCGTCAGCAGCAGGCAGGAGGGGCAGATCTGGCCTCGAATGTCGATGTCGATGGTCTGCATGGGGCGCTACCGTATCACGAATCGGGCGAGCAGGCGGCTGCCGGCCCAGGTGCCAGGCAACAGGCCCGCGAGGAACAGCAGGCTCTGCAGCGCAAGGATGGGCAGGCCGCCCCACAGATGCCAGAGATTGCACGAGGGAACCATGCGCGCGGCCAGCCCGATCAGCAGTCCGCCGGCGAGGGCGGAGACGAACTGGCGCGGCGGCAGCCGCCAGTGCAGGCGCCATTCGCCGAGCTGCATCGCCGACGCCATGGCGCCCCCGGCAATGCCGAGGATCAGCGGGTACTGGATGGCGCCGATGGCATCGAACCGGGGGCCGGGGCCGCCCTGGACGGCGTGGTCGGCGAAGGGTGGGGTGTAGTCCAGCGGCTGCAGCGCGAAATAGGCAAGGTGGCTGACATGGCCCGGCGCGAACAGCGCCTCGATATTCGCGCCGAGCTTGGTGTAGGCGGTCGTGATGCCCATGGGCATGCCGATCAGGACATAGGAGGCGAAGCCGAGCAGGGCGAGCACGACGGCCGCCCGCCACGGGGCGAGATGGCCGACGGCGAAGCCGGGCCGCTGCATCCGGCCGGCGCGGAATTCGCGCGCCAGCCAGGCGGCCCCGGCCAGCGCGATCGGAAGCAAGAGGGCGGACGGGGAGAGGCCGAGCCATTGCGGCACCGTGACGACGTCCCGGGCGAGGGCCGTGGCTCGGGCAAACGCACTCCACTGCGGATGGATTTCGGCGTAGGCGGCGGAGCCGGCCAGCATGCCGACGAAGGCCAGGCCGCTCGCGGCGCTGCCGCTCCCGAGCTTGTAGAGGGTGCCGGTGACGCAGCCGCCGGCCAGCACCATGCCGATGCCGAAAATGAAGCCGCCGATGGCATTGGCCAGCGAAGGCGTCCCGAGCAGCGGAAAGGGCTGCGCCGCGATCAGGCCGCTGAGGCGGCCGAACTCGAACAGGGCCATGCTGACGACGACGACCAGGACCATCTGGCGCATCAGGAAAAAGTCCCGGAACAGGAACATGTCGCGAAACGACGCCGTGACGCAGAAGTCGGCGCGATGCATGACGATCCCGGCGATGACGCCGATGACCAGCGAACTGGCGAGGATCAGCGGGTAGCCCGGATCCATGACAAGCGCCGCGGGCGCGGCCGGGTGCTCAAGCAGTCGATGACGGTGTTCATGAGGTCCCTCCGGGGCCAGGCATGGTGCCTGACGCCTTAACGGCCGTTTTCCCGGAAAAGTGTAGCCGTCCCTTCGCCGCGCCGCCAACGGCGTGGCGCGGGCGCGCTGCCGCTCAGCGCGGTGCCTGCCAGCAGTTGTTGCTGATCTGCCAGGTCATCGAGAGCTCCTCGCTGGCCGGGTAGAGCACGTACTTCACGCCCACGTAGTCCGAACCCTTGCGCCAGAACATGGCGAGCAGGTTCTTTTCGCCGCTGGCGATGACGCTGGAATAGGGGATGACCTGCAGCGGATTGCCGTACAGGTTCGCGTAATTGGACGCGATGACGACGAAGTGGCGGAAGCTCGGCTCGACTTCCTGCTCGAAGGCGACCAGCTTGTCGTTGCAGAACGAGAACAGGAAGCGGCGGCCGGCCGGGTTGGTCGGCAGGTCGTAGGCGAACAGGCCATCGTTGCCGGCCGCCACGACCTTGTCGAAATTCCAGGTGCCGAGCGACCGCTCGACTTCGGCGCGGCTCATGCCGTTGCGGAACTCGCCGACCTGCCAGGCCGGGGCGGGCAGGGCGAGCAGCAGGCCGCCCAGCAGGCTCAGCATGCGCCACGTCGCGCGCGGGCCGCGTCGGATGGCGCTCATTGGCCGCTGACGGCGCCGAAGACCTTCTTCAGCAGCGCGCTGCCGGCCTGCATGGGATTGGCGCGGAGCGCAGCTTCCTTCTCGCCGATCACGGTGTAGAGGCGGTCGAGCGCCTGCTGCGTGACGTACTGGTCCACGCTCGCTTCCTTCTTGTCGATCAGGTTGAATTGCGCGGCCGCGCCGGCGTACTGGTTGTACTGGCGCGCCAGGCCGACCTTGTCCGTGGTCGCCTTGACGATGGGGGCGAAGCGCTCGGTCAGCGTGCCCTCGGTCTTGCGGCGGAAGAAATCGGTCGCCGAGGTCTTGCCTCCGGTCAGAATGCCGCGGGCGTCCTCCAGCGTCATCTGCTTCACCGCGTCGACCAGCAGGGTCTTCGCCTGCGGCACCGCGGCTTCGGCGGCACGGTTCATCGACAGTACCAGTTCATCGGCCTGCTTGCCCATGCCGAGCAGGCGCATGGCCTTTTCGGCCTTCTGCAGGCTGGGCGGCAGCGGGATTTTCAGCTGAGGGTTGCCGAAGAAGCCGTCCTTCTGCCCGAGCTGGGCGACCGCGGTCTCGGCGCCGCGGGTCAGCGCCTCCTTCAGGCCGGCGTCGATCTCCTTCGTCGAGAGCGTGTCGACGCCGCTGGTCGCGGGCGCGCTGCGGGGCGGGGTGATCACGCCCTTCAGCACGTCACCCAGGTCGAAGGCATGGGCGGGCAGCGCGAGCGCGAGTCCCGCAGCCAGGATCAGCGCGCACTTTGCGACGGGAACGGCCATGGTGCGTCTCCTTCGGAAGTGGGAATCACAACACCTCTGCAGCATAGTCCGCCAGACGCGAACGTTCACCCCGCTGCAGCGTGACGTGGCCGTTGTGCGGCCAGCCCTTGAAGTGGTCGACCACGTAGGTGAGGCCGGAGCTGCCTTCGGTGAGATAGGGCGTGTCGATCTGCGAGATGTTGCCGAGGCAGACCACCTTGGTGCCGGGGCCGGCGCGCGTGATCAGCGTCTTCATCTGCTTGGGCGTCAGGTTCTGCGCCTCGTCGATGATGAGGAACTTGTTGAGGAAGGTGCGGCCGCGCATGAAGTTCAGCGACTTCACCTTGATCCGGCTGCGGATCAGGTCCTGCGTCGCCGCGCGTCCCCAGTCGCCGGCCTCGTCGTCGCTCTTGTTCAAGACGTCGAGGTTGTCCTCCAGCGCGCCCATCCACGGCGTCATCTTCTCCTCCTCGGTACCCGGCAGGAAGCCGATGTCCTCGCCCACCGGAACGGTGACGCGGGTCATGATGATCTCGTTGTAGAGCTTCTTGTCGAGGACCTGCGCGAGGCCGGCGGCCAGCGTCAGCAGGGTCTTGCCGGTGCCGGCCTGGCCGAGCAGGGTGACGAAGTCGATCTCGGGGTCCATCAGCACGTTGAGCGCGAAGTTCTGCTCGCGGTTGCGTGCCGTGATGCCCCATACGGCATTCTTGTGGTGGGTGTAGTCCTTGATCGTGACCATCTCGGCCGTGCGGCCCTCGACCTTCAGGACCTTCGCGTACAGCGGGGCGGCGCCTTCCTGGAAGACGAATTCGTTGGGCAGGAAGCTCGGCGCCTGCGGCCCCTTGACGCGATAGAAGGTGTGGCCGTTGGCCTGCCACGACTCCATGCCCTTGCCGTGCGTGTCCCAGAAGTCGGCAGGGAGCTCGCGCTGGCCGGCATACAGGAGGTCGGTGTCTTCGAGCACCTTGTCGTTGAAGTAGTCTTCCGCCGGCAGCCCGAGCGCGCGGGCCTTGATGCGCATGTTGATGTCCTTCGACACCATGATGACCTGGCGCTTCGGGTAGTGGCGCGACAGGAACAGGACCACGCCGAGGATCTGGTTGTCGACCTTGGAGGTCGGCAGGCTGAGCGGAATGTCGCCGCCGATGGCCTGCGTCTGCAGGAACAGGCGGCCGGTGGCGGCGTTGTGGCTGTGCGGCGCGAGCGGCACGCCTTCCTCGATGTTGTCGAGCTGGCTGACGATTTCGTCGATGAAGCGGCTCGCCTGGCGGGCGTTGCGCGAGACCTCGGTCATGCCCTTCTTGTGCTGGTCGAGCTCCTCCAGCGTTGCGATCGGCACGTAGACGTCGTGCTCCTCGAAGCGGTACAGGCTGGTGGGGTCGTGCATCAGCACGTTGGTATCCAGGACGAACAGCTTGGTCTGGGCGGCAGCTTTCTTTCTCGGCATGGCGTGATCGCGGTGGCGGATGAGGACGGCTTCATCCTACCTCAAGCGGAAGCCGGCTTGTCCACCGCGAAGGGCAAACAAAAAAATCCTCGGGCACCCCTTCCGGTAGCGCGGACCGGACGGCGGATTTCTCAGTAGAATGACCGATTGTTGCCCGGGAACCGGAATGCTCCGAATGCTTCATCGCATGGTGGCGCTGTGCCTGTCCGCGCTGTGGGCGACGCCCATTCACGCGCAGGTCGCCGCGCACATCCTGCTGCAGGATTCGCCGCTGGCGGGGTTCCAGTATCACGCCGGCAGGACGCTCTGGCCGCAGCTGCGCGAGGGCGACGTGCTCACGCTGGTGCGCGAGCCGCACAATCCGCACGACCCCAAGGCCGTGCGCGTGGAGTGGCACGGACAGCAGATCGGCTACGTGCCGCGCCGCGAGAATGCCGACGTGGCGCGCCTGCTGGACCGCGGCGAAGTGCTCGAGGCACGCATCGTGCGCCTGAGCGAGGGGCGCGATCCGTGGTCGCGGGTCCGTTTCGAAATTCTCGTTCCGGTCGACCCGATCCCTCGGCCCCCGCGTTGAGCACGTCGCCGGCCCCATGGCCGGAATCCGAGCGGAACCTGCGGCACAACCGGTAAAATCGCAACGATGAAGCTCCTTGTTCTCGATACCTCGACCGAATGGTGCTCGGCCGCGCTCTGGCTGGACGGACGCATCGTCGCTCGCCGCGTGCTGGCCGAGCAGCGGCACAGCAGCCTGCTGCTGCCGATGGTCGACGAGCTGTTGCATGAGACGGGAACCGGACTGCGCCAGCTCGACGGGATCGGCTACGGCGCGGGCCCCGGCTCGTTCACCGGCCTGCGCATCGCGTGCGCGGTGACGCAAGGCCTCGCATTCGGCGCCGACCTGCCGGTGGTCGCCGTATCCACGCTGATGTCGATCGCCGAGCAGGCCGGGGCCGAGCGCGTGCTGACGGTGCTCGATGCGCGCATGGCCGAGGTCTACTGGGCGGGCTACGAGCGTGGCGCCGACGGCTGGCGAACGGTCGTCGAGCCCGCACTGGCGCTGCCGGAGACGGTCGCGGTGCCTGTCGGCGGCGACTGGGTCGGCGCCGGGAACGGCTTCCGCGCGCTGGGGGATGCCCTGCGGCCGCGCCTGGCGGCGCAGCTGCTCCGCATCGACGATGCCCTGGTGCCCGACGCCGCCGCAATGGCGCCGCTCGCGGCCCGTTCTTTCGAGCGCGGCGAAGGCGTCGACGCCGCGCTCGCGGCGCCGGTCTACCTGCGCGACAAGGTGGCGCTGACGGTGGACGAGCGGCGTGCGAGGCAGCCGGCATGAGTGCCGTCTTCGAGATCGAGCATCGGCTGCGGCCGATGGCGGAGGCGGACCTGCCGCGCATCCACCGCATCGAGCTGGCGAGCTACGAGTATCCCTGGAGCCAGGGCAATTTCGCGGACTCGCTGCAGGCCGGCTACAGCATGTGGGTGCGCGAGGCCGGAGGCGAGATCATCGGCTACTACGTGATGATGGCGGCGGCGGGCGAGGCCCACCTGCTCAACTTGACCATCGCGCCGAGCTGGCGCCGTCACGGCCTCGGGCGCGACCTGCTCGAGCACTGCCTGGCGCGGGCGTGCGACCACAAGGCCAGCAGCATGTTCCTCGAAGTGCGGATATCGAATGACGCGGCGATCGGGCTGTACCACGGCAGCGGCTTCGTCGATCTGGCGGTGCGCCGTGGCTACTATCCTGCGCGCGGCGGGCGCGAGGATGCGCTGATCATGAAGAAGGAGCTGGCGTGCTGAGCCGCGACGACGTCTTCGGCGAACTCGGCATCGGGCCGGTGTGGCGGCTGCGCGCCGCGCCGGCGGCGCCCACTCCGGACGCCAGGCCGCTGCTGGACTGGGACCAGCTCGCCGACGCCGTCGCGCACTGCACGAAGTGCAAGCTTTACGCGACGCGCACGCAGGGCGTGCTCGGCGTCGGTGACCGCGATGCCGACTGGCTGATCCTGGGCGAGGCGCCGGGCGCCGACGAGGATCGCCAGGGCGAGCCCTTCGTCGGCCAGGCGGGCAAGCTGCTCGACGCCATGCTGGCGTCCATCGGCCTGCGGCGCGGCCAGAACGTCTACATTGCGAACGTGCTGAAATCCCGCCCGCCGGGCAACCGCAATCCGGAGCCTGACGAGATCGCCGCCTGCATGCCTTATCTTCTGAACCAGATCGCACTGATCCGTCCGAAGATCATCGTCGCGCTCGGACGCTTCGCCGCGCAGACGCTGCTGCAGACCGACGAGGCGATCGGGCGCCTGCGCGGGCGCGTGCACTGCTTTCAGGGCATCCCCCTGGTCGTGACCTATCATCCTGCCTACCTGCTGCGCAATCTGCCCGACAAGGCGCGCGCGTGGGAAGACCTCTGCCTGGCGCGCCGTACCTACGCCTCCCTGACAACCGAATCCTGACTTCCGAAATCCGCAATGAAACTCCTGCATTCCGCGCTGCGCTTCCGCGTCAACTACTTCTCCGACCTCGGCCGCCACCAGGTGGTGATCTGGATGCCGGGCGACACGCCGCCGGTCGACGCACAGATGGACGTGGGCCCGAAGATCGAGCACGAGGTGCCGAACGAGGTCTTCCGCAGCGACATCGCGCCGCTCAGGATGGGGCGCTTCTATCCGTCGCAGCTCCTGCACGCCGACGACGCGCCCGGACCGATGTTCCGCGTGATGAAGGTCGGCGAAGCCAGCTTCGTCGCCAACTTCAGTCATCCGCTGCAGGGCCGCATCTTCAGCATCGACAGCGGCAAGAGCGACATCTCGACGGAGCCGGTGGGCACGGTCGGCCAGCTCCTGGAATGGAGCGGCATGGAAACGCAGATGCAGACGCCGACCGACTTCGAAGGCACCGATTCGTTCAGCCGCGAGGACGAGCTTCCCGACACCCAGTTCTACTCGGTCGCGCGCAAGGTCACCCACGTCGACGCCGTGTGCGCGCGCCGCATCCAGGCCCTGTATCGCACGGTGCTGCCCGAGAACGCGCGGGTGCTCGACCTGATGGCGGGCTGGCGCTCGCATCTGCCCGACACAGTCAATTCGGCAGTGGGGCTGGGGCTCAATGCCGAGGAGCTGGAGGACAATCCGCAGCTCGCCGAGCGCATCGTGAAGGACATCAACGCGGATCCGGTGCTGCCGTTTGCCGACGCGAGCTTCGACGCGGTGGTGTGCACGGTGTCGTTCGAGTACCTGACGCAGCCGCACAAGATCGTCGCCGAGGCGAGGCGCGTGCTGCGGCCGGGCGGCATGTTCGTGGTCACGCTGTCGCACCGCTATTTCCCGCCCAAGGTGATCAAGCTGTGGACCGAGCTGCACCCGATGGAACGCATGGCCTGGGTCGGCATGCTGATCAAGAAGGCGGGTTTCCGGAAGGTGGAAACCTACGTCGAGCGCGGGCTCAAGCGGCCCAGGGACGACCGCTATGCCGACCGCCTGCCCGAGTCGGACCCGTTGTTCGCGACCTGGGGCGTGGCGCCCTGAGCCGAGCGCCATGGCGCGCGCGCCGATCGGACTGATTTCCGACACCCACGGCCTCCTGCGGCCCGAAGCCGCCGCGGCGCTTGCCGACTGCGCACGCATCATCCACGCCGGAGACATCGGCTCGCGCAGCGGCGCGCCGCGCGACGTGCTCGACGCGCTGGCGCGGATCGCGCCGCTGACCGTGGTGCGGGGCAACAACGATCGCGCGGCCTGGGCCGCCGCCATTCCCTGTACGGCCGACATCGAATTCGACGGCGTGCGCATCCATGTCCTGCACATCCTCGGCGAGCTCGCGATCGATCCCGCCGCGGCCGGCGTGAACGTGGTCGTGTCGGGGCATTCGCACCGCCCCCACATCGAGACCCGCGACGGCGTGCTGTTCGTCAACCCGGGCAGCGCGGGGCCGCGCCGCTTCAGGCTGCCGGTCAGCGTCGCCCGCCTGTGGATCGAAGACGGCCGCGTCGAGGCGGAGCCGGTTACACTGTTGCGGTAAGGCCCCAGGGCGGTTCAGGCAAATGCGGGGCCGCATCACTCACCCGAACGAGGAGCGTGACATGCTGAAATGGTTGGTGATGGCGTTCATGGCGCTGGCCCTGTCGGGCTGCGGCTACAACACGCTGCAGCAGACGGACGAGGACATCAAGGCGAGCTGGGCCGAGGTGCTGAACCAGTACCAGCGCCGCGCGGATCTGGTGCCGAACCTGGTCAACGTGGTGAAGGGCTACGCCGCCCACGAGAAGGACGTGCTGACGAGCGTCACCGAGGCGCGCGCCCGGGTCGGCGCGATCCAGGCGACGCCCGAGCTGATCAACGACGCGGCGGCGTTCCAGAAGTTCATTGCCGCGCAGGGCGAACTCACCGGGGCGATCTCCCGCCTGCTCGCGGTGTCGGAGAACTATCCCCAGCTGAAGGCGGACGGCCTGTTCCGCGACCTCCAGGCCCAGCTCGAGGGTACCGAGAACCGCATCACGGTCGCGCGCAACCGCTACATCGCGGCGGTGAAGACGTACAACGTCACCGTGCGTTCGTTCCCGTCCAACCTGACGGCGATGGTGTTCGGCTTCAAGGTCAAGCCGACCTTCACGCTGGAAAACGAGAAGGCGATCGCCGCGCCGCCAAAGGTCGATTTCGGCACGCCGGCGCCGGCCGCCCCGTCGGGTTCCGCACGCTGACCCGGCTTGCCTAGGCTCCCGCCCCGGGCGCGCGCGCTGCTCGGCTTCTTCCTGTGGCTGTTTCTGCTGCCTGCCTGGGCGCAGGTCGCGGTGCCGGTGCTCGCGCGCCATGTGACGGACCAGACGGCCACCCTGAGTGCGACCCAGATCGACGCGCTCGAAGCCGAACTGAGCGCGTTCGAGGCCAGGAAGGGGAGCCAGATCGCGATCCTCATCGTTCCCACCACGCAGCCGGAGGACATCGCCCAGTTCGGCATCCGGGTGGCCGACGCCTGGAAGATCGGACGCAGGAAGATCGACGACGGCGTGATCCTGATCGTGGCAAAGAACGACCGCACGCTGCGTCTGGAAGTCGGCTACGGCCTGGAGGGCGCGATCCCCGACGCGATCGCCAAGCGGGTGATCGCCGAGACCATCACGCCGCATTTCCGGGCGGGGGATTTCTACGGCGGCATCGAGGCGGGCGTGCAGCAGTTGATGCGGCTGATCGAGGGCGAGGCGCTGCCGGCGCCTGCGCCGGCTGACAGCGGCAACGGCGGCGACGACAGCGGATTCGTCCTGCTGGTGGTCGGGGGCTTGATCGCGGGCTGGCTGCTTTCCCTGCTGATGAGCCGGCCGGTCGCCGGCGGCGTCGCGGCCCTCGGCAGCGGCGTCGTGGGCGCCTTCCTGCTGGGGCTTACGCCACTGCTGCTATTCATCGCCGTGTTCGTGTTCGTCGGCGTGGCGGGCGGGGCGCGCCGCGGCGGCGGCTGGTCGAGCGGGGGCGGTTCGTGGGGGGGCGGCGGGTTCGGCGGAGGTGGCTCCTGGGGCGGTGGCGGAGGCGGCTTCGGCGGCGGAGGCGCATCGGGCTCATGGTGAATCCCAGGCGCGTGTTCAGGCATCTGTTCAGGCCGCCGTGGGCGTGGCGGCGCGCGTTTCCGCGCGCGACGCTCGACGCGATCGAGGCGGCGATCCGCGCGTCGGAAAAGCATCATGGCGGCGAGATCCGCTTCGCCATCGAGAACAGCCTGCCCCTGAGCCTCGCGCTCAGGGGCATGAGCGGGCGCGAGCGGGCGATCCACATGTTCTCCAGCCTGCGCGTGTGGGACACCGCGCACAACAGCGGCGTGCTGGTCTATCTGCTGCTCGCCGACCGCGATATCGAGATCGTCGCGGACCGCGGCATTGCCGCACGGGTGGAGGCGTCTGCCTGGGAAGGCGTGGCGCGGGCGATGGAAGCGCATTTCCGGCGGGGCGAGTTCGCGCACGGCGCGCTGGAGGGCATCGGCCAGATCAGCGCCCTGCTGGCGGCACATTTTCCGCCGTCCGGCCATAATGTCGACGAGCTGCCGGATCGTCCGGTGATCGTGGGGAGATGACATGCAGGCATACATGGGGTGGTGGATCCTGGCTGCCGTGCTGGTCGGCATAGAACTGACCAGCGGCACCTTCTATCTGCTCGTCTACGGCATCGCGGCGGCAGCGGCGGGCGTCGCGGCATGGTTCGGCGCCGGCACCGTCGCGCAGCTGCTGACGGCCGCGGTGATCGCCGTGGCCGGCACGCTGGCGCTGCGCCGCTGGCGGCGCAGCACGGAGCATCCGGAGGCGAGCGTGCAGGACATGGACATCGGCCAGGCGGTGCGCGTCGAATCCTGGCAGGCTGGCCGCGGGCAGGTGATCTATCGCGGCGCGTTGTGGGACGCCGAGGCCGAGTCGGCCGGCGTCGACGGCGCACGTCCGCTGGTCATTCGCGCCGTCAGAGGCAACACCCTGATACTCGGTAACGCATTCCAACAGGAGGAGAAAAATTAGATGGACGTCGTCGCACTGGTCATCCTCATCGTCATTGCCATCGTCGTCGCCAAGGGCGTCCGCGTGGTGCCGCAGCAGAACGCCTGGGTCGTCGAACGCCTCGGCAAGTTCCACGCGGTCCTGGTGCCGGGTCTCAACCTGGTCATCCCGTTCATCGACAACGTCGCGTACAAGCATTCGCTGAAGGAGATCCCGCTCGACGTGCCGAGCCAGGTCTGCATCACGCGCGACAACACGCAGCTGGCGGTCGACGGCATCCTGTACTTCCAGGTGACGGACCCGAAGATGGCGTCGTACGGGTCAAGCGACTACATCTCCGCGATTTCGCAGCTGGCGCAGACCACGCTGCGCTCGCTGATCGGGCGCATGGAGATGGACCGCACCTTCGAGGAGCGCGAGGAGATCAACCGCGGCGTGGTGATGGCGCTGAACGAGGCCTCGACGAACTGGGGCGTCAAGGTGCTGCGCTACGAGATCAAGGACCTGACCCCGCCGAAGGACATCCTGCTCGCCATGCAGCGGCAGATCACCGCCGAGCGCGAGAAGCGCGCGCTGATCGCCTCATCCGAAGGTCGCATGCAGGAACAGATCAACCTCGCCACCGGCGAGCGCGAAGCCGCCATCCAGCAGTCCGAGGGCGAGAAGCAGGCTGCCATCAACCGCGCGCTGGGCGAGGCGGAAGCCATCAAGGCCATCGCCGTGGCCAACGCCGAGGCCATCGCCCGCGTGGCGATCGCGATCGAAAAGCCGGGCGGCGTGCAGGCGGTGAACCTCAAGGTGGCGGAGAAGTACGTCGAGGCCTTCTCCGGCATCGCCAAGACCGGCAACACGCTGATCGTCCCGTCGAACATGGCCGATCTCAGTTCGCTGATCGCGGGGGCGATGAGCGTGGTGAAAGCGCAGGGCGGCGCGGGCACGGAGCCTGCCTGAGGACGGGCCATCCTGCCGCAAGGGCAGGGGTGGTAGGGATGTGCCATGCGGCTTGCCGTTCCGCGGCCGATTGTCTGTGACGATCCGAAATCCTGCCTGCCGCGCAGAATCCATGAGCCGACTGCCTGCTTTGCCCCTGATCGCCCTCGTCTGGGCACTCTCCATGCCTGCGGCGCAGGCCAGCCTCGGCAGCGTCGTCGAGGCCAGCCTGCCGTCCGGCAAGCTCGCCAGCGCCGACTTCCAGGCGGGCAGGCGCGACCGGCCTGCCGTGCTGGTGCTGCACGGATTCATGCAGACCCGCACGTTTCCGACCATCGAGAGCATCACCGGGGCGCTGTCCTCGGCGGGCTATACGGTGCTGGCGCCGACGCTGTCCCTGGGGATTTCCCGGCGCAATCGCAGCCTCGCATGCGAAGCGCTCCACCTCCATACGCTGGATGACGATGTGGCCGAAGTCGGATACTGGGTGAACTGGCTGGTCCGCAAGGGCTATCCGCGCATCGTCCTCGTCGGCCACAGCTTCGGCAATCTCCAGCTGCTCGCTTATCTCGGACGCGCGCCGTCGCCGGCGGTGAAGCGGCTGCTGATGGTCAGCCTCACCGACGTCGAAGTGAAGCAGGACGCGCGGCAGCGTGCCGCGCAGGCGAGGGCGCTGAAGGCGCGCGTTGCGCGCAACGACGCTTCGCTGGCCGAGGTCGAACTCGGGTATTGCCGGAAATACGTCGGCCCGCCCGCGGCACTGCTCTCCTATATGACGTTCAGCCGGCGGACCGTGCTCGATGCATTGGCGAAGGCGCCGGTTCCCGCCACCGCGATCATGGGGGGCAAGGACGAGCGCATGGGGCCGGACTGGGTCGATGCGCTGACCGCGCGGGGCATCGACGTCCGCGTCGTCCCCGGGGCGACGCATTTCTTCGACAACCAGTACGAATTCGACCTGCAGGACGCCGTGCTGCGAGCCATGGCAGAGCAATGAGCGTGGTCTCGACGCTGCGGCGTGCATTGCGTTTGCCCCGCCCGATCGCCCGGTACGCATTGCTGCTGCTGTGCGTGCTGGTGGCAGCCCTGGGCGCGCTGGCGATCTTCGTCTTCCACGACGTCTCCAGGCTCAAGGAACAGATTGCGCTGTCCGACCAGCGGCTGGCGCGCCAGGAACTGGCCGAGATGCTCGCGCGGCTGGACGGCGAGGCGAAGGGCGCCGCAGAGGCCTTGATGCAGTGGGACGAGGCGCGGCAGCAGCTGGAGAACCCGGCCTACTACGCATACTGGCGCAGCGCCCGGGCGCTCTCCGCGGGGATGCTGCCCGACACGCTCGACGCCGTCGACCTCTATGACGCCAGCGGACGCAAGCTGCCGGCGTCCAGCGCAGGGGAGGCCGTCATGCCGGGGTCGATCGACCCCGGCAACCTGCAGCCGTTCCTCGGGCACGAGTACGGCCACGACCATCTTTACTTCTTCTATCCGTTCTACCAGGATGCCGGACGCACCCGCCTCATCGGCTATGCCGGATTCAAGTTCGATCTCCTGCGTCACATCGCGCAGCAGCGCAAGTTTCGCTACCTCGATCTGGCGAGCATCCGCGTGGCGGCACGCGAGGGCGAGCGCATCCCGCTGCATGCCGTCGCCACGTCCCTGCAGTTCCGGTCCGTTCCCAACCCGGAAACGCGTGCGCTGGCGGGACTCGTCGCACGCTCGTTCTACGAAATCGGTGCCGTCATCGCGGTCATTTCGCTGATCGGCTACCTGGCGCTGGTATCCGTCGTCACCAAGCCGCTGCGGCGCCTGGCCGATCACATCGAGGCGATGGGCCACGGCCACGGCGAGATGCTCGACGAGTCCTACCGCGGGGTGGTGGCCGTGGCCGAACTCGAAAAGGTGCGCCAGTCGCTCAACGACTACCAGCGTCAGCTCGACGACATGCACGTCAGCCTGGAGGGCAAGAACCAGGAACTGTGGACGCTGGCGCATCGGGATCCACTGACCGGCATCTTCAACCGCCGCGCCTTCGACGACGACTGGAACGCCGGGCGCCGGGCGCAGCATGGCGCGGGCGTTGAGGTTGCCTTCCTGCTGTTCGACTGCGACCACTTCAAGGCCATCAACGATACCTACGGCCACCAGGCGGGCGACCAGGTGCTGCAGGGACTGGCGCAGTCGCTGCACGGTGCGCTGCGCACCGGCGACCGCCTCTATCGCCTGGGCGGAGACGAGTTCGCCACGGTGCTGTTCGATACCGACGTCGAGCGTGCCCGCCAGGTGGCGGAGCGCTGCGTCGAGCAGGTCAGGCATCACGACTTCGCGCTTTACGGCGTCAAGGAGCCGGTGCGCATCAGCGTCGGCATCGCCCATCTGGCCGATGCCGCGGACGATGCGCTCAAGCTGCTGCACCGTCAGGCCGATCTCGCCATGTACTATGCGAAGCGTCCGGGGCAGGGCAAGATCGCGGTCTATACGCCGGAGATGGGCGCCGGCCAGGACGCGCTGGTGTCCAACGCCGAGACCAGCGCGATCTACGAGGCGATGGCCGATCCCGACCGGCTGGAAATGCACTACCAGCCGGTGCTGTCGCTGCAGACCTCGCGGATCGAGTACTACGAGGCGCTGGTGCGCATCCGCGGCGGATACGGCCTCATCATGCCGGGCAGCATCTTCCCGGTGGTCGAATTGCGCGGCCTCGAGACCGAGTTCGACCTGGCGGTTCTGGAACGTGTGCGGCGCGACCTCGAGGGCGGGCGCATTCCCGCCGGCGCGGGGGTGTCCCTCAACGTGTCCGGCCCGGGCATCGTCAACGCCCGCGTCAACGACAAGCTGATGCAGTATGCGCCCTTGCTGTCCGCCTACAAGCTGGTGCTGGAAGTGACGGAAACGTCGCTCATCACCCAGATCGCCCAGGCGTCCGCCAACCTCAACCGGCTGCGCAAGGAGGGCTTCACCATCGCGCTCGACGATTTCGGCAGCGGCTATTCCTCGCTGCGCTACCTTGCGAGCATGCCGGTCGACCTGGTGAAATTCGATATCTCGATGGTACGCAGTCTGGAGGAAAGCGGGCGGCAGGCCCTCTTCGTCGAGGACCTCGCGCGCATGATCAAGGACGCGGGCTACCGGCTGGTGGCCGAGGGCATCGAAACGGAAGCCCTGCTGCAGCGGGTGACCACGCTCGGCTTCTCGCATGCCCAGGGGTTCCATATCGGCCGCCCCGCGCCGCTGCCGGCCTGAGCGGTTTCAGTGCACCACGTCGTTGCGGTGTTTGAGCCAGATCGCGGTCATCACCGCGCTGATGAAGAGGCCGAATACCCAGATGATGGTGTGGATGTGCCAGTCGGCCCGCACCATCAGTGCGTAGGCGCCGGTCAGCATCAGGATGCTGATGTTCTCGTTGAAATTCTGCTGCGCGATCGAGTGCCCCGCGCCCATCAGCAGGTGCCCGCGATGCTGCAGCAGGGCATTCATCGGCACCACGAAATAGCCTGCCAGCACTCCGGCTAGCGTGAGCAGCAACACCGCGGGAACCACGCTTTGCACCCAGATCAGCGCGATCGGCACGAAGCCGAGCAGGATGCCGGCGGGCAGCACGCTGATGGCGCGCTGCAGGCGAACGAACTTGCCGGCGAGGACCGAGCCGATGGCGATGCCGAGCGCGGACGCGGCGGTCATCTGGGTCGCCTGATCGAGCCCGTACTTCAGGTTCAGCGCCGCCCACGCGATGATGAGCAGGCGCAGTGTGGCGCCGACGCCCCAGAACAGGGTGGTCACGGCGAGCGAGACCTGGCCGAGCGGATCGCGCCACAGCAGCCGGAAGCTGTGGCCGAAGTCATGCAGGATGTAGAGCGGCGACTTGTTCGGCAGCGTGTGGTCGATGGGCAGGCGCGGGATCAGCAGGTTGATCAGCGCGGCGCCCAGGTACAGGCTCGTGATCGCCACGATGGCGAACTTGGGCGCGATCAGCACGTTCTTCAATTCGATCCAGACGAGGATCTCCTCGGCCAGATGGGGGTTGATGAGCGCGCCGCCGATGATGGCGCCGAGCACGATGGCCGCGACCGTCGTTCCTTCCATCCAGCTGTTGGCGACGACCAGCCGCTCAGGCGGCAGCAGCTCGGTGAGGATTCCATACTTGGCCGGCGAGTACATGGCTGCGCCGATGCCGACGACCGCGTACGCCAGCAGCGGGTGCAGCCCGCCCAGCATGGCGAGGCAACCGACGAACTTGACCGTGTTGGCGACGAGCATGACCCGACCCTTGGGCAGTGCATCGGCAAACGGGCCGACCAATGGCGCCAGCACGATGTAGGCGATGACGAAAACCGTCTGCAGCAGCGGCGAATACCACTCGGGCGCCGCAAAGAAGACCAGCAGGCCGATCGCGGCGAACAGCAGGGCGTTGTCCGCCAACGCGGACAGGAACTGCGCCAGCAGGATGGTGTAAAACGCGCGATTCAAGGAACGAGACGGGGCTAGGGCCGGCGCAATGCCATCGCAGGCGGCCGGCGCCGTATGCCCGCGGGCCCGGAAACTGCGGCGTGATCGTGATGGGAGGTTTTCAACACGGACGGGTTTGTGGTTGAATAAAAATCTTTTCTGACCCAGGGGCGGGACTTAATGGCCGACCGCAGACTTCAAGTATTCTACACCGTCGCCAAGCAGCTCAGCTTCACCAAAGCCGCGGATATTCTCTACATGACGCAGCCGGCGGTGACGTTCCAGGTCAAGCAGCTTGAGGAGCATTTCAATACGCGGCTGTTCGAGCGCAGCCACGGCAAGATTTCGCTGACGCCGGCGGGCGATCTGGTGCTGGGCTATGCCGAGCGCATTCTTGCGATGACGGGGGAGATGGAGGCGCGCGTCGGCGAGCTGACCGGGCAGGTGACCGGCCCCCTGATGATCGGGGCCTCGACGACGATTGCCGAATACCAGCTGCCGCGCATCCTCGGCGAATTCAAGGAGCGTTTCCCGCAGGTCCAGGCGCGGTTGACCGTCGCCAACTCCGAGACCGTGGCGGCGAAGGTGGCCGACCATTCGCTCGATGTCGGCCTGATCGAGGCGCCGTCGCACAATCCCCACCTGACCACGCTGGCCTGCTGCGAGGACGAGCTGGTCATGATCTGCTCGCCGCAGCACGCGCTGGCCTCGCGTTCGACCGTCGGCGCACGCGACATCGTCGAGCAGCCCTACGTGTCGCGTGAACACGGGTCCGGCACGCGCGAGGTGGTCGACGACTTCTTCAAGAGCAACGGGGTCAATCCCGACGACCTCCATATCGAGATGGAGCTGGGCAGCCGTGAGGCGATCAAGGGCGCGGTCGAGGCAGGACTGGGCGTCGCCATCATGTCCGCCTCCACCGTGACCAAGGAGATCCAGCTCGGCACGCTGGTCGCCGTCCCCCTGCATCCCCGCCTCACGCGGGAGCTGTCGATGGTCTATGCGCCGGAGAAATTCCGCAGCAAGCTGCTCGATGCCTTCATCAGCTTCGTCGAGAGCAAGTTCCAGCAGTGCGGCATCGAATCCGCCCCGGTGAAGCGCTCGCACAAGGGGCGCGGCCGCTGATGCGGGAAAGCAAGCGGCTCGTCCAGATATTCCGTTCGCTGTCCGCGGCCCGGCAGCAGGCCTTGCTCGACTACGCGGAGTTCCTCGCCGGCAAGGAGAACGCCGAAACCGCGGCGGCGCCGCCGGCCGAGCCGCTGTCGATTCCCCGCCCCGCGGAGGAAAACGTCGTCAAGGCGATCCAGCGCCTGATGCAGACGTATCCGATGCTGGAGCGCAACGAGATCTTCCACGAAGCCTCGGCGCAGATGACGCGCCACCTGGTTCACGGCGTCGCCGCGGTCGAGGCGATCGACGAGCTGGAGCGGATCTTTGCCCGCCAGTACCAGCGGCATCTCGAGGCGCTGAACAAGGATCTGCTATTGCCCTGACCGGGCGGCGACTCAGTCGGGCAGCGCCTGCCCGCAGTGCCAGCAGCTGAGAAAATTCCCCGGGTTCGGCTCGCCGCAGCGGGCGCAGACTCTTTCAGGACCCGTCGGTACCGCGCGAAGGGCGGCCAGCACCGCGCTGGCGCGTGTGGCCAATGCGTCGTCGTCGACCCAGACTTCGGGTTGTGCCTGCGCGAACGGCAGTTCGCCCAGCGCGCCGGCGGCGTGGGCATTGAGGATGCGGCTCGCAATGCCCAGGCTCGACAGGGCGTCGACGGCCAGTTGGGCGTCGAGCAGCGTGGGGGCGACATGGACCCGTGTCATCGACGGGTGGCGGGAATCAGGCCTTGCGGCGAACGCGCACGATGAGGTCGATCCCTTCGGTCACCATGCCCTCGGGAAGCGGCGGCAGTCCGCTGATCTGCACGTGCTCGGCGTCGATGTCCGACAGGTGGCCGGTGTCGACCTCGTAGAGATGGTGGTGCGGGCTGGTATTGGGGTCGAAGAACACCTTGCTGGGGTCGACGATGACTTCGCGCACCAGACCCTTCTCGAGGAAGAGCTTGAGCGTGTTGTACACGGTCGCCTTGGAGGTTTCCGAATGGCGCGTGTTGACGATCGCCATGACCTGGTCGGCCGAGAGGTGCTCCTGGCGCGAGAACAGTGCGTGCGCGATCTCGATCCGCTGGTGGGTCGGATTGATGTCGTGGCTGCGCAGCAGGCTGGCCATGTTGTCGCGCGTGTAATGCATGCGCTTTATGATAATCAGCAATCTGGACTTTGTCTAACATCCGGAACAGGTATGAAACCGGCCTCCAAGCCCTTGCACAGGCGCGGGAAAACGTCAAAAGCCGGTACAATTCGAACCTGTCCCTTGAATCCAGCTTTTTTTGCAGGAAACCCGTGGTTACGCTCACCCGCCTCGATAGCGAGCAGCCTGATTTCCAGGCTCGCCTCACCCGCCTGTTGCAGTTCGACGACGCCGTCGACGCGTCCATCGAACAGACGGTCGCGGCCATCCTGCACGACGTGAAGACGCGCGGCGATGCCGCCGTGCTCGAATACACCGAACGCTTCGACCGGCTGCCGGCCGCCTCGCTGGCAAGCCTGGAACTCGGTGCCGCCGAGCTCAGGGCTGCGCTCGATGGCCTGCCAGCGGAAACACGCGCGGCGCTCGAGGCGGCCGCCGAGCGGGTGCGGCGCTATCACGAGAAGCAGGTGCAGGGCTCGTGGACCTATACCGAGGACGACGGCACCGTGCTGGGCCAGCAGGTCACCCCGCTCGACCGGGTCGGCCTCTACGTGCCCGGCGGCAAGGCGGCCTACCCGTCCTCGGTGCTGATGAACGCGATCCCGGCCAAGGTCGCCGGCGTCGGCGAACTCATCATGGTGGTGCCGACGCCGGGCGGCGAGAAGAATCAGTTGGTGCTCGCCGCGGCGGCGATCGCCGGCGTCGACCGCGTATTCACCATCGGCGGCGCGCAGGCCGTCGCGGCGCTGGCCTACGGCACCGCGACGGTGCCGCAGGTCGACAAGATCGTCGGCCCCGGCAATGCCTACGTCGCCGCGGCCAAGCGCCGCGTGTTCGGCACCGTCGGCATCGACATGATCGCCGGGCCATCCGAGATCCTTGTCATCGCCGACGGCAGCACGCCGGCCGAGTGGGTGGCGATGGACCTGTTCTCGCAGGCCGAGCACGACGAACTGGCGCAGTCGATCCTGCTGTCGCCCGACGCGGCCTATCTCGACGCCGTCGCGGCGGCGATCGACAAGCTGATCGACGAGATGCCGCGCAGCGAGGTGATCCGCACCTCGCTCACCAATCGCGGTGCACTGATCAGGACGCGCGACCTCGACGACGCAGCGGCGATCTGCAACACCATCGCCCCCGAGCACCTGGAAGTGTCGGTGGCAGACCCCGAGGCGCTGCTGCCCAAGCTGCGCCACGCCGGCGCGATCTTCATGGGCAAGCACACCTGCGAGGCGCTGGGCGACTACTGCGCCGGCCCGAACCACGTGCTGCCGACCTCGCGCACGGCCCGCTTCTCGTCGCCGCTTGGCGTCTACGACTTCCAGAAGCGCAGCAGCCTGATCCAGGTCTCCGCGGCCGGCGCGCAGACGCTGGGGCGGATCGCCGCCACGCTCGCCTACGGCGAGGGCCTGCAGGCGCACGCGCGCTCCGCCGAATACCGCCTGACGCACAAGTGAGCCGCTGCGCATGAGCCGATACTGGAGCGCCGTGGTCCACGGCCTCACGCCCTACGTGCCGGGCGAGCAGCCCAAGCTCGCGAACCTGGTCAAGCTCAACACCAACGAGAATCCCTACGGCCCGAGCCCGAAGGTGATCGAGGCGGTGCGCGCCGAGGCCGCGGACACGCTGCGCCTGTACCCGGACCCCAATTCGGACCGCCTGCGCGCGGGCATCGCCGCCTACCACGGCGTGACGCCCGAGCAGGTGTTCGTCGGCAACGGCTCCGATGAGGTGCTCGCGCACGCCTTCATGGCGCTGCTGAAGCACGAGCGGGCGATCCTGTTTCCCGACATCACCTACAGCTTCTACCCCGTCTACTGCGGACTGTACGAGATCGGGCACCGCGCAGTTCCGCTGACCGAGTCGTTCGAGATCCGGGTCGACGACTACCTGACGCCCAACGGCGGCATCATCTTCCCCAACCCGAATGCGCCGACCGGGCGCCTGCTCGCGCTCGGCGAGATCGAGCGCCTGCTTGCGGGCAATCCGGACTCGGTGGTGGTGATCGACGAGGCCTACATCGATTTCGGTGGTGACTCGGCGGTGGGCCTGGTTGCGCGTTATCCGCAGCTCCTGGTGACGCGCACGCTGTCGAAGTCGCATGCGCTCGCCGGGCTGCGAGTCGGCTATGCGATCGGCCAGCCGCATCTCGTCGAGGCATTGAACCGCGTCAAGGACAGCTTCAATTCCTACCCGCTCGACCGCTTCGCGCAGGCCGGCGCGCTGGCGTCGATCGAAGACCGCGCGTATTTCGAATCCATCTGCGCGAAGGTCGTGCGGACGCGCACGCGCCTGGTCGAGGAAATGGAGGCGCTCGGCTTCGAGGTGCTGCCCTCGGGCGCCAACTTCATCTTCGCGCGTCATCCGGCGCAAGACGGGGCGGCGCTGGCCGCCGCACTGCGCGACCGCAGCATCATCGTGCGCCATTTCCGCAACCCGGCCCGCATCGCGCCCTTCCTGCGCGTCACGGTCGGTACGGACGCGCAGTGCGACGCGCTGGTGGCCGCCTTGAAAGCCCTGTGCTGAAAAAGACACCGGCCTGCTAGAATCCCTTTACCGTCTCACGATACGACGTCATGCGTACCGCCCAAGTCAGCCGCAACACCCTCGAAACCCGGATCACGGTCAGCCTCAACCTCGACGGCACGGGGTCGGCGAAACTCGCGACCGGCGTGCCCTTCCTCGACCACATGCTCGACCAGATCGCGCGCCACGGCCTGATCGACCTCGACATCACGGCTGAGGGTGATCTTCACATCGACGCCCACCACACCGTCGAGGACACCGGGATTACGCTGGGGCAGGCCTTCGCCAAGGCGCTCGGCGACAAGAAGGGCATCCGCCGCTACGGCCACGCCTACGTGCCGCTCGACGAGGCGCTGTCGCGCGTGGTGATCGACCTCTCCGGCCGCCCCGGCCTCGAGTACCACGTCGACTACACCCGCGCGCGCATCGGCGAGTTCGACGTCGACCTCTTCCTCGAATTCTTCCGCGGCTTCGTCAACCACGCCGCGGTGACGCTGCACATCGACAACCTGCGCGGCATCAACGCCCACCACCAGGCCGAGACCATCTTCAAGGCCTTCGGCCGCGCGCTGCGCATGGCGGTGGAAGCCGACCCGCGCATGGGCGACGTGCTGCCCTCCACCAAGGGTGCACTATGATCGCAACGCGGATCATGGAGGGAGTGCGGTGAGCGTCGATATCGCCGTCATCGACTACGGCATGGGCAACCTGCGCTCGGTGTCCAAGGCCATCGAGCACGTCGCGCCGTCGGCGAGCGCCGTCGTCACGTCCGACCCGGCCGTGATCGCCGGGGCCGGCCGCGTGGTATTCCCGGGGCAGGGCGCCGCACCGGACTGCATGCGCGAAATCGACGCGCGCGGGCTGCGCCAGGTCATCGTCGACGCCGCCCGGAGCAAGCCCTTCCTCGGCATCTGCATGGGCATGCAGGTGCTGTTCGAGCACAGCGAGGAAGGCGACACCGCCTGCCTCGGCATCCTGCAGGGCACGGTCCAGCGCTTTCCGCAGGAGGCGATGCACGACGACAAGGGCGGCAAGCTCAAGGTGCCGCACATGGGCTGGAACAACGTCCACCAGGCGATGCCGCATCCGCTGTGGGTGGGCATCGAAGAGGGCGAGCGCTTCTACTTCGTCCACAGCTACTTCGTGCAGCCGACCGCGCCCGACGTGATCGCCGGCTTCTCCCACTACCCGTTTCCGTTCACCTGCGCCGTGGCGTCGGGCAACATCTTCGCCGTCCAGTTCCATCCGGAAAAGAGCCAGAACGCCGGGCTGGCCCTGCTGGGCAATTTCGTCACCTGGAATCCGGGCGAGCATGCCTCCGCCTGCGATATGTCCGGCGCAGCCTGCGCCTAATCCTGCTTTCGTACGACCATGCTGATCATCCCCGCTATCGACCTCAAAGACGGCCACTGCGTGCGCCTGGAACAGGGCGAAATGGCCAAGGCCACGGTGTTCTCCGAGGACCCCGCCGCCACCGCGCGCCACTGGAAGGCGCAGGGCGCACGGCGCCTGCACCTGGTCGACCTGAACGGCGCGTTCGCCGGCAAGCCGGTCAACGATGCGGCGATCCGTTCCATCGTCGACGCGGTGGGCGACGAAATGCCGGTGCAGCTCGGCGGCGGCATCCGCGACCTCGCCACCATCGAGCGCTACCTCGACGACGGCGTGCGCTACGTCATCATCGGCACTGCCGCCGTGAAGAACCCCGGCTTCCTGCACGAGGCCTGCGACGCCTTTCCCGGCCACGTCATGGTCGGGCTCGACGCCAAGGACGGCAAGGTCGCCGTCGAGGGCTGGTCCAAGCTCACCGGCCATGACGTCATCGATCTGGCCAAGCGCTTCGAAGGGTATGGCGTCGAGGCCGTCATCTACACCGACATCGGCCGCGACGGCATGCTCACCGGCGTCAACGTCGAGGCCACCCAGCGTCTGGCGCAGGCGCTGTCGATCCCGGTTATCGCCAGCGGCGGCGTCACCAACCTCGACGACGTCCGTGCGCTATCCGCGGTGGCCAAGGACGGCATCATCGGCGCGATCACCGGTCGCGCCATCTACCAGGGCACGCTCGATTTCGCCGCGGCGCAGAAGCTCGCCGACGAGCTGGCGGGCGGCGTGTTCGGCGTCTGATCTGAACTGAAGGCGACCATGCTCGCAAAACGCATCATCCCCTGCCTCGATGTGACCAACGGTCGCGTCGTCAAGGGCGTCAACTTCGTCGAACTGAAGGACGCCGGCGATCCGGTCGAGATCGCGCGCCGCTACAACGAGGCCGGCGCCGACGAGCTGACCTTCCTCGACATCACCGCCAGTTCCGACAACCGCGACCTGATCCTGCACATCATCGAGGCGGTCGCGTCCGAGGTCTTCATCCCGCTCACGGTCGGCGGCGGCGTGCGGGCGGTCGGCGATGTGCAGCGCCTGCTCAACGCCGGTGCCGACAAGGTCAGCATCAACACCTCGGCTGTCGTCAACCCGCAGCTGGTGAAGGACGCGTCCGACCGCTACGGCAGCCAATGCATCGTGGTCGCGATCGACGCCAAGCGCGTCGGCGACCAGTGGGAGGTGTTCACCCACGGCGGCCGCAAGGCGACCGGTCTCGACGCGATCGAATGGGCGAAGAAGATGGAACGCCTCGGCGCGGGGGAACTGCTGCTGACCTCGATGGACCGCGACGGCACCAAGAGCGGCTTCGACCTCGAACTGACGCGCGCGATTTCCGACGCGGTCGACATCCCGATCATCGCCAGTGGCGGCGTCGGCAACCTGCAGCACCTCGTCGACGGGGTGAAGGAGGGCCGCGCGGACGCGGTGCTCGCCGCGAGCATCTTCCACTTCGGCGAATACGGCATCGACGAGGCGAAGAAATACATGAAGCAGCACGGCATCGAGGTGCGCCTGTGAGCGAATGGCTCGACGCCGTGAAGTGGGATGCGCAGGGACTCGTCCCGGCCATCGCGCAGGATGCCGCCACGGGTGAAATCCTGATGGTGGCGTGGATGAACCGTGAGGCGCTCGAAGAAACGGCGCGCACCGGGCGCGGCGTCTATTTCTCGCGTTCACGCGGCAAGCTATGGCGCAAGGGCGAGGAGTCGGGGCATTTCCAGAATGTGAGCGAAATCCGCCTCGACTGCGACAGCGACGTGGTGCTCTTGAAGATCGAGCAGGTGGGCGGCATCGCCTGCCATACCGGGCGCCGCTCGTGCTTCTTCCAGAAGCTCGAGAACGGGCGCTGGGTGACGACCGCGCCGGTGCTGAAGCATCCCGACGAGATCTACAAATGAGCGACATCCTCGACCGCCTCGCCGAGACGCTGGAAGCGCGCAAGCAGGCCTCGCCCGACAGTTCCTACGTGGCGAAGCTGTACGCCAAGGGCACCGACGCGATCCTGAAGAAGATCGGCGAGGAGGCGACCGAAACCGTGATGGCGGCCAAGGACGGGCAGGCCGAAAAGATCATCTACGAAGTCGCCGATTTGTGGTTTCATACCTGTGTGCTGCTGGCGCACAAAGGTCTGAAGCCGGCTGACGTGCTGAACGAGCTGGCCCGTCGCGAGGGACTGTCCGGACTGGTCGAGAAGGCGAATCGAAATGAGTGACTGCATTTTCTGCAAGATCGTCGCCGGAGAGATCCCGAGCAGCAAGGTCTACGAAGATGACGAAGTGCTCGCGTTCCACGACATCCACCCGTTCGCGCGCGTACACTTCCTGATTATCCCGAAGGCGCATGTGGCCTCGCTGGCGGACTGTGCGCCCGAGCATGAACGGCTGCTGGGCAGGATGCTCCTGCTGGCGCCGCGCCTGGCAAAGGAGCAGGGGCTGGACAGCGGGTTCAAGACCCTCATCAACACCGGGCGGGGCGGCGGGCAGGAAGTATTCCACGTCCACATCCACGTATTTGGCGGCGGCGACCCCGTGCGCCGCAGTTAACGCAAGAGGAGAATCAACATGGGCAGCTTTAGCATCTGGCATTGGCTGATCGTCCTGGTCATCGTGATGATGATTTTCGGCACCAAGAAGCTGCGCAACATCGGCAGCGACCTTGGCGGCGCGGTCAAGGGATTCAAGGAAGGCATGCGGGAAGACACGCCGAAGCTCAACGAAAAGAGCGAAGGCGGGCATACCATCGATGCCGAGGTGAAGGACAAGCAGCAGTCCTGACGGGACGGGCGGAGCGGCGAGGGCGCCTCGGGCATCCTGCGTCTGCCTCGCCGGCCCGGCATTTCCGTGCGCCCTTCCTATGTTCGATATCGGATTTTCTGAACTGGTCGTCATCGGCGTCGTCGCGCTGATCGTCATCGGCCCCGAGCGGCTACCCAAGGTGGCCCGCACGGCCGGGCATCTCTACGGCCGTCTGCAGCGCTACGTCTCGACGGTGAAGGCGGACATCAGCCGCGAGGTCGAACTCGACGAGCTCCGTCGCGCCGGCCAGAGCTTCAAGGAGTCGATCGAGTCGGCGGCGTCGGGCGTCCAGCAGCAGGCGACGGTGGTCGACGACTATCTCCGCGACGAATTCGCCTCCGTGAAGGCTGCGGTGACGGAGCACGCATCAAGCGAAACGCCAGGGGAGGCCGAGCTGCCGCCCGGCGGCGGCGAGCCGCAAATTGCGGCGCCCCCGCAGACGCTCCAGCAGTGCCTGCCGCTGGATGAACCCGATCAGAATGCCGGCCGCACGCCGCACGGCACCGGCGAGGTAGCCCGCAGCCAGGCCACGGACAAGCCCGCATGAGCGAAGTCGAAGAATCCTTCATCTCGCACCTGATCGAAATGCGCGACCGGCTGCTGCGCGCCGTGGCAGCCGTCGTCGTCGTCTTCATCTGCCTGTTCCCCTGGGCGAAGGACATCTATGGCCTGCTCGCGAGCCCCTTGCTGGCGGCATTGCCGAAGGGCGGGCAGATGATCGCCACCGAGATCACCACGCCGTTCTTCGTGCCGATGAAGGTCACGCTGATGGCGGCCTTCCTGATCACGTTGCCGTGGGTCTTCTACCAGGCGTGGGCATTCGTCGCGCCTGGCCTCTACCAGCATGAAAAGCGCTTTGCCGTGCCGCTCGTGGTCGCGAGCGTGATTCTCTTCCTGACGGGAATGTCCTTTGCCTATTTCCTCGTCTTTCCGCTGGTTTTTCACTTCATCGTCAGCGTCACTCCGGCTGGCGTGGCGATGATGACCGACATCGGCAAATATCTCGACTTCGTGCTGACCATGTTCATGGCGTTCGGAATCACGTTCGAGGTCCCCATCGCGGTCGTGCTGCTGGTGAAGATGGGCATGGTGTCGGTCGCCAAGTTGCGCGAGATCCGCCCCTACGTCATCGTCGGCGCCTTCGTCGTCGGCGCGATCTTCACCCCGCCCGACGTGGTTTCGCAATTCATGCTGGCGACGCCGCTCTGGCTCTTGTATGAGTTGGGGATCCTCGTGGCGGCGGCCATCACCAAGCCGGTACCCGCAACCGCGGCCGACTATGTCCCCATGAGCGATGCGGACATGGACCACGAATTCGATCGCATCGAGGCCGAGCAGGGCAGCATAGGCAACGGCGAAGCCAAATGATGCACTGAGGCGGTGCGCCCACCCCGGCGCATGCACCGCCATGGTGCGGCGCGCCAGCCTGATGCACCAGCCTTGCTCCGCGAATCAAGGACTTGCCGCGATGGAACGTTGTTTGCTTTGACAAGGCGACGTTTGCTCGGAGGCAAGGGATGGAAGCGTTGAAATCAGGCAGTGACGTATTGTTCGTCTTGCTGGGCGGCATCATGGTGCTCGCCATGCATGCGGGGTTCGCGTTCCTGGAGCTCGGCACGGTTCGCAAGAAGAACCAAGTCAATGCGCTGGTGAAGATCCTCACCGACTTCTCGGTTTCCACCATCGCCTATTTCTTCATCGGCTACAGCATCGCCTACGGCGTCAATTTCTTCACCGGCGCGCAGACCCTTTCCGCCCACAATGGCTATGCGCTGGTCAAGTTCTTCTTCCTGCTCACCTTTGCGGCCGCGATCCCCGCCATCGTCTCGGGCGGCATCGCCGAGCGCGCGCGCTTCAACCCGCAGCTCGCCGCGACCTTCATGCTGGTCGGCCTGGTGTATCCCTTCTACGAGGGGATCGTATGGAACGGCAACTACGGCATCCAGGAATGGCTTGCGGGCATGACCGGCGCCAGGTTCCACGATTTTGCCGGCTCCGTCGTGGTGCATGCGGTGGGCGGATGGATCGCCCTCCCCGCGGTCCTGCTGCTCGGCGCGCGCCGGGGGCGCTATACGCGGGATGGCCTGATGTCCGCCCATCCGCCCTCGAACATTCCGTTCCTGGCGCTGGGCGCCTGGATCCTGACCGTGGGCTGGTTCGGCTTCAACGTGATGTCGGCGCAGATGATCGAGGCGGTGTCGGGCCTGGTGGCCGTCAATTCGCTGATGGCGATGGTGGGCGGCACGCTGGCCGCGCTGGTGATCGGGCGCAACGACCCGGGCTTCATCCACAACGGTCCCTTGGCCGGGCTGGTCGCCGTGTGTGCGGGCTCCGACCTGATGCATCCGCTCGGTGCGCTGGCGACCGGCGCGATTGCCGGGACGCTGTTCGTGTGGATGTTCATGGTCACGCAGAACAAGTGGAAGATCGACGACGTGCTCGGGGTCTGGCCGCTTCACGGTCTGTGCGGGGCGTGGGGCGGCATTGCGGCCGGCATCTTCGGCGCCAGGGCGCTCGGTGGGATCGGCGGGGTGAGCCTGGCCGCGCAAGTTGTCGGCACCTTGGGCGGCCTCGTCATCGCGGCGGGCGGCAGCTTCGTCGTGTACGGGCTGCTGAAGCGTTTCGTCGGCCTGCGGCTTGACCCCGAAGAGGAGTACAACGGTGCCGACCTCAGCATCCACAAGGTGTCCGCCACCGCCGAACGCGAGACCAACTGGTAGGCGCGTTCAGCCTTTCTTTTCCAGCTGCTTCAGGTGCCTGCGGCGTTCCGCCCGCAGCCGCTCGATTTCGCGGTCGACCTGGACCACGTCGGGGTGTTGCCGGGTGTATTTCAGCAGCAGCATCGTGCGCTTGATGCGCAGTTCGACCAGCTTCTTGTCGAGCCCCGCGAGGTAGGGGTCGGATTCGCGCTTCGCCGCCTCGGGCGGGCCGGGCGCTTCGCCGGACGGGCGCACTTCGGGACCTGATGCGGCGGGCGTACCGGCCGTGCCCCCCGTCGCGCGCGGGGCCGCGGGGGGCGCCGAGGGCGTCGGCGACGGCAGGAAGTGCTCGATCACGATGATGCCGAGCCCAATCAGGAGGAAGACGGCGAGCGGGATGCCGAACGCGAGGACGCGCAAGGGCCGCGTTATTTCGTCACGGTGCGACGGGGCGGCCGTGGCGGGCGGGGTCGCCAAAGCCAGCGACCGGAGGGCGCCGACGACGGCGCGGGCGTCCGGCCGGGCCTCGGGCTGCTTGCTCAGCATGCGGCCGAGCAGCTCGCCGAGCGCAGCGGGCAGCTGCGGTCGCAGCGCGGAGGCGGCGACCGGCGTGTCGTTGACGACACGGTAGATGATCGTCGGCAGGCTGTCGCCGTCGAAGGCATAGTGGCCGGTGAGCATCTCGTACAGTACCGCGCCGAGCGAAAAGATGTCGGAGCGTCCCTCCACTTCGCGTCCCATCGCCTGCTCCGGCGACATGTAGCGCGGCGAGCCAAGCATCTGACCGGCCTGGGTCTGGTCGCTGTTGACGACATGGGCGATGCCGAAATCGGTGAGCTTGATGCGCCCGCTCTGGCCGGTGATGACGACATTGGCCGGCTTGACGTCGCGGTGTATCACGCCGTGCTCGTGCGCGAATGCGAGTGCCTCGGCCATCTGCAGGGCCGTGTCGAGCGCAAGGTCCAGCGGCATCGGGCCCTTGTCCATGATTTCGCGCAGCGTCGCGCCGCGCAGATATTCCATGGCGATATAGGCGACCGCGTCGGCTTCGCCGACGTCGTAGATCGTCACGATGTTGGGGTGGGACAGGCGCCCCGCGCTTTGCGCTTCGCGCAGGAAGCGCGATTCCGCGTCGGGCGCCTCCTTGCGCAACTGCGCGATGGGTACGGTCTTGATGGCGACCGTGCGTTCGATCAGCGGATCGTGGGCCCGGAAAACGGCGCCCATTGCGCCTTCACCGATTTCGTCGAGTATTTCGTAGCGGCCGATCTTCATGGCCGGACGGATCTCAGGCCTGGCATTCCACGACCTGTCCCCGAACCTCGCGGCTGTCCGCGCCCATCAGGTACAGGTAGCAGGGCATCAGGTCGTCGACGCTGGGCAGGGTCTCGGGCGACAGGCCGGGGTGCGTGCGTCCGCGCAGCGTGGTGGCAACCTGTCCGGGAATCAGCGTGTTGAAGCGCAGATTCCCGTTCGAGCTGAACTCGTCCGCCCAGACGCGGGTGAGCGTCTCCAGCGCGGATTTCGCCACGGCGTAGCCGCCCCAGTAGGCAGCGGGGCGATGCCCGTGGGTTTCGCCGGTGAACACCACCGAGGCGTCCGGCGAGTCCTGCAGCAGGGGCAGGCAGGCCCGGGTCAGCGCGAACGGTGCGATCAGGTTGACCCGCATCAGCGCCTGCCATTGGTCGAGCGTCTGCAGGTGGAGCGGCGTGAGGCTGTAGAACTGGTGCGCGCTGTGCAGCAGGCCGTCGAGCCGCTGCAGATGGTGGCGGATCGTGCCGGCCAGCGTCTCCATGCTGCGGTCGTCGGCGGCGGCGAGGTCGTACGGGAACATCGCCGGCTCGGGGCCGCCGGCGGCAACGATTTCGTCGTACACGGCCTCGAGCCGCGCTTCGTCGCGTGCGAGCAGGGCGACGGTGGCGCCATGGCGCGCGAACGCCAGGCTGGCGGCGCGGCCGAGGCCGGAACTGGCGCCGGTCACGAGGACGACGCGGTCAGCGAGCAGATCGGGGCGGGGAAGATAGTTTTTCATAGCGCTTCGAGAAGTAAGGCGGCCGATTGTACTCCGCTCGAGGTGGCACTTTCGAGCGTCGCGGGATACGGCCCGGCGGTGTAATCGCCGGCGAGGAAGAGGCGCGGGTGCGGCGTCTGAACCGGGGGGCGCGTCATCGCGGGGACGCAGGCGTAGGTTGCCTGCTTTTCGACGATGCGACGCCGCCAGCGCGCGGGGCCAGGGTCGACGATCCGCCGCAGCTGGCCCTCGGCCTGGTCGAGCCAGTCGGCCGGCAGCGTCGCCGCGGCGCTGGCGACGAACGCCAGCAGCCCGGCCTGGCCGTGGCTTCGACCGCGGTCGAACACGAACTGGGCGGGGCCATCGGCCAGTGCAAGGAGCGGCCGAGCCAGGCGGAAATCGGCGTCGTAACGGATGTAGGCCGTGGCGATGGGCAGGTAGTCGAAGGCCGCCGCTGCGTCGCTTGCCGCCTCGAGCGCGGGGATTCGCGCGATCAGCGCGCCGAGGTGCTGGGGGGCGACGGCAAGGATCGCATGGCTGAAGGTGGCGGTTGCGCGAGGCGTGACCAGCGTGACGCCTGCGGGCGCGGCGTCGACGGCGGTCACGCGGGTGGCCCGGTGTACCGTGCCTCCCAGCGCCTCTACCCGTGCCGCGGCGGGCTCGGGGAACACGGCGCTGAGGTCGCGCCGCGGCAGCAGCAGGTCGCTGTCCGCGCTACGGCCGCCAAACGCCGCGTGGATGACGTCGCGGAAAACCTCGGCACTGGCGCGCTCCGGCGGCGTGTTGAGCGCGGAGACGCAGAGCGGGTGCCAGAGGAGACGGTTGAGCGATTCGGGCTGGGCGCGCGTGAGCTGGCTGACGCTGCCGGCGAGCGGCGTCCTGTCGCCAAGCAGCGCGTGCACCCAGCGTGCCGCGGCCAGCTTTTCGCCCCAGCGCAGGCCACGCGCGCCGAGCAGCCCGGCGGCAAGGTGCAGGGGGGCGGGCAGGCGCGGGCAGGCGAGGCGGAAATCCGGCGGTTGCTCCAACGTGAGCGGCAGCCGCCACAGCGGGGATGGGGTCGCGGCGGGCTGCACGCGCTCGATCAGTTCGAGCGTCTGGCGGTACGCGCCCAGCAGGATGTGCTGGCCATTGTCGAGCGTCTCGCCGTCGAGCCCGACTGCGCGCGCGCGGCCGCCCAGCGTGCGGCCGGCTTCGTAGAGGGTCACCGCCACGCCGGCCTCCGCCAGGGTCAGCGCGGCGGCGCAGCCGGCCCAGCCCCCGCCGACGACCGCGACCTTCGCCGTCACGGGAACAGCCAGGTCCTGCTGGCGAGCCACAGCTTGCGCAGCGGCGTGAGCGAGACGCGTGCGCGCAGCACGGGAAACGCGTCGTGCCGGATCTCGTCCAGCAGGGTGCGATAGATCGCCGCCATCACCAGGCCCGGGCGCTGGGCGCGGCGTGCGGCGGCGGGCAGCCGGGCGAGCGCGGCGTCGTAATGCGCGCTCGCGCGCTCGTACTGGAACTGCATCAGCGCCTGGAACGCCGGCGTGTCGCGGCCGTTCAGGAGATCGGCTTCCGCCACGCCGAAACGCGCCAGTTCGTCCTGCGGCAGATAGATGCGGCCGCGCCGTGCGTCCTCGCCGACGTCGCGGATGATGTTGGTCAGCTGGAAGGCGAGGCCGAGTTCGTGTGCATAGCGGCGGACCTCGCGGTCATGCACGCTTCGCCCGCCCTCGAAGATCGATGCGGCGATCTCGCCGACGATGCCGGCGACCCGGTGGCAGTAGAGGCGCAGCGACTTGAAGTCGGGGTAGCGCGCATGGTCGAGATCCATCGCCATGCCGTCGACGATCTCGAGCAGCAGGGCAGCGGGGATGGCCCGGCCCTGCGGCGTGTCGGCGAGGGCGCGTGTGGCAGGGTGCTCCGGCGCGCCCGCGGCCAGGCGCGCGATCTCGGCGCGCCACCAGTCGAGCTTGGCGAGGGCGACCTGGCGCTCGCGGCATTCGTCGACCACGTCGTCGAGTTCGCGGCACAGCGCATAGAACGCGGTGATCGCGCGTCGCGCGTCCGGCGGCAGGAAGAGAAAGCTGTAATAGAAGCTCGATCCGCTCGCGGCGGCGCGTTCCTGGCAATACTGGTGGACGTCCATTTCAGTGCAGCCCGCGCGCGAGCATGAAGAGCCAATCCTTCGGGGTGAGCACCGGGCGCGCGTGGAACACGCACGCAGGGTCGGCGTGCAGCTTCCGCAGGATCGCTTCGCCGCCGCGGATCGTCACCCGGATCTCCAGTCCGATGCGGCCGTGCAGCGCGCGGCCGAGCGGCGCGCCGGCCTGCAGCAGCTTGCGCGCCCGTTCGATCTGCTTGTGCATCATCATGTGCCACAGCCCGCGGGTGTCGCCCGTGGCGATCTGCGCTTCGCTGACGTGGTGCGCGGCAAGTTCGTCCTGCGGCAGGTAGATGCGGTTCTTGCGGTAGTCGACGGCGATGTCCTGCAGGAAATTGATGAGTTGCAGGCTGCTGCAGATCGCATCCGAATACGCCAGGTGGCGGGGGTCGCGGTCGCCGTACAGGTGCAGCATCAGGCGCCCGACCGGATTCGCCGAGCGGCGACAGTAATCCATGACCTCGCCGAAGTCCGCATAGCGGTTTTTTCCCACGTCCTGCGCGAAGGCGGAGAGCAGGTCGCGAAACGGCGCGAGCGGGATGGCGTATTCGCGGATTGCCTCCGCAAGGGGGCCGAACACCGGGTCATCCGGTGTCTCGCCGCGTTCGATGCGGTCGAGCGCCTGGTCGTAGGCGGCGAGTTCCGCCAACCGCTGGGCGGGCGGCGCGTCGCCCTCGTCCGCGAGGTCGTCGGCGCTGCGCGCAAACCGGTAGATCGCCTCGACCGGACGGCGCAGCCGCCTGGGCAGCAGCCAGGAGGCGACAGGGAAGTTTTCGTAGTGATCGACCGGCACCGGCAATAAAAAACGGAATGGGAATAATGACTTAGGCGGGATGCCGGGCGGGCTTGGATGACAGCATCATCTTGATTATATTACACTTCTTCGTTGCAGGTTTTGCGGCCAAGCCGCGTGAGTGGCGGAATTGGTAGACGCACTGGATTTAGGTTCCAGCGCCGCAAGGCGTGGGGGTTCGAGTCCCCCCTTACGCACCATCGCTTGATGCTGTTCATCCAATCAATCATCCCGATCAAATAGCCAGGAAGTATTTTGATGCAAGCAAATCTTGAAGTTGTCGAAGGACTGGTCCGTCGCCTGGACATCAGCGTGCCCATGGGCCAGGTGGAAACCGAAGTGCAGAGCCGTCTCAAGCGCCTGGCACGCAGCGTCAAGATGGATGGCTTCCGCCCGGGCAAGGCGCCCCTCGCCGCAGTCGCGCGCCAGCATGGCGCCGGCGTGCGTCAGGAGGTGCTGGCCGAGGCCTTGCAGGCCCGCTTTGGCGAGGCCGTTCAGGCCCACCAGCTGAGGATCGCGGGCTACCCGCGTTTCGAACCGAAGGCGGGGACGGCGGATGCGGCCGAAATGACCTTCAGCGCGAGCTTCGAGGTCTATCCCGAGGTGAAGATAGACGACCTCGGCGCCAGCAAGATCAGCCGTCCGGTGGTGAACTTGACGGACGACGACGTGGTCAAGACGCTTGAGGTGCTGCGCAAGCAGCGCCGCAGCTTCGAACCCGCCGATCGCGCCGCTGCCGAGGGCGACCTGGTGCGCTTCGACTACCAGGGGACGGTCGACGGTGCGGCGTTCGAGGGCGGCAAGGGCGAGGACTTCGCTGCCGTGATCGGCGAAGGCCGCCTGCTCAAGGACTTCGAGCAGAGCCTGGTCGGCCTCAAGGCGGGCGACAGCAAGGGCTTCGACCTGACCTTCCCGGCCGACTACGCGGCGAAGGAGCTGGCCGGCAAGGCGGCCCACTTCGAGGTGCAGGTCAAGGACGTCCAGGCCCCCGTGCTGCCGGCGCTCGACGCCGAGTTCGCCAAGGCGCTCGGGGTCGAGGATGGCGATGTCGAGAAGCTCAAGGCGGAGGTGAAGACCAACCTCGAGCGCGAAGCGAAGCGTCGCGTGCAGTCCAAGCTGAAGGAGCAGGTGATGGATCTCCTCCTCGAGAAGAGCACGCTGGGCCTGCCGCAGAGCCTGGTCGCGATGGAAGCCGAGCGCCTGCTGAAGATGACCGAAGCGGACATGCAGTCGCGCGGGGTTCAGACGATGAAGCTGACTGCCGATATGTTTACTGGACAGGCCGAGCGCCGCGTCCGCCTGGGGCTGATCCTCGCCGAGATCGTGCAGGCGAACAAGCTTGCCGCGCAGCCCGACCAGATCCGCGCGCTGATCCAGGACCAGGCACAGAGCTACGAGGAGCCCGAACAGGTGGTCCAGTGGTACTACCAGAGCCCGGAACGGATGCAGGAGATCGAGTCCCTGGCGCTGGAAGAGAATGTGGTAGCATGGGTTGCAGGTCAGGCCCAAGTGGAAGACGTTGCAACCTCGTTTGAAGAATTGATGGGACGTGCCTGATGCGCATTGATTTTGAACGCAATTCCTTCGAGCCCCAGGGGTTGGGGCTGGTGCCCATGGTCGTCGAGCAGAGCGGCCGGGGCGAGCGCGCCTACGACATCTACTCGCGACTGCTCAAGGAGCGGGTGATTTTCCTGGTCGGCCCCGTGAACGATGCGACGGCCAACCTCGTGGTTGCCCAGATGCTGTTCCTCGAGTCGGAAAATCCCGACAAGGACATCTATTTCTACATCAACTCGCCGGGTGGATCGGTTTCCGCCGGCCTGGCGATCTACGACACCATGCAGTTCATCAAGCCGGACGTGTCGACCCTGTGCATCGGCCAGGCTGCCAGCATGGGCGCCTTCCTGCTGACGGCCGGCGCCAAGGGCAAGCGCTACTGCCTGCCCAATTCGCGCGTGATGATCCACCAGCCGCTGGGCGGATTCCAGGGGCAGGCGTCGGACATCGAGATTCACGCCAAGGAAATCCTATATTTGAAAGCGCGCCTCAACGAGATGCTGGCCAAGCATACCGGCCAGAGCATCGAGGCCATCGAGCGCGACACCGACCGCGACAACTTCATGAGCGCGGACGAGTCCGTGAAGTACGGCCTGGTCGACAAGGTGCTGACCAGCCGCGTCGAAGCGGGCAACTAAGCAACAGGTAACAAGGAACTGGCATGGCAGACAAAGGCTCGGGCGACAAACTTCTCTACTGCTCCTTCTGCGGCAAGAGCCAGCACGAGGTGCGCAAGCTGATTGCCGGGCCGTCGGTATTCATCTGCGACGAATGCGTCGAGCTCTGCAACGACATCATCCGCGAGGAAATCCAGCAGGCCGACAGCCAGAAGGGCGGCGGCTCCGACCTGCCGACCCCGCACGAGATCAGCGGCATCCTGGACCAGTACGTGATCGGGCAGGGCCAGGCGAAGAAGGCGCTGGCGGTGGCGGTGTACAACCACTACAAGCGCCTGCGCAGCAATACCGGCAACACCGGTGACGTCGAGCTGGCGAAGAGCAACATCCTGCTGATCGGCCCGACCGGCTCCGGCAAGACCCTGCTCGCCCAGACGCTGGCGCGCCTCCTGAACGTGCCCTTCGTGATCGCCGACGCGACCACGCTCACCGAAGCCGGCTACGTCGGCGAGGACGTCGAGAACATCATCCAGAAGCTCTTGCAGAAGTGCGACTACGACGTCGACAAGGCCAAGCAGGGCATTGTCTACATCGACGAGATCGACAAGATCTCGCGCAAATCCGACAACCCGTCGATCACCCGCGACGTGTCGGGTGAAGGCGTGCAGCAGGCCCTGCTGAAGCTGATCGAGGGCACCACCGCCTCGGTGCCGCCGCAGGGTGGCCGCAAGCATCCGAACCAGGAGTTCGTGCAGGTCGACACCAGCAACATCCTGTTCATCTGCGGCGGTGCGTTCAGCGGGCTGGAGAAGGTCATCCGCGGCCGCACCGAGAAGGGCGGCATCGGCTTCGGCGCGCAGGTGAAGAACGTCGACGAGACCAAGCGGGACGCCGAACTGCTGCATCAGGTCGAACCGGAAGATCTCATCAAATACGGCCTGATCCCTGAATTTGTCGGTCGTTTGCCGGTCGTTGCGACGCTCGACGAGCTCGATGAAACCGCCCTGGTGCAAATCCTGACCGAACCGAAGAACGCGCTGACGAAGCAGTTCGCCAAGCTGTTCAAGATGGAAGGCGTCGAGCTCGAGTTCCGCGACGAGGCCCTCAAGGCCATCGCCAAGCGCGCGCTGGCGCGCCGTACCGGCGCGCGCGGCCTGCGCTCGATCATCGAGCATGCGCTGCTCGACACCATGTACGACCTGCCCTCGCTGAAGGGCGTCAGCAAGGTGGTGGTCGACGACCACCTGATCAACGGCGACGGCAAACCCTTGCTGATCTACTCCGAACAGGGCGACCAGCCGCTGGCCGCCGGCGCGTGAAGCCGAGGCTGATGGAACCTATCAGCCCCCTTGAATTCCAACCGATGTCCCCCACCTGCGGATAAGCGCGGCGCGATGCCGCGCGTCCACTCTCCAACCCTTACCAGGACACAATCATGAGCGACAACATCTCCAAGGAACAGATCGACCTGCCACTGTTGCCGCTTAGAGACGTGGTGGTCTTTCCCCACATGGTGATCCCGCTGTTCGTCGGGCGCCCCAAATCGATCAAGGCGCTGGAAACCTCGATGGAATCCGGCAAGAGCATCCTGCTGGTGGCGCAGAAGACCGCCGCGCAGGACGACCCCACGCCGGAGGACCTCTACGCCACCGGCAGCGTGGCGACCGTGCTGCAGATGCTGAAATTGCCCGACGGCACGGTCAAGGTGCTGGTCGAGGGGAATCAGCGCGCGCGCGTGCTGGAAGTCACCGATGCCGGCACGCATCTGGCGGCCCGCGCCGAAATCCTGCCTGCCGAGGGCGAGGACCTGGTCGAGGTCGAGGCCATGCGCCGCGCGCTGCTGACCCAGTTCGACCAGTACGTCAAGCTGAACAAGAAGATTCCGCCGGAAATCCTGACCTCGCTGTCGGGCATCGACGAGGGCGGGCGGCTCGCCGACACCATCGTCGCCCACCTGCCGCTCAAGCTCGAGCAGAAGCAGGAGGTGCTCGAGATGATTCCGGTCAACAAGCGCCTCGAGCACCTGCTCGGCCTGCTGGAGGGCGAACTCGACATCCTGCAGGTCGAAAAGCGCATCCGCGGCCGCGTCAAGCGGCAGATGGAGAAGAGCCAGCGCGAGTACTACCTGAACGAGCAGGTCAAGGCGATCCAGAAGGAACTCGGCGACATCGAGGAAGGCGCCGAGCTCGAAGAGCTCGAGAAGCGCATCAAGAGCGCCAGCATGTCGAAGGAAGCCGAGGCCAAGGCGCTCGGCGAACTGAAGAAGCTGCGCATGATGTCACCGATGTCGGCCGAAGCCACGGTGATCCGCAGCTACATCGAGGCGATGGTCGGCCTGCCCTGGAAGAAGAAGACCAAGATCAGCAAGGACTTGGCCAAAGCCGAGAAGGTGCTCGACCAGGATCACTACGGCCTCGACAAGGTCAAGGAACGCATCCTCGAATACCTCGCCGTGCAACAGCGCGTCGACAAGGTGAAGGCGCCGATCCTGTGCCTGGTCGGCCCGCCCGGCGTCGGCAAGACCTCGCTCGGCCAGTCGATCGCGCGCGCGACCAACCGCAAGTTCGTGCGCATGGCGCTCGGCGGCGTGCGTGACGAGTCGGAAATTCGGGGTCACCGCCGCACCTACATCGGCTCGATGCCGGGCAAGATCCTGCAGAGCCTGACCAAGATCGGCGTGAAGAACCCGCTTTTCCTGCTCGACGAAGTCGACAAGATGGGACAGGACTTCCGCGGCGACCCGTCCGCGGCGCTGCTCGAGGTGCTCGATCCCGAGCAGAACCACACCTTCCAGGACCACTACATCGAGGTCGAGTACGACCTGTCCGACGTGATGTTCGTGGCGACGGCCAACTCGCTCAACCTGCCGGCGCCGCTGCTGGACCGCATGGAAGTGATCCGTCTGTCGGGCTACACCGAGGACGAGAAGATCAACATCGCCGAGCGCTACCTGGTGCCGAAGCAGCTCAAGGTCAACGGCATCAAGGAAGGGGAGCTGGCGATCGCCGAATCGGCGCTGCGCGACATCGTGCGTTACTACACGCGCGAGGCGGGCGTCCGCAGCCTCGAGCGCGAGATTTCCAAGATCTGCCGCAAGGCAGTCAAGGCGCTGCTGCTGAAGAAGCAGAAAGGCAAGATCTCGGTCACGTCGCGCAATCTCGACAAGTATCTTGGCGTGCGCCGCTTCAGCTTCGGCATCGCCGAGAAGAACAACCAGGTCGGCCAGGTGACCGGCCTCGCGTGGACCGAGGTCGGCGGCGAACTGCTGACCATCGAGGCCGTCTCGCTGCCCGGTCGCGGCAAGATGACCACCACCGGCAAGCTCGGCGAAGTGATGCAGGAGTCGATCCAGGCCGCGCTGTCGGTGGTGCGTTCGCGCTCGCGCAAGCTCGGCATCCTCGAGGACTTCTACCAGAAGCGCGACATCCACATCCACCTGCCGGAGGGTGCGACGCCCAAGGACGGTCCGTCGGCGGGCATCGCGATCTGCACCTCCATGGTATCCATCCTGACCGGCATCCCGGTGCGGGCGGACGTGGCGATGACCGGCGAGATCACGCTGCGCGGCGAAGTGCTGCCGATCGGCGGCCTCAAGGAGAAGCTGCTGGCGGCGCATCGCGGCGGCATCAAGACCGTGCTGATCCCGCAGGAGAACGTCAAGGATCTCACCGAGATTCCGGACAACATCAAGAACAAGCTCGACATCCATCCGGTGAAGTGGATCGACGAGGTGCTCGAGCTCGCGCTCGAGCATGCACCGGAGCCCCTGCCTGACGAACCCGAATCGGAAGCCGCGGCAATCGCCGTGCCTGAAGACGAGGAAAACGCACAGGCTGCGCTCAAGCACTGAGTACTTTTTGACCACTCCCCGGAATCCCGCGCCAGACGCGGGATTTTTTTGCCCATCGCCCGGAAAACCGCTTGACACAAGGTTTTGCGCGTTGCTATAAAAGTGCCCACAGGGTTTTCCTGTGCCACTTGAGTGAAGGGGACAACACGTGAACAAATCCGAACTGATCGATGCCATTGCCGACTCGGCTGACATCTCCAAGGCGGCCGCCGGGCGCGCGCTGGATGCAACGGTCGAGGCAGTGAAGAAGGCCCTCAAGAAGGGCGACATGGTGACGCTGGTGGGCTTTGGCAGCTTCTACGTGGGCAAGCGCGCGGCACGCACCGGCCGCAATCCGCGCACCGGCGCGACGATCAAGATCAAGGCCGCGAAGGTTCCGAAGTTCCGCGCCGGCAAGGGCCTGAAGGACGCCATCAACTAAGAAAAAATGCACGTCGCACTTGGCAGGATCGAAAGGAATGATGTAGAATTTTGGTCTTTGTCGGGTGCTTAGCTCAGCTGGTAGAGCGTCGCCCTTACAAGGCGAATGTCGGGGGTTCGATCCCCTCAGCACCCACCAGCAGGGTCAGCCAAAGGCAGTCGAGTTTCAGCAGCAAGTTTGGGCAGCATCTGGGAGTGGTAGTTCAGTTGGTTAGAATACCGGCCTGTCACGCCGGGGGTCGCGGGTTCGAGTCCCGTCCACTCCGCCAACACCAAAAAGGCGAACGCAAGTTCGCCTTTTTTCATTCCTGATCGCGCCGCGATCGGTCGGCCGACCGGCTGAATTAAATTGCGCAAGCGCGAGACGGCAAGCGCAAAGTGCGCGAAAATCCGCGTTGACGATTTTTCGGAGTAAGACACCGTGCTCGAAGCAATCCGCAAGCATGCCCAGGGTTGGCTGGCCAAAGTCATTCTGGCCTTGATTGCAATCACGTTCGCGCTCTTTGGCGTGGACTCCTACCTGAAGGGCGGCCGGGGGGGCAACGTCGTCGCCGAGGTGGGCGACGTGGGAATTTCGCGCGAGGAACTGGCGCGCGAGATCCAGGGGCAGACGGATCGCATGCGGGAAGCGATGGGGCCGGCGTTCGATCCGGCCGTGGCGCAGACGGTCGAGTTCCGGAAGCAGGTGCTGGACAGCCTGATCGAGCGCAAGGCCTTGCTGCTGGAGGCCCGCGACAGCGGGATTGCGGCGCCTGACGCCTATGTCGCGTCCGTGGTGGCCCAGATCCCCGCGTTCCAAGAAAACGGGAAGTTCTCGCAGCAGCGTTACGAGGCCGTGCTGCGGCAGAATGGCCGCACGCCGGCAGCCTTCGAAAACGAGCTGCGTCAGGGCTTCATGCTGGATGTGGTGACCAGCCCGGCGACGCTTGCCGCGTTCTCCTCGGCGACGTCGCTGACGCAGATTGCACGCCTGCTTTCGCAGCAACGCGAAATCTCCTGGGCGGATCTGGCACCTGCCAGCGTGGCGTCGGAGGTGAAGGTCACGCAGGCCGACATCGAGCGCGACTATGCGGCACACAAGGCCGAATTCACCGAGCCCGAACAGATCCGTGCGGAATACCTGGTGCTCGACATGGCCAGCGTCGCCGCGGGCATTAGCGTGAGCGACCAGGACGTGGCTGATTACTACCGCGCGAATGCGGCGAAGTTCGCGCAGCCCGAGCAGCGCAGCGCGAGCCATATCCTCATCGCGGTGGACAAGAACGCCGACGCGGCCACCCGCGCCAAGGCCAAGGCCAAGGCGACCGAGCTGATGCAGATCCTGCAGAAGTCGCCTGAGCGCTTTGCGGAACTCGCCCGCACGGAATCACAGGATCCGGGCTCTGCCGCGCAGGGCGGCAGCCTCGGCAGCTTCGGCCGCGGCATGATGGTCAAGCCGTTCGAAGAGGCCGTGTTCGGCATGAAGCCGAACGAAATCCGCGGTCCTGTCGAAACGGACTTCGGCTATCACATCATCCGCCTCGACGGCATCCAGCCCGCCAAGGAATTGCCGCTGGGCGAGGTGCGCGCCGAGGTGCTCGACGCGATCCGCAAGGAGCGGGCGCAGAAGGCATTCGCGGACCTGGCCGACAACTTCAGCAATCTCGTCTATGAGAACGCCCAGTCGCTGCAGCCCGCTGCCAATGCGGCCAAGCTCACGATTCGCCAGACCGACTGGATGACGGCCAAGACTGCGCCGGCGCCGTTCAACCGGGCTGCGCTCGCGAGCGCGCTGTTCAGCGCCGATTCGATCAAGTCGCGCCAGAACACCGACGCGATCGAGGTGCAGCCCGGCATGCTGGTGGCGGCGCGCGTGATCGACCATCGCCCGGCACGCCTGCGGCCGCTTGCCGAGGTGGCGGCGACGATCGAGGCCAGGCTGCGCGCCGAGCAGAGTGCCAAGCTGCTGGCGCAGAAGGGCGAGGCGACCGTGAAGGCCTTGGAGCAGGGCAATGAGTCGGGCCTCAACTGGTCGGCGTTCAAGGTGGTGGGGCGGCAGCCGACGGTCGAGCTCGACGATGCCATGCTGAAAGCGGTGTTCCGCGCCAATACCGACAAGCTTCCCGCCTACACGGGGGTGGCGCGGCCCGACGGCAGCTATCGCATTGTCCGGGTCAGCCGCGTCGTCGACACGTCCCCGGATCCGCGCCTGCTGGCATCGGTCAATGCCGGCCTGGCGCAGGCCCTGCAGCGCACCGACATGAAGGCGATGCTCGCACTCGTGACGGCTGCGGAAAAAGTGAAGATCAAGCCCAACGCGATCGAGGGGCAATAAGCCGATCGCAGACCCATGAAAAACGCGCCTTCACGGCGCGTTTTTTCCTGTGGGCGATGCAGCTTATTCGGATCCGCCGGCCGTGGTGTTGAAGCCGGCGTCGACGTAGGTGATCTCGCCGGTGATGCCGGACGCGAGGTCCGAGAGCAGGAACGCGGCGGCGTTGCCGACTTCCTCGATCGTCACGTTCCGGCGCAGCGGCGCGTTCTTGGCGACGAGGTCGAGCTTGTCGCCGAAGTTGGCGATGCCGCTGGCGGCGAGCGTCTTGATCGGGCCGGCCGACACGGCGTTGACGCGGATTCCCTTCGGACCGAGGCTTTGCGCCATGTAGTAGACGTTCGATTCGAGGCTTGCCTTGGCCAGGCCCATGACGTTGTAGTTCGGTGCAGTGCGGATGGCGCCGAGGTAGGACAGCGTCAGCAGCGCGGCCTTGCGGCCTTCCATCAGCGGCAGGGCGGCCTTGGCCAGCGCGGCGAAGCTGTAGGAGCTGATGTCGTGCGCGACGCGGAAGTTCTCGCGGGTGACCGAGGCGAGATAGTCGCCGGACAGCGCCGATTTCGGCGCAAACGCGATCGAGTGCACCAAGCCGTCGAACCCGTCCCAGTGCTTGCCGAGTTCCGCGAATAGCGCATCGATTTCCTCGTCGCTGGCGACGTCGCAGGGGAACACCAGGTCCGAGCCGAACTCCTGGGCAAACTCGACGACACGGTCCTTGATGCGGTCATTCTGGTAGGTGAAAGCCAGCTCGGCACCTTCGCGTTTGCACGCACCCGCGATGCCGTACGCAATCGAACGGTTGGAAATGACGCCGGTGATGAGCAAGCGTTTTCCTGCAAGAAATCCCATGATGGTCTCGAAGAGTTGAGCAGCCCCGGATTATAACGGCTGACGTTGGTGGCGGGCTTGGGTACACTGGCGCCATGGTGCGCATGGGGGCGATTTTCCGGGGGCTGGGGCTGCTGGCGGCGGCGGCGCTGGGCCTGCTGGCCGGGTGCTCCGGCGAGTGGAACAATCCCTATCCCGACGGCAAGGCGAATGCCAACGTCCTGTACAGCGCCTTCCCGGAGCGTCCCAAGCATCTCGATCCGGCGCGTTCCTACAGCTCGAACGAGGCGGAGTTCACGGCGCAGATCTACGAGCCGCCGCTGCAGTATCACTTCCTGAAACGTCCCTACACGCTGGTTCCGCTGACCGCGGAAGCGGTGCCGCACCCGCGCTATGTCGACGCCGCAGGCACGCCGCTTCCCGACGACGCGCCGTCCGCGGCGATCGCCGAGAGCGTGTACGAAATCCGCATTCGGCCCGGCATCCGCTATCAGCCGCATCCCGCCTTCGCGCGCGACGCCGCCGGGCGTCATCGCTATCTCGGGCTCGATGCGGCCGCGCTCGCGGGCAAGACGCGGCTCGGCGATTTCCGGCATGCCGGTACCCGCGAACTCGTCGCCGCCGACTATGTCTACCAGATCAAGCGGCTTGCCAATCCGCGGCTGAGCTCGCCGATCTTCGGCCTGATGGCCGAGCACATCGTCGGCCTGAAGGCGCTCGGCGAGGCGCTCGAGCAGGCCTCGCGCGCCCACCCGGATGCGCCGCTCGACCTGAACGCGTTTCCCCTCGCGGGTGCCGAGGCGGTCGACCGCTACACCTACCGCATCCACGTCAAGGGGAAGTACCCGCAGTTCGTCTACTGGCTGGCGATGCCGTTCTTCGCGCCGGTCCCGTGGGAAGCCGAGGCCTTCTACGCGCAGCCCGGAATGGCCGACAGGAACCTGACGCTCGACTGGCAGCCGGTCGGGACGGGCCCGTTCTATCTCGCCGAGAACGACCCGAATCGCCGCATGGTGCTGAAGCGCAATCCCTATTTCCACGGCGAGGCCTACCCGGCCGAGGGCGAGCCGCAGGACCGCCGCAATGGGCTGCTCGCGGATGCCGGCAAGCCGCTGCCGCTGGTCGACGAGGCGGTGTTCAGCCTGGAGAAGGAGACCATCCCCTACTGGAGCAAATTTCTCCAGGGCTATTACGACACGTCCGGCATCAGTTCCGACAGCTTCGACCAGGCCGTGAAATTTTCCGCCGGCGGCGATCCGCAGCTCACGGCGGCCATGCGCGGGAAGGACATCCATCTGGTCACCACCGTCGCCGCGTCGGTCTGGTACGTGGGCTTCAACATGCTCGATCCGGTCGTCGGCGGCCTCGGCGAGGACCGCCGCAAGCTGCGGCAGGCGATCTCGATCGCGTTCGACTACGACGAGTTCATCTCGATCTTCCTCAACGGCCGCGGCATCCCGGCGCAGGGGCCGATCCCGCCCGGGCTGTTCGGCTATGTCGACGGCGTCGCAGGGCTCAACCCCTACGTCTACGAGGCGCGCGATGGCCGCATCGTGCGGCGTCCGATCGAGGTGGCGAAGAAGCTGCTCGCGGAGGCGGGCTACCCGAACGGCCGCGATGCCCGGACGGGCGCGCCGCTGGTGCTGTATTTCGACACCATGGCGAGCGGCCCCGACGCGAAGTCGCGGCTCGACTGGATGAAGAAGCAGCTCGACAAGCTCAACGTGCAGCTCGTCGTGCGCGGCACCGACTACAACCGCTTCCAGGACAAGATGCGCAAGGGCAATGCGCAGCTGTTCGAGTGGGGCTGGAATGCCGATTACCCCGATCCGGAGAACTTCTTCTTCCTGCTTTACGGCCCGAACGGCAAGGTCGCGAGCGGCGGCGAGAATGCGGCCAACTACGAGAATCCCGAGTTCGACCGCCTGTTCGAGCGCATGAAGGACATGGACAACGGCCCCGCGCGCCAGCGCGTGATCGACGACATGCTGGCCATCGTGCGGCGCGACGCGCCGTGGATCTTCGCCTACTATCCGAAGTCGTTCGGCCTGCGCCACGGCTGGGTGCACAACGTCAAGCCCAACCTGATGGCGAACAACACGCTCAAGTACCTCCGCATCGACCCGCAAGTTCGGGCGCGCCGCCGTGCCGAGTGGAACCGCCCGGTGCTGTGGCCGCTCGGGCTGCTGCTGGGCGGCCTGGTGCTGGCGGTCGCGCCGGCGGCGATCGCCTGGCGACGGCACGAAAGGAAGCGTGCCTGATGCTTGCATATATTTTTCGCCGCGTGCTGTACGCGATCCCGATCCTGATCGGCGTGAACCTGCTGACGTTCACGCTGTTCTTCGTCGTCAACACGCCGGACGACATGGCCCGGCTGCAGCTCGGGGTGAAGCACGTGACGCCGGAGGCGATCGCGCGCTGGAAGGTCGAGCACGGCTACGACAAGCCCCTGCTGCTGAACGAACGGGCAACGGGCAGTGCGCGGTTCACCGACACGATCTTCTTCAGGCATTCGGCGGCGATGTTCGCGTTCCAGTTCGGCAAGGGCGACGACGGCCGCGACATCGCCAGCGAGATCAGGACGCGCATGGGGCCGAGTCTGGCGATCGCGCTGCCGGTCTTCGTGATCGGGCTGATGGTCAACATCACCTTTGCGCTGCTGATGGTGTTCTTCCGCGCCTCCTACCTCGATCTGTGGGGGGTGGTCCTGTGCGTGGTCCTGATGTCGATCTCGGGGCTGTTCTACATCATCGCGGGGCAATACTTCATTGCCAAGCTGTGGAACCTGCTGCCGATCTCGGGCTTCGCCGGCGGCATCGACGGCTTGCGCTTCATCCTGCTGCCGGTGCTGGTGAGCGTGGCGTCGGGCCTGGGCAGCGGCGCACGCTGGTATCGCACCATCTTCCTCGAGGAGATCGGCAAGGACTACGTGCGCACGGCGCGCGCCAAGGGCCTCGGCGAAGCGCGCGTGCTGTTCCGCCACGTGCTGAAGAACGGGATGATCCCGATCCTGACCGGCGCGGTGGTGGTGCTGCCGCTCCTCTTCATGGGCAGCCTCATCACCGAGTCCTTCTTCGGCATTCCCGGGCTCGGCAGCTACACCATCGACGCGATCCAGGCGCAGGACTTCGCCGTGGTGCGCGCGATGGTGTTCCTGGGCTCGGTGCTCTACATCGTCGGCCTCGTCCTGACCGACATCTCGTATTCCTGGGTGGACCCGCGGGTGCGGCTGCAATGAGCGTCCAGCCCGTCGTCCTCTGGACCGATGCGCTGATCTTCGCGCTCGTGGCGGCACTGCTGGCGCTCGCCTGGTTCATCCGGTGCCAGCCTCATCTGCGCGCGCCATGGGCCGCGGTTGCGCGGCGCCCCATGGCCATGGCCGCCGCGCTGGTGCTTGCCGTGTTCGTATGCATCGGCCTGCTCGATTCGCTGCATTACCGCGCGCAGCTGGACGACAGCCCGGCCGGCAAGCCGCAATACTCGGTCGAGGTGCTGTCCGTGTTCGACGCGCTGGTGGGGCGCCTGCGGACCCAGCAGGAAAAGACCTACTCCGCGCCGCTGGCGATGCAGCTCTATTCGAAGGAGTTCGTCGACCGCGGCGGCGTCACCGTGCGGGATTATCCGCGCCTCCGGTACGGCGGCGCGCACCTCACCGACGCAGCCGATCGCGTGCCGGACATCGTGCGCCGGGTTGTCGTGGGCCTTGTCGAGGGGGGCTTGGCGAGCCTGCTGCTGTTCGCGCTGCTGGCAGCGTGGGGGGCGCGCCGGCGTCGGATGGGGGGGCGGGCCTGGTTGCGCGCCTGGAAGACGGGGGTGCTCGGCTGGCCTGCGCGGACGCTGGTGCTGACGGGTGCGCTGCTCCTCGCGCTGGGGGCGGTGACGCACCAGCTGGCGATGGGCTACCACGTCTTCGGCACCGACAAGGTGGGACAGGACGTGCTCTATATCAGCCTCAAGAGCATCCGCACCGGCCTCATGATCGGCACGCTCACCACGCTCGTCACGCTCCCGCTCGCGATCGGGCTCGGCATCGCGGCGGGGTACTTTCGCGGCTGGATCGACGACGTGATCCAGTACGTCTACACGGTGCTGAACTCGATCCCCGGCGTGCTCCTGATCGCCGCCGCGATCCTCATCGTGCAGGTTGCCATCGAAGCGCATCCGGGCGTGTTCGACACCGCGGCGGCGCGCGCCGACGTCCGCCTGCTGGCGCTCTGCCTGATCATGGGCATGACGAGCTGGACGGGCCTGGCGCGCCTGCTGCGCGGCGAGGCGCTCAAGCTGCGCACCCTCGACTACGTCGAAGCCGCGCGGGCTTTCGGCGTATCGCACGTGCGCATCCTTTCCCGCCACATTTTCCCCAACGTGTTCCACCTGGTTCTGATCTCGATCGTCCTCGACTTTTCGGGCCTGGTGCTGGCCGAGGCGGTGCTGTCCTATGTCGGCGTGGGCGTCGACCCCACCATGTACAGCTGGGGCAACATGATCAACGGCGCGCGTCTCGAGCTTGCCCGCGAGCCCGTCGTCTGGTGGCAGCTCGGCGCCGCCTTCACGCTCATGTTCGCGCTGGTGCTGGCGGCCAACCTGTTCGCGGACGGCGTGCGCGACGCCTTCGATCCCCGTCTGGAGGGCCGGCGGTGAAGCCGCTGCTGCAGGTCGACCGCCTGGTCACCGACATCGGCGCCACGCGCGTCGTCGACGGCGTGTCCTTCCACGTCGCCGCCGGCGAAACCTACGCCTTGCTGGGCGAGTCGGGATGCGGCAAGTCGATGACGGCACTGTCGCTGATGCGCCTGCTTCCGGACGGCGGGCGCATTGCCTCGGGCGCGATGCGGCTCGGCGAGACGGATATCCGGGCGCTGGCCGAGCGCGACATGCGGCGCGTGCGCGGCGGGCGGATGGCGATGATCTTCCAGGAACCGATGCTCGCGCTGAATCCCGTCGTCAAGGTCGGCGCGCAGATCGGCGAGGCGCTCGCGCTGCATCGGCGGGTCGGCGGGCGCGCGGGGCGCGACGCGGCGCGTGAACTGCTCGACGCCGTGGGCGTGCCCGATGCGGCACGGCGGCTCGACGCCTATCCGTTCGAGCTCTCCGGCGGCCTGCGCCAGCGGATCATGATCGCGATGGCGCTGGCGGGGGAACCGGAGCTGCTGATCGCCGACGAGCCGACGACGGCGCTCGACGTGACGATCCAGGCGCAGGTGCTCGACCTGCTGCGTCGCCTGCGCGTCGAACGGCGCATGGGGATGCTGCTGATCACCCACGACCTCGGCGTGGTCGCGGAGAACGCCGACCGCGTCGGCGTAATGTATGCCGGCGAACTGGTTGAGGAGGGCAGGCGGGACGACTATTTCAGCGCGCCTCAGCATCCCTACAGTCGCATGCTGTTCGAAGCCTTGCCGCGTCCCGGCGAAGGCGGCCGGCTGGCGACGATCGCGGGCCAGGTGCCGCGGCTCGACGGCTCGCTCGCCGGCTGCCGCTTCGCGCCGCGCTGTCCCTTTGCCGTGGCCCGCTGCCGCACCGAGGCGCCGGACTGGCAGGAACACGCCGGGCTGCGCGTGCGCTGTCATCTGGCAGGCTCCCTGCCGCAGGGGCGTGTGCCGGTGCCGATCCCGTCCCTGCGGGCGGTGGCTTCCCCGCAGCCCCTGCTGGAAGTCGAGGGGCTGAAGGTTCACTTTCCCGTGCGGCGCGGCCTGATCCAGCGCACCGTCGGCCACGTGCGCGCCGTCGACGACGTGGCGCTGTCGATCCACGCGGGCCGCACGCTCGCATTGGTCGGCGAATCGGGCTGCGGCAAGACGACGGTGGGCAAGGCGCTGCTGCGGCTGATCGAGCCCACCGCGGGGCGGGTGGCCCTGGCGGGCGAAGCCGTCAGCGCGAGCAATGCGGCCTCGCTGCGGCGGCAGGCGCAGATGGTCTTCCAGGACCCGTTTAGTTCGCTGAATCCGCGCATGCGGGTCGCGGACATCCTGCTCGAGGGCATGGACGCCCTCGGCGTCGGGGCCGCTGCCGAGCGGCGCGACGCGGTGGAAAGGCTGCTGCGTCAAGTCGGCTTGCCGGATGACGCCGGCGCGCGCTATCCGCACGCGTTTTCCGGCGGCCAGCGCCAGCGCATCGCCATTGCGCGCGCGCTGGCGGTGTCGCCCCGGCTGGTGGTCTGCGACGAACCCACCAGCGCGCTCGACGTGTCGGTGCAGGCGCAGATCCTCAACCTGCTGAAGGACCTGCAGGACGAGCTGGGCCTCGCCTATCTCTTCATCACGCACAATCTCGCCGTGGTCGACTATCTGGCGCACGACGTGGCGGTCATGTATCTCGGTCGCATCGTCGAGCAGGGGCCGGCCGGGGCGCTGCTGCGCACGCCGCGCCACCCCTACGCGCAGGCGCTGGTGAGCGCCGTCCCGCACATCGGTCCGACGCCCCGGCCGGCGATCATGCGGCTCGAGGGTGACCAGCCGTCCCCGCTCGCGCCACCGGGCGGCTGCCACTTCCATCCGCGCTGCCCGCATGCGGGCGCCGCGTGCCGGGTCCGCTACCCCGAGCCGACCGTTCTCGGCGGCGGACACTGGGTGCGCTGCCACTGGGTGGCGGGCACGCTTTGAATGTCTTCAAGACGGAGCATCGATTGAACAACGAAAGACACAGCCGGAATTTCTGGCTCGGCAACGGCATCCTCGCGATCGCCATGCTCGCCTTGTTCTTCATGGGGCAATTGTCCGAGGCGCTCGGCATCTGGGCCGTGGTGCTGTGGATGGTGCTGGCGGCAGCGGGGATGGCGCTGCTGATGTCGGATAAGTCGGGCGAGCCGCCGGCCTCGGACTGAGGCCGCAGCGGATCAGGGGCGCCGCACGACGAGCGTCTGACCGGCGCGGATGCGGCTGTGCTTCCTGAAGCCCGGGTTCCACGCCTTGAGGTCCGCGACGCTGGCGTCGAACCGATCGGCGATGGCGCTCAGGGTGTCGCCGTGCCGCACGGTGTAGCGCGACGGCCGCGAGGACGTGTCGACGGGCGCGGCGAGGCTGGCATGCCGGATTGCCGGCGCATCCGAGGCCGGTGCGGCGCCGTCCGGCAGGCGCAGACGCTGTCCGGCCTGGAGGCGGCCGTTGAGCCCGGGGTTGGCGGCGTCGAGATCGGCCACCGTCACGCCGTAGCGGCGGGCGAGGCTGAACAGGGTGTCGCCCTGCTGCACGTCGATCCGCGCCTGGCGCGGGGCGGCCGGTGGCGCCGGTGCCACGGGCGCGTCGTCTTGCGCGGCGTTCGTGCCGCGCTTGCGCACGGGCACGAGGATGACCTGGTCGCGCACCAGGCGGCCGCGCTTCAGGTGGAATGGGTTGAGTTCCTCGAGGCGTGCGACGCTGACATCGAAGCGCTCGGCGATGGTCTGCGGGCGATCGCCCTTGTGCGCCCTGTAAGGCTGCCAGGAGTCCCAGCTTCCCGTTTCGAGATTGCGCTGGAAGGTGTCGGTCTTGTCGACCGGAACCAGCAGGTTCACCGGCGCGTCGGAGCGGATCAGCTTGCGGGGAAACGCGGGATTCAGCGCGATGAAATCGTCGCTGCTCATGCCTGCCAGGCGCGCGGCCGAACGGATGTCCATGCTCGCACGCACCGTGACCTGCTTGAAGTAGGGCTGATTGGGCAGCGTGTCGATGGCGATTCCGTAGCGGTCGGGGTTGTTCACCAGATCCTTGATCGCGAGCAGCTTCGGGACGTAGTTCCGGGTCTCGGCGGGCAGCGGCAGGCTCGCGTAGTCGGTCGGCAGGCCTTGCTGGACATTCTTCTCGATCGCGCGGGTGACGCAGCCCTCGCCGCAGTTGTAGGCCGCGAGCGCGAGTTCCCAGTCGCCGAAGTCGAGATAGAGCTTGCCCAGATAATCGAGCGCCGCCTCGGTGGCTGCCGTCACGTCGCGCCGGCCGTCGTACCAGTTGTCCTGCTTGAGTCCGTAGAGGCGCGCGGTCGCGGGCATGAACTGCCAGATCCCGGAGGCGGCAGCCGGCGATTCCGCGGTCGGATTGAATGCACTTTCGACCATCGGCAGCAGGGCGATTTCCATCGGCATGGCGCGCCGGTCGACCTCCTGGACGATGTGGAAGAGGTAGCGGCGCGAACGCTCGATCATGCGCCGGACGTAGTCCGGCCGCGCCGCATACCAGGCTTCATGCATCGAAACCAGGGGGTTCTCGCTGGCGTCGTCGTCGATCTTGAAGCCGTTGCGGATCCGCTGCCAGACATCGGCGTCACCGGCGTCGGCGCTCGGCGCAGGGTCGGCACCGGCGCCGTCATCGTTCCATTGCAGGGTTCGGATGCCGGCATCGCCGGCCGCCGCATGAATCGGCTGAATGGAGAGGACGGCAAGGATGGCCAGGCTCAGCAGCGGGAACCGGCACGGGGCCTTGTTGATTCCGGGCAAGACGGTCTCCCGTACTCAATAACCCCGTCATGCTAAGGGGATGCGCGGGGATGGTCAACCGTCCCAGGCGTCCTTGGCGGCGCGGATCGCGCCGAACACCTCGGCGGGGGTCGGATCCGGCCGCTTGAGATAGCGGCTGGCGAAGGCCTTCATCTCCGGTTCGTGGAAACGCAGAAACGGGTTGGTCGCCTTCTCGAGCGCAAGGGTCGAGGGAAGCGTCGGCGCATTCCGTGCGCGCAATGCCCCGTCGGCGCTTTCCCGTGCGAGCAGTGCCGGATTGGCACCATCCACCGTTTTCGCGAACGCGATATTGCTCAGGGTGTATTCATGCGCGCAGCAGACTCGGGTAGCATCCGGCAAGGCGAGTATGGCCTCGAGGCTGGCCGTCATCGTTTCCGCGTCGCCTTCGAACAGCTTGCCGCAGCCGCATCCGAACACGGTGTCGCCGCAGAACAGGACGCCCTCTCCGAGGTAGCTCACATGGTCGAGGGTATGGCCGGGTGTCGCGAGTACGCGCAGGCGCAGCGGCGGCTCGGTGAGCTCGATCGAATCGCCGCCGCGCACGACATGGGTGACGCCGGGAATGCGCGGGTTGTCGGGTGCATGGATGGCACAGCCGTAGCGTTGACGCAGCAGGACGTTGCCGCCAGTATGGTCGCGGTGGTGGTGGGTGATCAGCACTGCGGTCAGGCTCAGCCCGCTGGCGTCGAGAAACGCGATCAGCGGCGCGGGATCGCCGGGGTCGACGGCGATGGCGTGGCGGCCGTCGTGCCACGCCCAGATGTAGTTGTCGTCGAACGCGGGCAGGGGAATCAGTGTCAACATGGTGGGAACGGACGGACAGGAGGTCGGGCTATGTTATCCAAGCTGAACGCTGAATGGTTCGAGACGCCCCTGGGGCGCCACCTGGTGTTTCGCGAGCGCCGCTACTTCGACCACGCGGTGTCCGACGTGTTCGGCTTCAACGCGGTGCAGGTCGGGCTGCCGCAGATCGACTTCCTGCGCAACAGCCGGATTCCGCTGCGCGTGACCTGTGCCGTCGAGGCGCCGGGGAACGTGCGGGCAGACCCGATGTTCCTGCCGTTCGAGAGCCAGTCGCTCGACCTGCTGCTGCTGCCGCACGTGCTGGAATTCAGCGCCAATCCGCACCAGGTGCTGCGCGAGGCCGAGCGGGTGCTGCGGCCGGAAGGCCGTCTGGTGATGGCCGGCTTCAACCCGCGCAGCCTGTGGGGGCTCGCGCGCAAGCTGCAGGGCGGCGAGCGCGGCTATCCGTGGAACGGCAATTTCCTGAATATCTCGCGGGTGAAGGACTGGATGGTGCTGCTGGGGCTCGAGGTGGCGGCCGGCAGCATGTGCTGCTATCGGCCGCCGGTCAATCGCGAGAACTGGCTGCGGCGCCTGCGCTTCATGGAGCCGGCTGGCGACCGCTGGTGGGCCATGGGCGGCGGCGTCTATTTCCTGCAGGCGGTGAAGCGCGTGCAGGGCATGAACATCATCCAGCCGCAATGGACCACGCCGGTGACGCAGCGCCTGCTGTCGCCCGCGGCCAAGGTCATCAACCTCAAGCACTATCGCATGCATCGTGAGCGCTGACACCATTTACATCTACAGCGATGGCGCCTGCAAGGGCAACCCGGGGGCGGGCGGCTGGGGCGCGCTGCTGGTGGCGGGCGGGCACCGCAAGGAAATCCATGGCGGCGAGCCCAACACCACCAACAATCGCATGGAAATGACCGCGGTCATCCGCGCGCTGGAGCTGCTGAAGCGGCCGTCGACGGTCGAGGTCCACACGGATTCCCAGTACGTGCAGAAGGGCATCAGCGAATGGCTGCCGGGCTGGAAGCGGCGCAATTGGCGCACGGCCGACGGCAAGCCGGTGAAGAACCAGGATCTGTGGGAGCGGCTGGATGCGCTTGCGCAGCAGCACCGCATCGAATGGATATGGGTGCGCGGCCATGCCGGCCACCCGGAAAACGAACGCGCCGACCAGCTTGCCAACCAGGGTGTGCTGCAGGCGCACCGACACTGATACGGAACATGCGGCAAATCATTCTGGATACCGAGACCACCGGTCTCGATCCCAACCAGGGGCATCGCATCATCGAAGTGGCGGCGGTCGAGATGGTCAACCGCCGGCTCACCGGCAACCACCTGCACCGCTATGTCAATCCGGACCGCGAGATCGACGCCGGCGCGATGCAGGTGCACGGCATCACCAGCGACTTTCTCCAGGACAAGCCACGCTTCGCGGACATCGCGCAGGAGTTCGTCGACTTCATCCGTGGGGCCGAGCTGATCATCCACAATGCCCCGTTCGACGTCGGCTTTCTCAACATGGAGCTGCGCCTGCTGGACATGCCGCAGCTGTCCAACTGGTGCGAGGGCGTGACCGACACGCTGGCGATGGCGAAGGCGCTGCATCCGGGCCAGCGCAACAACCTCGACGCACTCTGCAAGCGCTACGGCGTCGACAACACCGCGCGCACGCTGCACGGCGCGCTGCTCGACTGCGAACTGCTTGCAGCCGTGTATCTGGCGCTGACACGTGGCCAGGAAAGCCTGTCGATCGGGCTCGAAGCGCGCGGCACGGAGACTGAGCGCGACGCCGCTCGCGTGCGCCCCCGCCCCGTCGTGCGGCGCGCGAGCCCGGAGGAACTGGCGGCGCACGCGAGCCTGCTGCACGCGATCGCCAAGGAAAGCAAGGGCGCTTGCCTGTGGGCTGAGGAGCAGGAGGCCAATTGACCGCTTTCCGTGGGCGGACCGGATGCGCGGCTTTCCGGCGGATCGCCAGCATGGGGCTGATCTGCGCCGGCCTGCTGCTCGCGTCGATGCACGCCTGGGCCGCACGCGTGGCCGTGGTGCTGAGCGAGGACTCGGGGCCCTATCAGGAGGTGTATCAGGTGATGCGGGCGTATCTCGACGATACGCCTCACGACGCCGTGCGGCTTTACGCCGATGCCTTGACGCCGGCCGCGCTCGGCGACGCGCGGCTGGCCGTGGCGGTCGGCGTCCGCGCGGCCGAGTCCCTGGCCGCGTTGCCGGATCGGCCGCCGGTGCTTGCGATTTTGGTGCCGCGGGCCTGGTATCTGCGGGCGGGGCGCAGCCTTCTCGCGGCAGGGGCGCGGCGCTCGGTGTCCGCCATCTATCTCGATCAGCCCTTCGAACGCCAGGCGCTGCTGATCCGGCTGGCCTTCCCCGACGTGCGCAAGGTGGGGGTGCTGCTGGGCACGGAGCAAAGCGGCGTGGTGGCGGAGCTCGAGGGGGCGCTGCGGGCGCAGCGTATCGGCCTGGTGTACGCCACGGTGGGGCGGGACGAGCGCCTGATCGTGCCGCTGGAATCGGTGCTCGCGGATGCCGATCTCCTGCTGGCGCTCCCCGATCCGCAGATTTTCAACCGCAACACGGCGCAAAGCCTGTTCCTGACGTCCTACCGCTACCGCGATCCGGTATTGGGCTATTCGCGCTCGCTCACGCGTGCGGGCGCGCTGCTGTCGCTGCACTCGAGTCCGGCGCAGATCGGCCGCCAGGCGGCCGAATGGGTGAGCGCGGCCCTGCAGGGCGGCAGCGTGCATCTGCCGCCCCCGGCCTATCCGGCGTACTTCAGCATTTCGATCAACGAGCAGGTGGCACGCTCGCTCGGGATCGCGCTGCCTTCCGTGGCTGAACTGGAGAAAAGTTTGGGGGGAGGGGGCTGATGGCGAAGTCGCTGGGGATACGCGGACGCGTCATCGGCCTGGCCATGGTGCCCGTGGCGATCATCGGCATCCTGCTGATGTTCCTGCTCATCAGGGGCAAGATCGACGACCTCGACCAGTCGCTGCACACCCGGGCCATCGCGATCGCGCGCCAGCTGGCGCCGGCGACGGAATACGGCGTCGCGTCCGGCAACGTCGAGGTGCTGCAGAACCTGCTCGAGAAGGCCGCCATCGAGCCTGACGTGCGGGGGGTGGCGGTCTTCGCCAGCGACGGCCGCTGGCTGGCACAGGTCGGGCTCGGAACGTGGACCAACCCGCAGGAGGCAGGGATGCCGGCCGACCGCATCTATCAGGCCGAATACCCCGATCGCCTGGTGTACTACGCACCGATCACCCGCACCGAGGTGGCGGTCGACGACTTCAATCCGGCGGGGGCCACCGTGGAAAGGCCGGCTTCGCAGAGCCACCTGCTCGGCTGGGTCGGCCTGGACGTGTCGCGCAGCGCGACGATCCGCAGCCAGCGCGAGGCGATCGTGCGCAGCCTGGCCGTCCTGCTGGCCGGCCTCGGCGTCAGCCTCACCCTGGCCTGGCGCATCGGGCGCCAGATCACCCGTCCGATCCTCGCGCTGACCCATACGGTGAGCCGCATCGGCGAAGGCCATCTCGACGAGCGCGTGGAGGCGACCGGACAGGCCGAACTGGGCGTGCTGCAGCGCGGCGTCAACCATATGGCGGCCCACCTGCAGACGATGCAGGACCAGATGCAGGAAAAGATCGACCGCGCCACGGCCCGGCTGGTCTACCAGGCCAGCCACGACGCACTCACCGGGCTCATCAATCGCCGCGAATTCGAGCAGCGCCTCGAGCGCACGCTGCTGTCGGCGCTGCAGCAGGGGCGCGAGCATGCGCTCTGCTACATGGACCTCGACCAGTTCAAGGTGATCAACGATTCCTGCGGCCACGCGGCAGGCGACGAGCTGCTGCGCCAGCTGGCGCTGCTCCTGAAGAGCAACCTGCGCGAGCGGGACACCCTGGCCCGGCTGGGCGGCGACGAATTCGCGCTGCTGCTGGAGAACTGCAGCCTCGCCGACGCGCTCGAGGTGGCGGACGTCTTCCGGGCCGAAGTGCAGCGCTTCCGCTTCAAATGGGGCGACCGCATCTTTTCGGTCGGCATGAGCGTCGGCATGGTGGCGATCAACGCGGAAAGCGGCACGGCGGCGAGCCTGATGTCGGCCGCCGATGCGGCGTGCTACGTGGCGAAGGACCACGGCCGCAACCAGATTCACGTGTACGAGAGCCGCGACTCCGATCTTGCCCGCCATCGTGGCGAGATGCAGTGGGTGACGCGCATCCAGCGGGCACTCGAGGAACAGCGGCTGCGTCTGTCGTGGCAGGACATCCGCCGCGCCGACGGCGCCGCGGAGGCGGTGCGCCACGTGGAACTGCTGCTGCGGATGATCGACGAAGACGGCGGCGAGATCCTGCCGATGGCGTTCATTCCTGCCGCCGAGCGCTATTCCATCATGCCCGCGCTGGACAGCTGGGTGATCGAGGAGACGCTGCGCCTGTGTCGGCGCTATCTGGCGGCAAGGCGCGAACGGAACTGCCTGTTTGCCGTCAACCTGTCGGGCGCGTCGCTGAAGGACCCGGCATTCCGCCGCATGCTGCTGACGAGCCTGGAAGACAATCCGGCGCTGGGACCCCATCTGTGCTTCGAGATCACCGAGACGGCGGCGATCGGCAACCTGGCCGTCGTCAACGAGTTCATCGAGGCCATGCGGGCATTCGGCTGCCGCTTCGCGCTGGACGATTTCGGCAGCGGACTGTCATCCTTCACCTACCTGAAGAATCTGAAGGTCGACTACCTCAAGATCGATGGCGCGTTCGTGCGGGATATCGCGGTCAATCCCGTCGACCGCTCGATGGTCGACGCGATTCACCGGATCGGTCACCAGATGGGACTGAAGACCGTGGCCGAGTATGTCGAGTCGGACCAGGTTCTGGCCCTGTTGCGCGAGATCGGCGTGGACTATGTCCAGGGCAGCGGCATTCATCAGCCGCAGCCATTGGAGGCCCTCTGCCAGGAGCCCTGAGGCCGAGGCCTCAGTCGCCTACGCCGAAGCCGGCGTCGACGATGGCCTTCGCCATCGCGGCCCGGTCGACCCGGGCGGGATCGTAGGTCACGCGCGCCTGTCCGGGCGTCAGGGTGACGTCGGCGTGCTGCACGCCGGGCAGCGCGGTCAGCACGCGATGCACGCTGTTGACGCAGCCGCCGCAGGTCATGCCGGTTACGGTAAGGACGATTTCGCTCATTTGGGGCACCTCGCTCGTTTCAGCCCCAATTCTATTCCAGCTGAAAAACAAAAGCCCGCGGGCATGAGCCGCGGGCCTCGGGTATGCTCGGAAAAACCTTACTTCTTGCGCGGGCGCTTGCGCAGGGCCTCCTTGGTGTGGTCGATCAGGCGGTCGGCCACCACCTCCGCGTCGACGGCGAAGGTGCCATTGGCGAGCGCAGCCTTGACCGACTCGACCTTGCCGGCATCGGTCACGTCGACCGAGGCCAACTGCGACTCCAGGGTGCGGATGCGGGAGCTCGATTCGGTCAGCGTCAAGGAATCGCCGCCGCCGGCGGCGGGAGCGGACGCTTTGCCCGCCCCCTTGCCCTTGGCGGAGGAGACTTTGGCGGAGGCGGGAGGGGTGATGCGCTTGTCGATTTTCACGGGGAATCCTGGTCGCGGTTGTTCGAGTTCTTGACGCTTTCTGGGCTTAATGGTTTATCGGCATCCCGCGCGCATTCTTTAGCCCGTTGCGCCGGCTCAGCCGAGCAGTGGAATGACCCCGTCGAGGCCGACATGGTTCAGTGCATAGCTCGCCTGTGTCCTGACCACCGGCTTGGCCCGGTAGGCGATGCTGATGCCGGCTTGCGCCATCATCTTGAGGTCGTTGGCGCCGTCGCCCATGGCGATGACCTGCTCCGGGCGCAGGCCAAGCTGCTCGCGCACGCGGTTGAGCCAGTCCGCCTTGCCCTGCGCGTCGACGATAGTGCCGAGGACGCGGCCGGTCAACCGGCCTCCGGCCACCTCGAGGGTGTTGGCCGCGGTGAAGTCCAGCCCCAGCCGCGGCTTCAGCCGTTCGGTGAAGAAGGTGAAGCCGCCCGATACCAGCAGGGTCCGGATGCCCGCGGCGCGCGCCGCGGCCAGCAGGAACTCGGCCCCCGGCGAGAGCTGCAGACGTTCGTCGTAAACGCGCTGCAGGGCCGACTGGTCGAGCCCCTCCAGCAGCGACACGCGCCGGCGCAGGCTTTCGGCGAAATCGATCTCGCCGCGCATCGCCGCCTCGGTGATCGCCGCAACCTGTGGCTTCAGCCCTTGCATGTCGGCGATTTCGTCGATGCACTCGATGGTGATCAGGGTCGAATCCATATCCATCACCAGCAGGCCGAAGTCGCGGATGCGGCGCTCGGCCGGCACCCAGCCGTGGTCCAGGGCGTTCGCTTCGCAGAACGCCGCGACTTCGGCGCGCGGCCCGTCGTTCGCGGCCACCAGCCGGAACGCGGTGCGCGACACCGCTTCGATCGCGGCGGCGCCGGTCAGCTTGGCAAGCGCCTTGAGGTGCGGCGTGGGGATGTCGTTCCCTTGGACAATAAGATTCATTTCAATCGCTTACTTCAACAAGTTGAACAGGGTAATCACATTGGCCGCGCGCGCTTCGACCGCCGCGCCGGCGCTCCGCGAAGAAGCGACCTGCCAGCGCAGGCGGTTCTCGCCCGCGAGCTTGATGTCGCGTCGGGTCTGGATGAGCTCGATGATGCGGCCGGGGTCGATCGGCGGCTGCGGCACGAACTGCAGCAGGATGCTGTCGCCGGTCGCGTCGACCTTGAGGATGCCCAGCGGCCTGGCGGCGAGCCGCAGGCGGTGGGTGTCGAGGAGCGCGCGTGCCGGGTCGGGCAGGGCGCCGTAGCGGTCGATCAGTTCCTCCTGCAGCAGGGTAAGGTCCTCCGCCGTGTGGGCGTTGGCGAGCCGCTTGTACAGCACCAGCCGCTCGTGCACGTCGGGACAGTAGTCGGCCGGCAGCAGGGCGGGCAGGTGCAGGTTGATTTCGGAGACGACGCCGAGCGGCTGGCTCATGTCGGGCTCCTTCCCAGCCTTCAGGCTCGCCACGGCGTCGGCCAGCATGTCGTTGTAGAGCGAGAAGCCGACCTCGAGGATCTCGCCGCTCTGTTTCTCGCCGAGCACTTCGCCAGCGCCGCGGATCTCGAGGTCGTGGCGGGCGAGGTGGAAGCCGGAGCCCAGCTCCTCCATCAATTGAATGGCTTCCAGCCGCTTCTTCGCCTGCGGCGTCAGCGTGCGGTCCTCCTCGACCAGCAGGTAGGCGAAGGCCTGGTGGTGCGAGCGGCCGACGCGGCCGCGCAGCTGGTGCAGCTGTGCCAGGCCGAACTTGTCGGCGCGGTTGATGAGGATGGTGTTGGCGGTCGGGATGTCGATGCCGGTCTCGATGATGGTGGTGCACAGGAGGATGTCGTAGCGCTGCTGGTAGAAGTCCCGCATCACCTGCTCAAGCTCGCGTTCGCTCATCTGCCCGTGGCCGACGCGGATGCGTGCTTCGGGGAGCAGCTTCTCCAGCCGCTCGCGCATGTTCTCGATGGTGCTGACCTCGTTGTGCAGGAAGTACACCTGGCCGCCGCGCTTGAGTTCCCGCAGCACGGCCTCGCGGATCAGACCGCCTGAGAAGGGCTGAACGAAAGTCTTCACCGCGAGCCGCTTCTGCGGCGCCGTGGCGATGACCGAGAAGTCGCGGATGCCCTCGAGCGACATCGCCAGCGTGCGCGGGATCGGCGTCGCGGTCAGCGTCAGCACGTCGACCTCGGCGCGCAGCGCCTTCAGCTGCTCCTTCTGCCGCACGCCGAAGCGGTGCTCCTCGTCGAGGATGACGAGACCCAGGCGGGCGAACTTGACGTCCTTCTGGATCAGCCGGTGGGTGCCGATGACGATGTCGATCCTGCCATCCTTCAAGGCCTCGAGCGCCGCCGCCTGCTCCTTCGCCGTCCTGAAGCGCGACAGCTCGGCGAGCTTGACCGGCCATTGGGAAAAGCGGTCGGAGAAGTTGTTGAAGTGCTGCTCGGCGAGAAGCGTGGTCGGCACCAGCACCGCGACCTGGTAGCCGCCCATCACTGCCATGAAGGCGGCGCGCAGTGCGACCTCGGTCTTGCCGAAGCCGACGTCGCCGCACACCAGGCGGTCCATCGGCCTGCCCGACTGCATGTCGGCCATGACCGCGGCGATTGCCGCGGCCTGGTCGGGTGTTTCCTCGAAGCCGAAGCCTTCGGCGAAGGCCTCGTAGTCGTGCGGCGAGAACTTGAACGCATGCCCCTCGCGTGCCGCGCGCAGCGCGTACAGGTTCAGCAGCTCGGCAGCGGTATCGCGCGCCGCCTGCATGGCGCGGCGGCGCGCCTTGTCCCACTGGTCGGTGCCGAGGCGGTGCAAGGCGACCTCGCCTTCGCCTGCGCCGGAATAGCGCGAGATCAGGTGCAGGTTGGCGACCGGCACGTAGAGCTTGTCGCCCTTGGCGTATTCGAGCTGCAGGAATTCGGTGTCGCCGTCGCCGAGGTCCATGCTGACGAGGCCGAGGTACTGGCCGACGCCGTACTGGGCGTGCACCACGGGATCGCCGGGCTTGAGTTCGGAGAGATCGCGCAGCAGGCTGTCGATCTGCGTGGCGCGGGCCTCGCGCGCGCGCCGCGTCTTCGGCGGGATCGCGTAGAGCTCGGTCTCGGTGACGACGGCGAGGGTGCCGTCGGTGGTGACGAAGCCTTCGGCGAGCGGGCCGTGGGTCAATAGAACGCGGCTCGGCAGGATGCGCTCGCCGCTTGGCAGCGCGTCGGCCCAGCTGTCGACGAGCCGGGCGTCGAGGCCATGCTCGGCGAGGTATTCGTGCAGCGTCTCGCGGCGCCCGGCCGAGGGGGCGATGATCAAGACCTTGCCGGCGAAGCCGTCGACGAAGGACTGGAGCTTGGCTACCGGGTGCGCCTCGCGGCGGTCGACGGCGATCGGCGGCACCGGGCGGGCCAGTCCCTCGCCGGTCTGCTGGACCTCGAGCCGGTCGTAGCTCTTGGCAAGGACGAAGAACGCATCCGTCGGCAGGAACAGGTCGGCCGGCGGCAGCAGCGGGCGGTCCTTGTCGCCGGACAGCAGACGATGGCGGCCTTGCGCGTCGGCCCAGAAGGCCTGGCCGGCGGGGTCGAGCGCGCCGTGGGCGACCAGCCGGGTGGCTTTCGGCAGATAGTCGAACAGCGTCGCCGTTTCTTCGAAGAACAGCGGCAGGTAGTACTCGATGCCGGCCGGTGCGAGGCCGTTGCTGACATCCTTGTAAAGCTTCGACTTCGAGGGGTCGCCCTCGAAACGCTCGCGGAAATTCTGGCGGAAGCGCGTGATGCCGGCCTCGTCGAGCGGGAACTCGCGTGCCGGCAGCAGCCGCACCTCGTTCACCGGGTAGATGCTGCGCTGCGTGTCGACGTCGAAGGCACGGATCGTCTCGATCTCGTTGTCGAACAGGTCGATGCGGTAGGGCACCGCGCTGCCCATCGGGAAGAGGTCGATCAGCCCGCCGCGGAACGAAAACTCGCCCGGCGCGTAGACCTGGCTCACGTGGGCGTAGCCGCCGAGCGCCATTTGCGCGCGGAAGGCGGCTTCGTCGAGGCGGTCCTTCTGCTTGAGGAAGAAGGTATGGGCGGCGAGGAAGGATGGTGGCGCCAGCCGGTAGAGCGCGGTGGACAGCGCGACGACGGCGATGTCGAACTCGCCCCGCGAAATCTGGTAGAGCGTCGCGAGCCGCTCGGAAATCAGGTCGGGATGCGGCGAGAAGGCATCGTAGGGCAGGGTCTCCCAGTCCGGGAAGGCGCACACCCGAAGGCCGGGATCGAACCAGCGCAGCTCCTCGGCGAGACGGTTGGCATCCCACGCGCTTGCGCACACCACCGCCAGCGGCGCGGCGCCGCGCGCCAGTTCGGCCAGATAGAGCGCGTCGGCGGCGCCGGCAAGCCCGGACTGCCGGTCGCCGGAGGAGGGGGTGGCGGGGGAAAACAACATGCAAAAAGTCGAATTATCCTAGAAACGGCGGGCCGGCGCACCCGGGCGGCGTCCGGGGCGGCGCGTGGGGTGGGGAGCACAGGTATAATGGCCGGCTTTCCGTTTTGATCCCCGAATTGCTATGAGCCTCGATCGCGTCAGCTCCGGCCGCAACCTGCCGGACGACTTCAATGTCATCATCGAAATTCCCGCCCACGGCGAACCGATCAAGTACGAAGTGGACAAGGAGTCGGGCGCCATGTTCGTCGACCGCTTCATGTCGACCGCGATGCACTATCCCTGCAACTACGGCTACATCCCGCACACCCTGTCGGAGGACGGCGACCCGGTCGACGTGCTGGTCATCACCCCGATTCCGTTGATCACCGGCGTGGTGGTGCGCTGCCGCCCCGTGGGCATGCTGAAAATGACCGACGAAGCCGGCGTCGACGCCAAGCTGCTGGCGGTGCCCGTGGACAAGCTGTGCGGCCTGTACAAGGGCGTCGACAAGCCGGAAGACCTGCAGCCTCTGCTGCTGCAGCAGATCGCCCACTTCTTCGAGCACTACAAGGATCTCGAGAAGGGCAAATGGGTCAAGGTCGAGGGCTGGACTGGCGTCGAGGAAGCCCGCGCCGAAATCCTCGCCGGGGTCGAGCGCTACCGCAACGCCGCGGACAAGCCTGCTTTCTAGGATCTAGGGGCTAGGATTCAGGGACTAGGGGATGAGCGGCTTCGCCGCGCCTCGTGAATTCATGAAATGCGGCGAAGCCGCACAAGGCCCCTAATTCCTAGCTCCTGGCCCCTAACACCTAGAGCAAACACATGAAAGTCTGCATCCTCTCCGACTCCCACGATAACCGCCGCCTGCTCGGTGCGGCGGTCGAGCACGCCAAGGCGCACGGGGCGGAGGCGGTGTTGCACTGCGGCGACGTGGTCGCGCCGACCACGCTGCGCGTGCTGCAAAAGTATGAGCTGCCGGTGCACGTGATCCACGGCAACAACACCGGCGACCTCTACAACATGACGCGGCTCGCCGCCGAGCCCAACAGCGTGATCCGCTACCACGGCCAGGACGCGGCCTTCACCCTGGCCGACCGCAACCTGTTCCTGGTGCACTACCCGCACTATGCGCACGCGCTGGCGTGCACGGGCGACTATGACCTCGTCTGCTGCGGGCACGACCACAAGTCGAGCATTTCCCAGGTCGCCAACGTCAGGGGCGGCCACACCTGGCTGATCAACCCGGGCACCGTCGGCGGCGTCGGCGCGCCGCCTACCTACATCATGGCCGACCTCGCCTCGATGCAGTTCGAGATCGTCACCGTCGAAGCGGCGCCTGCATCGGTTCTGCCACCTGTCACGCCGCACGTCTGACAGCAGGGCCTGTTGCTGGTTGAAGCGGTCGCGTCTTGCAGGCGCGGTGCCCGGCTATTGACGACGCGTCGAGCGTCGAGGCGAAGAGAGGGTGGGGACTTGTACCTGCCTCGACGATTCGCCGCCTTCGCAGTCCCTCGGCAGCGGAAGCTTCTGCGCCTCGGGCCGTTCGATCGCCCAATACCTGCCATTCGAGAAGGCGGGGCAATCGCGCGCAAGTCCGGCCCTGACGAGGGCGGCGGCGATATCGCGCCCGGCCAGGTAGCACGTGGCCAGTGCGTGGTCCCGGTATTGGGCGCCGTCGAGTGTGCAGTGCACGGGTTCCGATTCCGCGTATTGCTCGAGAAAGGCTGCGGCGTCGTCGGCGCCCGGCTGCCCCGCCTCCGGCGCCGCGATGCCCGCCAGGCGCAGCACAGCCGCATGCCCGTGTGCGCCGATCTCGATCGTGTTGCCGTCGATGACGTGGGCCGTTCCCGAGATTTCCGATTCTGCAGCGGCCGGCAGCGAGGCCAGAAGGAAAAGCAGGCCGATTGTTCTCATCGCGAACTCCCCGTCATTCGACTCGATGGCAAAGCGGCCGGTCGGCGCCCCGACTGCCGGCTGCATGGTTCTTCCCGGAATCAAGCTGCGTTCGGGTCAACGATGCAGCTCGGCCGCGGCGCCAATCAGGGCGCGGGTCCATGCCGCCTTCAGGGGCGGCATTTGTAGATCGCAAACGTGCGCTTGCCGATCTCGGGACGGGCGCCCGGCACGATCGTGTCCCCGCCCTGGCTCACCGCCTCGTTGCGTGCCAGTTGCAGCAGGTTGGCATCGACGTTGGCGACGCCGCGACTGATGAAGCCGACTTCGGCGAGCACGCTGACCGTCGTCGTTCCCACCCGCTTGCATTGATCCACGGCGTTCGCCTCGGCAACGGCGACCTGTTCGGATCCCTTCCGCACCTCGATCAGATTGCTTGCACAGCCGCCCAATACGAGGGGGAACAGCAGCGCGACAAGATGTCTTCCGGTGAGGGTTCGGTCAGATGCACCCATGCTTCGTTCAGCTTCCATTCGCAGATCCACCCAAAATTTTCGCGCGGATGCCGATGCGTCTGTCCGCGCCGGCCTGAGGCAGTCGGTGCGTCCGGACGGGATCCGATGAGGCTAAGCAGTGTAGAACAAAACGCCCGCGACGGAATCGAAGCTTTTCCCGGAGCCGTGCTGAAGGCGAGCTTCCGATCGCGTGCCGACTCGCGCAGCAGCGGGCGATGGACTGCGGCAACAATCCGCGGCCATCACGTGGCATCGGGAATTCCCGGCCTCGCCGCGTCATTTGAAGGGAAACGCGATGATCGCTTTCGCGATCCATTGATCCTCCGCGTTCTGCAGTCCGTGCCCGATGCCGAAGTTGACGTCCAGGCCGTTCAAGTCCACGTCCATCACGCCATAGAGGGTATGGGTGAGGCCCGGCGCGGGCAGGAGGCGGTCGATCGGTCCGTATTCGCCATAGTATTCGAACCCGGCGCGGATGCCGGGAATGACGCTGTGCGTCACTTTCAACGCCGGCTCGAAGTTGGACTTCCGGCTGACGTTGGTGGACAGGTCCGTATCGAGAATCGGGTTGAAGCTGAGCAGCCAGCGCTCGTCGCGGTACCCGATGATCGGCCGCAGTTCGAGCGCCATCGCGCTTTCCGAAACCCGGTGCGAGGAATACCCCAGCTCGACGTTCATCCCCCAGAAGAAGTGCGCGTCTTCGGCGCGCGGGGCGATGTATTTCAGGCGCAGGCGCAGGCCGTTTGCGTAAAGCTCGCCGTCGCCGCTCATCGCGACGGGGAGGTAGAGCCCGGCTTCCAGGCTCTTGGTCACGCCGTAGGAAAACTCGGGCGTGACCTGCAGCCGGTGATTGGACAGCATTTCGCCCGGATAGCTCGGTTCGCGCTTGCCGTCGGGGACGTAATTGACGTGCAGTTCCAGGCCGAACGCTCCCGGGTCGTCCATCTCTTCCGTATAGACCTGGATTTCATCCGGCGCGGCGTGGGCGCCCGGCGGCACGACGCCCAACATGGCCATCATCGCCAGTCGGCGGGCAAGCGCTCGTGGATTCATTCTGTTGCACTCCCTTATGATTCAAATGAGAATCATTATTACTGACATTATGTCAGCTTGGCAACGCTTATTTTTGCGAGGCGGGGCGTCGCGCCTGGGAAAGGGGGTGCGGTTGGCGTGGGTGCCGGACGTGACAAGGGGCCGGCATAAGCCGGCCCCTTGTCGTGTTTGGCGCGCCCGAAGAGATTCGAACTCCTGACCCCTTGGTTCGTAGCCAAGTACTCTATCCAGCTGAGCTACGGGCGCTTAGAAGGTTGCGCATTATACGCAGTTTTGGCGATCTTGGACAGATGTCATCTGCCTGCGATCAGAATTTGGCGGAGACGGAGGGATTCGAACCCTCGATACAGGTTTAAGCCCGTATGCTCCCTTAGCAGGGGAGTACCTTCAACCTCTCGGCCACGTCTCCGAACCGCCGCGCATTGTATCGGAATGCGCGGCGGAAAGCCACCCGGAACGGGCTTCAGGCGCTGGCCTTGTCGAGTTCGAACGCCTGGTGCAGCGCGCGCACCGCGAGTTCCATGTACTTGTCCTCGACGACGACGGAGATCTTGATCTCGGAGGTCGAGATCATCTGCAGGTTGATGTTCTCCTTCGACAGGGTCTCGAACATCTTGCGTGCCACGCCGACGTGGGAGCGCATGCCGACGCCGACGATCGAGACCTTGGCGATCCTGTCGTCGCCGGTGACCTCGCGCGCGCCAATGGCGGTGGCGTGGGCCTTCACGATGTCGAGGGCCTTGCTGAAGTCGTTGCGATGGACGGTGAAGGTGAAGTCGGTGGTGTTCGCATGGCCGACGTTCTGCACGATCATGTCGACGTCGATGTTGGCGTCGGCGACCGGGCCGAGGATCTTGTAAGCCACGCCGGGCTGGTCGGGCACGCCGACCACGGTGATTTTCGCTTCGTCGCGGTTGAAGGCGATGCCGGAGATGACGGGTTGTTCCATGCTGTCGTTTTCCTCGAATGTGATGAGCGTGCCGTCGCCTTCGTCCTGAAAGCTGGACAGCACCCGCAGTTTGACCTTGTACTTGCCGGCGAACTCGACCGAGCGGATCTGCAGCACCTTGGAGCCGAGGCTCGCCATCTCCAGCATCTCCTCGAAGGTGATGGTCTTCAGGCGGCGCGCCTCGGGCACGATGCGCGGGTCGGTGGTGTAGACGCCGTCCACGTCGGTGTAGATCTGGCATTCGTCGGCCGTGAGCGCCGCGGCAAGCGCCACCCCGGTGGTGTCGGAGCCGCCGCGCCCCAGCGTGGTGATGTTGCCGTCGGCGTCGACGCCCTGGAAGCCGGCGACCACGACGACGTGGCCGGAATCGAGGTCGCGCCGCATGTTGGCTTCGTCGATGCTGAGGATGCGCGCCTTGGTGAAGGCGTTGTCGGTCAGGATGCGAACCTGGCTGCCCGTGTAGCTCTTCGCCTTGAGACCCAGGTCCTTCAGGGCCATCGCCAGCAGCGCGATGGTGACCTGTTCGCCGGTCGATACCAGCATGTCGAGCTCGCGCGGGTCGGGCTGCGCCTGGATTTCCTTCGCCAGGCCGATCAGGCGGTTGGTCTCGCCCGACATGGCGGAGAGCACGACGACGACCTGATGGCCGAGCATCTTGAATTTGGCGACGCGCTCCGCGACCGCGCGGATGCGTTCGACGTTGGCGACCGAGGTGCCGCCGTATTTTTGTACGATGAGGGCCATGTTATGGGCTAGGAACTAGGGGCTAGGGACTGAAACCGGGGATTTTAAGGGATTACCGCTCGAAAAGCGCGATCGACTCGACGTGGGCCGTGTGCGGAAACATGTTGGCGACCCCCGCGGCGCGCAGCCGGTAGCCCTTGACGTGGACCAGCACCTCGGCGTCGCGCGCCAGCGTCGCGGGGTCGCAGGAGACGTAGACGATGCGCCGGGGCGCGCCGGCTTCCGGCAGCGACTTCACGACCTCGATCGCGCCCGAGCGCGGCGGGTCGATCAGCAGCTTGTCGAGATCGCCGAGCGCGGCGAATTTCTCCGGCGTCATCTCGAACAGGTTGTCGACCTCGAATCGCGCGTTGGGCAGCCCGTTGCGCAGGGCGTTCTCGCGCGCGCGGGCGACGAGCTCGGCGCTGCCCTCGATGCCGAGCACCTCGGCCCCGCTGCGGGCGATCGGCAGGGTGAAGTTGCCCAGACCGCAGAACAGGTCCGCGATGCGCTCCCCTGGCTGCGGATCGAGCAGACGCAGCGCGCGGCTCACCAGCGCGCGGTTGATCGCGGCGTTGACCTGGGTGAATTCGGTCGGCCGGAACGGCATGACGAGGCCGAATTCGGGCAGGCTGTAGGCAAGCTCGGGCGCGATGTCGGGCCAGAACGGGCGTGCCGTCTCGGGCCCCTTCCTCTGTTCCCAGACCTGAACGCCATGCGCGTCGGCGAAGGTGCGCACCCTCGCGGCATCGTCGTCGGTCCACGGTTCGAGCAGGCGGAACACCAGCACGGTGACGTGCTCGCCGACCGCGATCTCGATCTGCGGAATGCGGTCGGAATTCGAGAGCTCGGTGATCAGCGCGCGCAGCGGCCGGATCAGCGCCGACACGGCCGGCGTCAGCACTTCGCACTGGTTCATGTCGGCGATGAAGCTCGAGCGCTTCTCGTGGAAGCCGACCAGCACGCCGCCCTTCTTGTCGACGCGCCGCACCGAGAGCCGCGCGCGGTGGCGGTAGCCCCAGGTCGGGCCGTGCAGCGGACGCAGGATGACGTCGGGTTTCACCTTGCCGATGCGCGCGAGGTTTTCCTCCAGCACGCGCTGCTTGGCCGCGACCTGGGCGCTCGGTTCGAGATGCTGCATCGAGCAGCCGCCGCAGCGGCCGAAATAGCGGCAACGCGGTTCTGCGCGCTGCGCGCTCGCCGCGAGAATCGCGACCGCATTGGCCGAGTTGTACTTGGCGTGCTTGCGATAGATCGCGATTTCCGCGCGCTCGCCGGCCAGCGCGCCGTCGACGAAGGTGACCTTGCCGTCGAGGCGTGCGACGCCGTGGCCCTCGTGGTCGAGGGAGAGGATGTCGACGACCAGGCTCATTTCCAGGCCGCCAGGAATTCCTGCCAGTGCGGGACCGGGTGGGACGCGACGGTGCTGCGCGCGAGTTCGATCTCGGCAGCGTAGGCGGCGTCGGTCAGCGTGCCGCGCATCTTCTGGAAGCGCAGGTAGACGAGCCACGTGTTCATGACGTCGGTCTCGCAGTAGTTGCGGATGGCGTCGATCTGGCCGGCCTGGAACGCTTCCAGCACCTTCGAGCCGTCCATCCCCAGCTTGCCGGGGAAGCCGCACAGCTTCGCCATGTCATCGAGCGGCGCGTTGGCACGCGGCTGGTACATGGCGAGCACGTCCATCAGGTCGAGATGGCGGGTGTGGTAGCGCGACAGGTAGTTGTTCCACTTGAACTCCTTGTCGTCGTCGCCCCAGTCCCAGTAGCGCGCAGCGGTGACGCCGTGGATCAGACTGCGGTAATGCAGTACCGGCAGGTCGAAGCCGCCGCCGTTCCACGACACCAGCTGCGGGGTGTAGCGCTCGATGCCGTCGTAGAAGCGCTGGATCAGCTCGGCCTCGCTGCAGCCGGGCTCGCCGAGCGACCAGACCTTGAGCTGGTCGCCGCTCCGGAGCACGCAGGAGATGGCGACGATGCGGTGCAGGTGATGCGGCATGAAGTCGCTGCCGGTCTTCTGGCGGCGCGCGAGCAGCGCCATTTCGGCGAGTTCGGCCTGCGGCAGCGCCGTTTCGGCGATGCCGTTGACGGCGGCGAACCCGGCGAGATCCGGGATGGTTTCAATGTCGAAGACCAGGGTGGGCTGCATGGCACGGAGACGGCAAAAACCGCCATTTTACGCCGTCACTGCAGGGCGGCGTCGAGTTCCGAAGCGGCGATCAGTGCGTCGAGGTAGGCGACGGAAATCTGGTGCAGGGGGATGTCCAGCTTCTCCGCGTACGCGGCGAGCGCGTCGACATCGTTGTTCTCGCAGGCGTGGGTCATCTGCAGCATGGCGCCCTCGGGCGACGGATGCGCGCTGAGGGCGCGCGCCGTGGTGGCCGAGAGCCCCAGCTTGCGAATCAGCTTTTCCACCGGCAGCGACAGCGCGGGCGCGGCGGTCGAGAGCAGGCCAACCTGGAACGCCGCTGCGGCGCTCTCGGCGGGCGCGCCAAGGCGGGTGAGCTTGCCCATGAAAAGGGCACGCGTGAGCGCGGTTATGGCGTAGTGCCGGGACGTCTCGCTGGGCTGCTTGCCGGCCAGCGCGAGCAGCGCCGCCACCCGGCTCGCGCGCTGCGGCCCCAGCATGATGAGCGCGTGCGCGGTGGATTCGGCGGGGCGACTGAGGCCGCCGACCCGGGAGTTGGCGATGGCGAGCAGGCGCGGCGACATGTCGGGGTTCAGGCGGAAGAACTGCACCAGCGTTTCCACCGACTCGCGCAGCGCCAGCGCCAGCAAGTCAAGTTGCACCGCGTGTTCCGGGCTGACGGACGCGGGCTGGGTGTCGCCCGAGAAGTAGCTGCCGCGGAACCAGGCATCGTTCGGCCAGCGTATCTGCGCATCTCCGTGGCGCACCCCTTCCACGACCAGATGGCGCGCGCCCGCCGGCGGCCGCTCGTCGGCATGGCATGACAGATACGGCCACGCCGACGCGCTGTCGTAGACGACGGGGTTGCTGCGGTTGAGCGTGACGCAGAACGTCAGCCCGGCATCCTGCAGGGCGAGCGCGCGCGCAAGCTGCTGCTCGTTGTCGATGGCGACGCACCAGATCAGCCGCGGGTGGTCGAGCTGCTGCGGAATGTCGCTGAACAGCACGCTCGAGCCGATCTTGATCAGGAGCGGCAGCTTGCCGGTGAGACCGTCCTGGGCGAGGGAATACAGGCCGGTCAGCAGCATGTCTTCCTCCATCCGCAGGATTTCCGGCGGCGCGTCGGCCGGGGTCGAACGGCCGCGCAGGACCAGCTGGTGGGCGACCAGGCTGGAGCCGGCGTCGAACAGGGGATCGAACGACAGAAAGCGCGCCCGCAGCGCCTCTTCGCGGACCGGCGCATTGCTGTCGATTCCCAGCATCTGCGTGACGACCACGGGCTGTTCGTATTCGCTGGTATTGATGCCGCCGCCGACGATGCGCGAGGGATGGGGGTCGTCTGAGGTCATGTCGTTTGCTGCGTGCTCCGTGGCGTCATTCTAGCGCTCCCCAGCATTTTTCGCCTGCTTCGGTCATCATGGCAGCCTGTCGAAACGTCCGGGGAGGTTCGAATGATGAAAGGCATCTTGGCCAGCGCCCTGCTTGCGAGCCTGGCGCTCGTCGGGCAGGGCGCCTGGGCGGCATCGCGTGACGCGGTCGTGAGCACGGCAGCCGACCGCCGCAGCATGGCCGTGACCCTCTATGCCGACAATGTCGCACTGGTCGGGGATACGCGGCGGATCGGGCTTGCCCGGGGCGCGAGCCAGTTGGTCTGGCGCGACGTGGCGGCGCAGATGCAGCCCGAAACGGCGCAACTGCGCGGCATCTCGAATGCCACGGCATGGCGGGTGCACGAACAGCAGTTCGAATTCGAGGCGCTGACGCCGCAAACGCTGCTCGACGCCTACGTCGGGCGCGAGGTCACGGTGATCACGGTGAATCCGTCCAGCGGCGCGGAAACCCGCGAAAAGGCGACCGTGCTGTCGACCACCGGCGGCGTCGTGCTCCGCTACGCCGACCGGGTCGAGGCCGGCGTGCCCGGGCGGCTCGCGTTCCCCGGCGTGCCCGACACGCTGCACGCCGCGCCCACGCTGCGCGTTTCGCTCCTCGATGCGGCCGCAGGGCCGCAGGAACTCGAGCTCTCGTACCTTACCGGCGGGCTGACGTGGCGCGCGGATTACGTCGCGCGGTTGAATGCCGCCGAGGACCGTCTCGTGCTCGATGGCTGGGTGACCCTCACGAACCAGAGCGGCGCGGACTACCCGGACGCCCGCGTTCAGCTCGTGGCCGGCGAGGTCAATCGGGTGCGCGAGGGGCGTCCGCTTCCGCGTGCGATGGCGACAGTGGCGGCGAAAGCCGCGGACGAAGCCGGCGCGGCGCAGGAAGCGCTGTTCGAGTACCACCTTTACACGCTGCCCGGCGCGACGTCGCTGGCCAACAACCAGACCAAGCAGGTCGCGCTGATGACGGCCGAGCGGGTGCCGGTTCGTAAGCAGTTCCTGCTGGAGGGCGGCAGCGACTACTACGCCGCGCCGCGTGGCGGCGTCGGCGAGCCGGCCAGGGTGGGCGTCTTCATCGAGTTCGACAACCAGGGCAAGGGCCTGGGCAGGCCCTTGCCCGGCGGCGTGGTCCGGGTCTACAAGCGAGACCGGGAGGGCCATGCGCAGTTCGTCGGCGAGGACCGCATCGGCCATGCGCCGAAGAACGCGACCGTGCGCCTGAAGCTGGGCGCGGCCTTCGACGTGACCGCAATCAGGAAACAGACCGATTTCCGGAGGCTTGCGGGAAGCGGCCGGAACGACAACGCGTTCGAGTCGGCCTACGAGATCGTGCTGAAGAATGCCAAGACCGAAGCGGTGACGGTCACGGTGCGCGAGCCGGTGCCAGGCGACTGGGTCATGGTTTCGGAGTCGCGACCGCACGCCAAGGTCGCGTCCGGGACGGCCGAGTGGACGGTACCTGTACCCGCGGAGGGCAGCGCCACGCTGACCTATCGGGTACGCGTCACGTACTGAGCCCGCGCCGCCGGCGGATGTCGGCAATCAGGCCGAGCGTCGAGCCGTCGTGCTCGCCGATCACACGTACCGAACTCAGCGCGGCGCGGATCGGCGGCGCCAGCTGCTTGCCGAGCTCGACGCCCCACTGGTCGAAGCTGTTGATCTGCCAGATCACGCCCTGCACGAACACCTTGTGCTCGTAGAGTGCGATCAGCATGCCCAGCGTATGCGGGTCGAGCTTCTGGTAGAGCAGGGTGTTGCTGGGACGGTTGCCGGGGAAGACCTTGTGCGGCGCGAGCGCCTTCGCTTCCTCGCGGCTCATGCCCTGCGCGATCAGCTCGGCCTCGATGACGGCGCGCGACTTGCCCTTCAGCAGCGCCTCGGTCTGCGCCAGGCAGTTGGCGAGCAGCCATTCGTGCTGGTCGGCGAGCGGTGTGTGGTTGACCGCGGCGACCAGGAAATCGGTCGGGATCAGCCGCGTGCCCTGGTGGACCAGCTCGAAGAAGGCGTGCTGGCCGTTGGTGCCCGGCGCACCCCAGACGATCGGACCGGTGTTGTAGTTGACCAGCTTGTTGGCGCGGTTGACGTTCTTGCCGTTCGACTCCATGTCGAGCTGCTGCAGGAAGGGCACCAGCAGGCGCAGGCGCTGGTCGTAGGGGAACACGCCGTAGGTGTCGGTACCCCAGAAGTTGGCGTACCAGATGCCGAGCATGCCGAGGATCACCGGCATGTTGGCTTCCAGCGGCGCTTCCTTGAAATGCACGTCCATCGCGTGCGCGCCGGCGAGCAGCGCCTGGAAGTTGCCCCAGCCGATCTGCAGCGCGATCGACAGGCCGATCGCCGACCACAGCGAATAGCGGCCGCCGACCCAGTCCCAGAAGATGAACATGTTGTCCGGGTCGATGCCGAAGGCCTCGACTGCCGGCTGGTTCGTCGACAGCGCGACGAAATGGCGCGCCACCGCGGCCGGCGCGCGCAGCGCGGCGAGCAGCCAGGCCTTGGCCGAGTTGGCGTTGGCGAGCGTCTCCAGCGTGGTGAAGGTCTTCGAGGCGACGATGAAGAGCGTGGTCTCGGGATCGAGCGACTTCAGCGTGCTCGCCAGATGCGCGGGATCGAGGTTGGAGACGAAGTGCACGCGCAGGTTTTCCACCGCGTAGTGGTCGAGCGCATGGCACACCATCGCCGGGCCGAGGTCGGAGCCGCCGATGCCGATGTTCACCACGTCACGGATCGGCTTGCCGGTATGGCCGAGCCAGCTGCCGTTGTGGATGGACTCGACGAAGTGCTGCATGCGGCCCAGCACCTTGGCCACCCCGGCCTCCACGTCGACGCCCTCGACGACCAGCGGCGGGCGCACCGGGGCGCGCAGGGCGACGTGCAGGACCGCGCGCTTCTCGGTGAAGTTGATGCGCTCGCCACGGCACATCGCCGCGCGCATCGCTTCCAGGTCCGACTCGCGTGCCAGCTGCATCAGGTGCTGCATCGTCTCGGTGGTGACGCGATTCTTCGAGAAGTCGAGCAGCAGGTTGCCGCAGCGCAGGGAGAGGTTGTCGAAGCGCTGGGCGTCCTCGCGGAACGCGGCACGCATGTCGAAATCGCGCATGGCCTTGTGATGCTGTTCCAGCGTCTTCCAGGCAGGCAGGTGCTTGAGCGGTTTCATGGGCAAACGGTGTGTGGCACGGGCTTCGAAGGTATCATAAGCGGACGGGACCGGCGCAGGCTTGATGGCGGGCGCGGTGCCTTCTTCGAAGAATCAGGATCAGACAGCATGACCACCGTGACGCGTAACAAACTCGTATACATCACCTACTCCATCCTCGACGCGCGCGGCATGGTCGTCGAGCAGCACGACATCCCGGTCGGCTACGTGCACGGCGCCAACAGCGGCATCCTGCCGGCAATCGAGGCCGCGGTGGCGGGCTGCAAGGTGGGTGACCGCGTCGAGATCGCCCTGTCGCCCGAGGAAGGCTACGGCGAGCGCGACGAGAGCCTGGTGTTCGTCGACGACATCGAGAACGTGCCGCCGCAATTCCGCCGCGTCGGCGCCGAGGTCCTGTTCGAGAACGAGGCGGGCGAGACCAAGCCTTTCTATGTCACCAAGATCGAGGACGGCAAGGTGACCGTGGATGGCAATCCCTCGCTGGCAGGGCAGAGCGTGACCTGCCTGGTGAACGTCACGGATATCCGCGATGCCACCCCCGAGGAAATCCGCAATGGCCGGCCGCTCGACCCGGTGCCGACGACGCTGCACTGAAGCACGCAACGCGCCGAGGCAACAAAAAAGCCGGGAGCGATCCCGGCTTTTTCATGCAGTGCGCGGCTTACTTGGCGGGGCAGGCCTTGTCGCCGGGGATCTTGCCCGGCAGGCGGAGGAAGGCCTCGAACGGGCCCATCACGCTCATCGCTTCCATCTTCGGGCCGGTGAACTTGAGGCGGCCGAACATCATGGCCTTCATCGGGCCATACTCGCCGGCGCCCATTTCGTCCCAGCGATCGGTGGTGGCGTGCATCGTGTAGTCGACGGCGTAGTCCATCCGCGGGTTCTGCACCGCGCCGCCGTAGACGCAGATGGCCTTGCCTTCCTTGGCCACGATCTTCAGTTCGGTCTGGGTCGCTTCGCCGCAGTCGGTGCGGTAGAGGTGGATGATCTTGTAGCCGCGGCCCTTGTCGTTCTTGATCCACTTTTCGCCGAGGCCGTTGGCCAGCGTGGCATCCTTGTTCCAGGCGTCGCACGCCTGGGCGGTCCACTCGGGGGACATCATGGCCGGCGCAGCGTGGGCGGCAGATGCAAATGCGGCCAGGGCGGCCAGCGCGATCGAAGCGTATTTCATGGGGCACTCCTCCTATTTGAATATGCGGGGTTACAGCTTGTTTTTTGCGAAGAATTTGATCTCCGAGGCAGCACGGTAATCATCGCGTGCGGGCTTGTCAATGAGCCTGCACGTCCGTTCGCCGGGACGGGGCGTGGCGCCCGGCGCCGCCGTTATCGGGCTGCCGCCGACAGGGCCTCTTCCACCAGCCGGATGCGCCGGTCGAGCCGGGCCCGGGCGGTGGCGTCGCCGCTGGCATCGGCCTGCCTCCGTTGGAGCTTCAGGTAGGTCAGCAGGGGCTGGCGCCAGCCCTGGGCCGATGCCGTTTCCGTGGCGAGCGACAGGGTGGCGCGGTCGGCTTCGCCGCGCATGACCAGCAGGCTGGCGTCCAGCAGGCGCGCGAGCGGATCGGTGACCGCATCGAGGGCCAGGTTGCGCGCATCCGGCGGTGCGCGCAGCAGTTCGCGATGCTGGGGCGGCAGCCGGGCGGGGTCGAGTCCTTGCCACCGCAGGGTCAGGAAGCGGAAGTAGGCGTCGTCGGCCGCGTCGGGGGCGGCGGCGGCAAGCTCCGCGTACTCCGTGCAGGCATCGTCGATCAGCATGGCGCGGCGGGTGGCGCAGTGCACCAGCCACAGGCGGGCGGTCTCGCCGATGCGGCCCGCGCCTCCGGTCGCGGCGACCGCCTGCTGGAAGTAGCGCTCGGCGAGGGTGTTCTCGCCCAGCAGGGCGTGCTTCTGGTAGCGCTCGACCAGATCGGCGGCATCGCTCTTCCAGTCCGGCGGCGGCGGGCCGCCGGTCCCGCAGGCGGCCAGGAGCAGGGAAGCGACAGCGAGCAGGGCTCTCACGGCAGCTTCACCTCGGGTTCGCGGGCAAAGGGCCATTTCCTGTTGATCTCGTTGACGAGCGCGTTCGCCTTGCGCACGGCGTCGTCGATTTCGGTGCGCAGGCGGGCGAGGTCCTGGGTGCCGTCCTTGACGTTGGCGGAAATGGCCACGGCATTCGCCATGACGGTATCGGCCTTCTTCAGGCTCGACTGGGCGTCGGCCAGCAGCTGGCGGATCTGCGACAGCGATTCGCGCGTCTGTTCGGCCACGCCCTGGTTTGCGAACAGCCACTGGTCGGTCTTGGCGGCCATGCTGTCGAGCCGGGTCATGAGGGCGCGGGTCTGCGCGAGCGAGTCCGTGACCGTGCGCGCCTTTTCCGGGCTGCCGAGCAGGCCCTCTAGCATGCCGTACTCGCCGGTCATGCGCCCCGTCACCGTCTTCGCATTGGCCAGCGTGGCGTCGAGTTCACCGTCCTTGCGGGTCAGGCGCTCGAGGTTGGCGAGAATCGCCTGCACGCGCTCGACCAGCCCCGGAAGCTCCTTGGTGATGTCGGAACTCAGCAGCAGCATGGTGGCGTGATCGGGCAGGGCGGGCGCGCCGAGGTCGGGCGAATCCACGCGGATCTTGGCGCCGCCGACGATGGGCTTGTCGAGCGTGAAGCTGCTGTTTTCCTTGAGCCACTTCGCATTGCGCGCGGAGAACTCGGTCTGGATGACGATGCCGCCGTTATCGTTCAGGCCCAGCGTGGTGACGCGGCCGATCTCGATGCCGGAAAACACCACGGGAACGCCCGGCGCGACGCCGTCCGCGCTGGACGCCGCCAGCTGCAGGTGGAAGGTCTTCTCGAAGAAGCCGCGCGCGTGCAGCAGGTAGACGATGAATGTGGCGGCCAGCAGCAGCGAGGCGACGGCGAACAGCCCGACCTTGAAATGCAGTTTGTTCATGCTTCGTAGAGTGGCTGGTTCCAGCGGAAGTCGAAAATCTCCCAGGTGCCCGTCATCCCGGCCTGTGCGGCGAGTTCCCGGATGAAAGCCGGATACGGCACATCGTAGAGCATGGCCCCGGGGCGGTCGATGACCAGGCGCGGCCGCCTGAGGATCAGCGCGCGCGCCAGCTTGGCGGCGAAGCGCTGGGCCGGCGTCATGTCCGGGTCGCGCAGCGCCGCGATGTCGGCATGTCCGAGTTGCTCCAGCAGCAGCTCCGCCTGCCGGTTCGATTCCTCGACGCCGGAATGGCGCTGGTAGATCGGGATCAGCGCGATGTTGTCGAGCGCCGACAGGTTGGCCCGCAACGGCAGGTCGAGCGCCACGCGCGCGACGTCGTCCGGCAGGGCCGCGACCTCCGCCATCAGGCTGGCGCGGTCGTCGAATGCGATCAGACGTATTTGAGCGCTAATGACACCACCTCGATCGCCACGATGGCGAAAAACACCCGCATCATGCCGCGCAGCACCGAGACCGGCACCATGAAGAGCTTCTTCGGCGTCTCCAGCCCCGCGGTGACCGGGATCAGCGTGACGGCCAGCCCGAACAGCGCGCATTTCACGAGCAGCCCCGCCATGATCCGGAAGTCGAAGATCTTCGCGATGGTCGCGGTATAGGGTTCGAAGCCGGCGACGTTGGTTCCGTAGATCGCAAGGTAGCCGATCAGCAGGGCCAGCAGGCCGGCCAGCCCGGACAGGGTGACGACCGAGACGACGCCGCCGATCAGGCGCGGCAGGAACTCGAACTGCAGCGGCGGAACCTTGCAGTGCGCCAGTGCATCCAACTCGTTGTTGACCTGCATCAGCGCGACCTCGGTGTTGATCGCGCTGCCGGAGCGCAGGGCGACGAACAGCGCGGTCAGGAAGGGCAGCAGTTCCAGCACCAGCGTGCGGATCGTCATCTCGCTGGCGAATTCGGTGAGGCCGAAGTCGCGCGCGGTGGAGAGGATGATGCTGATGAGGAGCCAGGAGATGACCAGCGCGTAGCCGAGGAACACATGCAGGATCTGCACGGCGGTAAAGTAGACCTGCTTCACCACGACGTCGAAGGTGGCGCGGTTCCAGGTCGAGCGATCCAGCAGCAGCAGCGCGGCCCGGGCCAGGAAGGCGAACATGCCGTAGCCGACGGTGAACCAGCCGACGACCTTGGCGCCGAGCGATTCGATCGATGTCGCGAGCAGAGTCATCGCGGCATCTTAACGCCATCATCGGTCCCGTGCCACGGCGCGCTTGCGCGGCCGCAGGGCAGGGCCTACAGTTTCGCCGACAGAAGGAGACGACACACGATGAAACGATTCAAGACTCTGGTCGCGGTGCTCGCGCTCGGCGCGGCTGCGTCCGCGCTTGCGGCCCCCGGCACGGTCCTGCGCAACGACAAGCTCTACAGCCAGCCCAATGCGGCCTCCCCGCTCGCGGGCAGCGTCGCCAAGGGAACCAGCGTGAATATCCTCGCCAAGCAGGGGGGCTGGCTGCGCGTGAGTGCCGGCCGTTCGACGGGCTGGATCCGGCTGCTCTCGGTGCGTGCGGGGGCGGGCGGGCTCGGCGGCGCCGGCCTCGGCGACGTGGTGGGCGCCGCGACGAGGAAGTCCGACCCCAGCCGGGTGGTGGCCGTGGCAGGCCTGCGCGGCCTCGACGACGAGGATCTGAAGCAGGCGAAATTCAACGCCGAAGAGCTGGCGCGGCTGGCTGCGTGGCAGGAAACGCCTGCCGCCGCCCGCAGCTTCGCGGCGCAGGCGGGACTGAAGACGGCCAAGGTCGGGGAGCTGCCCGCGCCGCAGCCGGCACAATCGAGTTCGCCGTGGGGAGGCAACGAATGAAATTCGGACCGATGATTCTGGCCGCCGCACTGGTGGCTGTTAGCGGGACGGCGGCGGCGTTCGATTTCGGCAAGCTGCTCGAGGAAGGCATCAACCAGGAACTGAACAAGAAGAAGCCGGCGCAGACGGCACCCGATGCCGCGCAGAGCGCCGCCACCCAGCCGCCCGCCAAGCAGAAGATCGACGCGGGGCAGCTCGGCTTCGCGCTGTTCGGCGATTACTCGCCCGAGGAGGAGACGCGCATCGGCAGGCAGATCGCGGGCAACCTGCTGGGTGCCGTGCCGCTGGTGCACGACGACAGGCTGCAGCGCTACGTCAACCAGGTCGGCGAGTGGGTTGCCCTGCAGAGCGGACGCAAGGACATCACCTGGCACTTCGGCGTGCTCGACACCGAGGACATCAACGCGTTCGCCGCGCCGGGCGGCTACGTCTTCGTCACCAAGGGCTTGTACCGCCGCCTCGACAACGAGGCGGAACTCGCCGGCGTGCTGGCGCATGAAATCGCCCACGTGACGAAGAAGCATCACCTCAAGGTGCTCAAGCAGTCCAGCCTGATCGGCGCCCTCGGACAGGCGGCGAGCAGCAAGGCGAAGGGCAGCGACCAGGTGGTGCAGAACCTCATCGGCAACGGCGCCGAGATCATGGCGCGCAGCCTCGACAAGAACGCCGAGTTCGAAGCCGACCGCCTCGGCATCGTGCTCGCCGCGCGCGCCGGCTACGACCCCTGGGGGCTGCCCGACGTCTTGCAGGACCTTGCCGGCCTGCCGCCCAAGGACAGCCGGACCAGTCTCCTGTTCAAGACGCATCCGTTGCCGGCCGACCGGCTGGCAGCGCTCGGCGAAGCCGTCGGCAGCCGTCTCGATGACGTCCACGGCAAGGACGTGGCGGGCCGCTTCTACCGCATCCGGTGAGACGCGTTTCGTCCCGGCTGGTGCAGGCGGGGCTGTCTGCGCTGCTGGTCATGCTGGTCGCGGCGCATGTCGCCGGCGCCATCGACATCGCGCCGCTGCAGCGGGCGGAGGCCTGGCTGTATGACGCCTGGCTCAAGCGCACGGCGCCCGGCGGCAGCGACGATCGCGTGGCCATCCTCGACATCGACGAGGCGAGCCTGAAAGCGGTCGGACGCTGGCCCTGGAGCCGCGACACCATGAGTGCCCTGATGAACCAGCTGTTCGACCGCTACGGCGTCGCGGCGGTGGGGTTCGACGTGGTGTTCGCCGAGCCCGACACGAGCTCCGGTCTCGATGCGCTCCGGCGGCTGGCACGGCGCGATCTTGCAGGGAACCGCGAATTCCAGGCAGCCTTCGGACGGCTCGCGCCGCGCCTCGACTTCGACGCGCGCTTTGCCCAAAGCCTGGCCGGTAGACCGGTGTCGCTCGGCTACTACTTCCTGCCGCAGGGCTACGGCACCGAACGGACCGGCACCCTGCCGGCCCCCGCACTGCCCGCCGATGCGTTCGCGCCGCTGCGCCCCGGACTGCCGGCGCCGACCGGCTATGGCGCCAACCTGGCAGCCTTCCAGCGCGCCGCCGAAGGTGCCGGCTTCTTCAACATGCGCGCCGATCCGGACGGCACGGCGCGCCGGATGCCGCTGCTGAGTCCCTTCGGCGCCGGCTACTACCTGGCGCTGGCGCCGTCGACCTTGCGGGTCGCATTCGGCGGCGATGCGGTGCGCGCCGGCGTCGAGCGCGAGTCGCTGCTCGGTCGTGCGTTTCGGACGCCGTGGATCGAGGTCGGCGGCATCCGCGTGCCGCTGAGCGGCGACGGCAGCGTGTACGTGCCGTACCGCGCCGGCGCGCCGTTCCCGTATGTTTCGGCCGCGCAGGTGCTGGCGGGCAAGGTGGCGCCGGCGCAGCTGGAAAACCGCATCGTGCTCGTCGGCTCGACCGCGCCGGGGCTCGCCGATCTGCGCGTGACGCCGTTTTCCAACGCCTTCCCCGGCGTCGAGATCCACGCCCATCTGATCGCGGGCATGCTCGACGGCACCACCCGCAGCACCCCGCCGTGGGCACGCGATGCGCGGCTGCTGGCGGTGCTCGTGCTCGGCACGCTGCTGACGCTGGTATTGCTGCGCGTCGGGCCGATCGTCGGCCTGCTCGCGACGGTCGCCCTGCTCGCGCTGCTGCTGGCGGCCTACGCCGCGGCGTGGTCGAAGTCCTGGGTGGTGCCGATGGCGGCTCCGATGCTTGCGGTCTTCGGGCTGTACGGACTCAACACCGCGTATGGCTTCTTTGCGGCGACACGCAGCAAGCGCCAGATCACCCGGCTGTTCGGGCAGTACGTGCCGCCGGAGCTGGCGGACGAAATGAGCCGCGACCCCGGGCACTACACCATGGAAGGACAGTCGCGCGACATGACCGTGCTGTTCTCCGATATCCGCGGCTTCACGAATTTTTCCGAGAAGCTGCCGCCGACCGAGCTCGCCGAGGTGCTGAACGCCTACCTGTCGACGATGACGCGCATCGTCCAGGAGCAGCGCGGCACCATCGACAAGTACATCGGCGACGCCATCATGGCCTTCTGGAACGCGCCGGTCGACCTCGCCGACCACGCCACCCGCGCGGTCGCTACCGCGCTCGCGATGCAGGCCGCGCTGCCGCAGCTGAACCGCGAGTTCGCCGCGCGCGGCTGGCCCGAGCTGAAGATCGGCATCGGCGTCAACACCGGCCGCATGAGCGTCGGCAACATGGGTTCGGAATTCCGCATGTCGTACACGGTGATGGGCGACGCGGTGAACCTCGGCTCGCGCCTCGAAGGCATCACGAAGCAATATGGCGTCGGCATCCTCGTCACCCAGCCGACGGTCGACGCCGACCCGGTGCATGCCTTCATGAAAGTCGACGTCGTCCGCGTCAAGGGCAAGGAGACGCCGGTCGCGATCTACGAGCCACTCGGGCCCATGGCCACGCTCGCCGAAGCGGTGCGCGAGGACGCGGCTGCGTTCGCGGCCGCGTTCGCCGCCTACCAGAAGCAGGACTGGGATGCCGCCGAGGCGGCGCTGCGGGCGCTCAACCGCCGTGCCCCGCGGGCGTTGTACGATATCTACCTTGAGCGCATCGCGCACTTCCGGACACAACCGCCGCCGGCAGGGTGGGACGGGGTGTTCGTCTACACGACGAAATAGCATGAAACTGACCGTATTGGGCTGCAGCGGCGGCATCGGCAGCGGCCGCCAGACGACCTGCCTGCTGGTCGACGACGACGTGCTGATCGACGCCGGCAGCGGCCTCACTGCGCTCGATTTCGAGCAGCTGGTGAAGATCGACCACGTCTTCCTGACCCACGCGCACCTCGACCACGTGCTCGGCCTGCCCCTGCTGCTCGACAGCGTCGGCGACCTGCGCGGCGCGCCGGTGACGGTGCATGCGCTGCCCGAAGTGCTGGAGGTGCTTTCCGAGCACCTGTTCAACTGGAAGCTGTGGCCGGATTTCCGCAGGATCCCGAACGCGGAGGCGCCGTGGCTGCGCTTCGAGGCACTGGCAGCGGACGGGGCGCTGACGCTCGATGGCCGTGTCTTCCGGCCGCTGCCGGCGCATCACGTCGTGCCGGCCTGCGGCTACCACGTGGCGACGGCGGCGGGCAGCCTTGCGTTCAGCGGCGACACCGGGCACAGCGATGCCCTCATTGCTGCGCTCAACGCCATTCCGGACTTGCGCCATCTGATCATCGAGACCTCGTTCGAGAACGAACTGAAGGACATCGCCATCCTGGCGAAGCATCACTGGCCGGAGTCGCTGGCGGCCGAACTGCAGGCGCTGCGTGTCGCGCCGGAAGTGTGGATCACCCATCTCAAGCCGGGCAACGAGGCGGCGATCATGAACGAGGTGCGCACGGCGGCGCCCGGCTGGGGCGTCGAGGCGCTGATGCAGGGACAGGTGATTACGCTCTAGCGGAGGCGGCCAGGGGCACCGGCGCAAACGTCGCCAGGGATGCCTCGAACGCGCCGGCCGCGAGCGCCTCGAAGGCCGGCCGGCTGAACAGCGTGACCGCGCCCGCCATCTCGCTCCAGCCGTAGCCGCGGCAGTCAGGCTCGAGTGCGCCGCTGTCGTGCGGCAGACGCGCGATCAGGTGGAGGCAGTTGCGGCTGTAGATGGCGTTGTAGGGCGTACCGTCCTCGTGCAGGCGGTCGAGTTCGATCCAGGCGTCCGCGGGCTGGGTGAAGCGCCGGCAGGGCAGCGGGTAGGGGACGTCGCCGCCGTTGTGGGTGAATCGCGGGTCCTGCGCCGGCAGCGCGTCGCTCTGGACGAAGCTCTGGAAATGCAGGTGGTTGACCGAGGCACCCGCCCCCGCGCTGTTGTAGCCCAGGCAGAGGCCCGGGGTGCCGGCGTGGGCGCACAGATGCCAGGCCCAGCCATGCAGTTCGGGGGTCAGATATTGCGGAAGCTCGCGCGCCGGCTCGGGCACCAGCAGCCCGTGCAGGCGGGCGAACGGAAACTTGTTGTAGAGGAGGCGCGCCGGCTTGCCGGCAAGCGTGCCCTCCCACAGCATTTCGCGGGCGAGGAAGGGTTTGTTGAAGTGGAAGCCCGCGCGATCGAAGGGGTGCAGCAGGCCCGCGAACGTCTGGCCGCTGATGCGCGGCGGGCGCAGGGCGCGGATCGGGTTGAACATCACGTGCCAGGGGCCGGCGCGACGGCTTTCCATGCGGCCGAGGCGGTCGAAGCCGATCAGGTTCAGCTTGAGGAAGACCATGACGTCGTCGTCCGGCTCGGCGGGCGTCCGCCCCCCGCGCAGGGACTCGGCGAGCGCATCGGCAAGTTCGGCGTGGCGCGCCGCCAGGGCGGGCGCAAGCCGTGTCCATAGATCACGGTCGTAGGCGGCGTTCGCCAGCGCGAGGATATAGACGCCCAGGCCGCGATGGCGGGCCAGCATGGCGGCCAGCCCGTCGGCGAAATCCTGCTGTAGCCTGTCGAGCGAGGCGAAGGGAGAGGTCGGCAGTGGCATGCGGCGCGGCGCAGCGGGGACGATGGCGTATGGTGCCATCCCGCCGCCGCCGGCGTCATTCAGGTTTTTTTTCGGGGTGAGGCTCGGATTTATAGCTCGCCGTTGGCCGCGGCGCGCATCACGTCGTCGAGCTTGTCGCGAATTTCCATCACTCCCTTGCGCAATTCCGGCGTGATGCCCGTCTGCCGGCCGGCCTGGTCGAGCCAGGTGGCGTCCCAGTCCAGCGTGAGCACCCAGATATTCTTGTCGGCATCCTCCATCACGGCGATGCGGCAGGGCAGGAAGACGACGATTTCGGGGACGAGCTTCATGAGTTCGCGGCCGACGGCGATGTCGCAGAAGCTGTAAACCTCGACGCGCGGCGCCGTTTCGTCGTGCAGCGTGGCGCGGAATTCCTTCCAGATCAGGTTCGAGCCCACCAGCTTCAGATTGTCCCGGTTGGCGCGCAGCATCATCGATTCGACCACCTGGTCGAAGGACAGCCCGGGGCGGACCTTGTACTTGACGGCGAAGTAGTTCATCGCCTCGCGCGCGTCCATCTGCATCAGGCTGGCGATACCCGGCATCGCCATGTCGAACCAGCGCTTCTTCTCCTCCGGCGTCAGCACCCGGTTCATCTGGTAGTCGCGGTGGGGCGGCGGGGGGGCCTGCTGGATCAGCAGCGGGCCGTACGGCGTCGGCGTGGCGTTGATCCAGCCATCCGCCGCCGGCGACGCAGCGGCTGCCGGTGGCTCGGCGGCGAGCACCGGCATGGCGCACAGGGCGGCAATGGCAAAGGCAGAGAGGCGCATCATGGCAAAGCTCCAGAAATCCATTTTAATCCTACGCGCCGTTCCCGCCGAGTCAACGTGAGGAATCGGCATAGGCACGGAAACGTGCATCCAGGGCGTCCCGCTCGGCGGTCGCCGCGGCGAAGTCGCCCGCCTGCAGATGCGCTTCGATGCGCGCCGCAGACTCCTGGACCGGGGTCGCCATCACGCTCGCCGCCGCGCCCTTCAGCGCATGCGCTTCCTTGCGGCAGACGTCGTCCTGGCGCAGCGCGATGGCGGCCTTGAGCGTCGCCAGGCTCGCCTCGGTCGTCGAAACGAAGACCGCCTCCAGCTCCTTTACCAGCTGGGGATTGCCTGGGTAACGTGCAAGCAGCTCCGCTTGGTCGAACAGCGGGCGCGCATCGGCCGCCGGTGCGGATTCCGGCAGCCACTGCATGAGGAGCGCAGCCAGCGCGGCGTCGGTATACGGCTTGCTCAGGTAATCGTTCGCGCCGGCCGCCAGGCACGCGTCGCGGAAGCCGGCGTTCGCGTTGGCCGTCAGCGCGATGATCGGGATGTTGCGCGCGTCGGAGGCCAGCCGCCGGATGCGCTCGGTTGCCTCGAGCCCGTCCATCACGGGCATCTGCCAGTCCATCAGCACGAGATCGAAGGCTTCCTTCGACAGCCGGTCCAGCGCCTCGGCCCCGCTGGCGGCCACCACGTATTGCAGCCCCATCTCGCCCAGCTGGTGGGAGAGGACCTTCTGGTTGACCGGATGGTCTTCCACCATCAGGATGCGCCCGCGCAATTGAACCGCGGCTTGTGCCGGCAAATCGGCCAGGGGCAGGTCGGTCACGGGAAGCCGCAGCGACAGCGTGAAGCGGCTGCCCTGTCCAGGGGCGCTTTCCACCGTCAGCTGGCCGCCCATCAGGGTCGCCAGCTGGCTCGATACCGCGAGCCCCAGGCCGGTCCCGCCGTAGCGGCGGGTCGTCGACGAGTCGGCCTGCGAGAAGGCCTGGAACAGGCGGTCCTGCACGTCCCGACTCATCCCGATGCCGCTGTCGCGCACGCTGAAGCGGCATTCGACGACACCGTCGGCCGGTTCGAAGCGCGCGGCGAGCTCGACCGCGCCCTGGTGGGTGAACTTGATCGCGTTGTCGACGAGATTGAGCAGGATCTGCCGGATGCGGACCGGATCGCCGAGCAGGGCCGCGGGCACCGGATCGGCGTGGGCGAGCACCAGATGCAGGTTCTTCTCCAGCGCGCGGGCCTGGAACAGGGCGACCACGCCTTCCAGCAGGGTCGCGGGCGAGAAGGCGACCGACTCGATCGAGAGCTTGCCCGCCTCGATCTTGGAGAAGTCGAGGATGTCGTTGATGATGGTCAGCAGGCTCTCGGCCGAGCTCTTCAGCGTGGCGGCGTATTCGCGCTGCCGGCCGTCGAGCGGCGTCTTCAGCAGCAGGCCGCTCATGCCCAGGATGCCGTGCATCGGGGTGCGGATCTCGTGGCTCACGTTGGCGACGAATTCGGACTTGGCGCGTGCCATCTGCACGGCGGCTTCGCGCGCCGCCTCCTTGGCGGCCTCGGCGGCACGCCGCTCCGAGACGTCGCGCATGATGGCCTGGATCACCTGCCTGCCGTCCAGCTCCATCGCGTGGAGCGCGATTTCGGCGGTGAACACGGTGCCGTCCTGGCGCCGTCCCAGCCACTCCATGACCGCATGTCCTTGCCGGCGCGCCTGCGCGATCGCTTGGTCGGCATGGTCGGCGGACGTCATGCCGTTGCTCTGGAGGCGCACCCCGAGGCGCGAAATGGGCGTTTCGAGAAAGCCGGCGACCGAATCCATTCCGAACAGCGTGAGCGTCGCGGGATTGCAGTCGGTGAAGCCCTGCTCGTCGAGGATGACGACGGCGTCCGAATTGGTTTCGAACAGGGTCCGGTATTTCTTCCTTTCCGCTTCCAGCTGGCGCGTCTGGGTCAGCATGCGGCGGACGACGAGGAGCGCGACCAGCACCGCGAGCGCGGTGGCCGACACCCCCAGCACCAGCATCAGGTTGCGCGTTGCCTGATAGGCGGTGAACGTCTTGCGCAGCGCATTTTCGTTGTTCCGCCGCTGCAGGTTCGTCATGTTGTCGAGCGCCTCGACCAGCCGGTTCTGGAGCGGGATCGCCTCCTTCTGGAGCAGCGTCAGCGCGCCGTAGTTGTTGTCCTCGAGCGCGGCTTCGACCACGTCGAACATGACCGGCTGGTTGCTGAGCGTGATGGCGTCGAGCTCGGACATCAGCCGCTTTTCCTCCGGCGTGCTCAGCATCGCGAGCAGCTGGGCGCGATCCTTCGCGTAGCGTTCGCCGTATTCCTGGAAGCGCAGGAACATCGCATCCTTTTCCCACGGGTCGATCGTCACCACGATGTCGTGCATCAGCATCGCCCGGTCGCGCAGGGTGTCGCGCATGTGGGAGGCGAGCTGGGTCTTGACGTTGTTGACCGACACGACGTTTTCCAGTTCGTCGTTCAGGTAGGCCATCTGGGTGACGCCCAGGCCGATGACCGCGAGCATCAGCAGCAGGGCAGCCGCGAAGCCGAGCCCGACGTTGAACAACAGGCTGCGCAAGGGCGAGGGAGGACTGGTCATCATGACTTGGGCGGGTTGGCCGGATTCATCGTTGCGCGCGGGCGGGGGTTCCCGCGGCGGGCGGTGCTGCGACGGGGCTCAACGCGACGCTTCGACGGCGGCGGTGTCCGGCGCTGCGCCTTGCGGCAGGACGACCCGGCGGGCGCCGTCGAAGTGCGCGCGCCAGTAGGGCGCGGCGAGGCTCGACACCATGACCGAGCCGGTGCGGCTGCTCGTCGCATGGACGAAGCGATCCTCGCCCAGGTAGATGCCGACATGCGAGTAGGCGCGGTGGAGCGTATTGAAGAAGACCAGGTCGCCGGGCTGAAGGTCGGCGGGGTCGAGCGGCTGCGTCGCTTCGCTGATCGCCAGGCTGTCGCGCGGCAGCCTGATGCCGGCGACCTGCTCGTAGACGTGGTCGACGAAGCCGCTGCAGTCGAGGCCGCTGTCGGGCGTGCTTCCGCCCAGCCGATAGGGGCTGCCGACGAGGCTCACGGCGTACATCGAGACGTCGACGGACGGCGCGGCCTGGGCCGGCTGTCCCAGCAGCACGGCCAGCATCGAGCACAGCAGGGCGGGCTTCATCGATAGCAATCTGCTCTATAGTTGGAGTGAAATGACGGCCAAAACGGCATCAATCTTGATTTCGAGGAGGAAAAACCATGAGCGATGCGCACCCCCCAGTTTCCGAGTCCAGTATCCCTGAAAATGCCCAGCTGGCGCAATTGCGCGAGGAAGCGGCCGCGGCGGCGACGGCGCCCGACCTGCATGAGCGGGTGCGCGACCTGACGGCGCGTGCGTTGCACGAGCGGCGTGTGGCGCTCAACGATATCCGCGCGCTCGTCGAGGCGATCGCGTCCGGCGTGGGCGACGGCCTGAGCGCGCGCGGCGGCGAGATCAAGGAGGGTCTCAGGCAGGCCGTTTCCGGCCTGGACGAGGCGGTGGGCAGCGCGGCGCAGGCGGCGTCCTACACGCTGAAGGAGGCCGTCGAGCAGGGGCGGGCATTCAAGGACAACGAGCTGAAGGCAAGCCTCGAGCAACTGCGCGATCTCGAGACGCAGATCGTCGACACGCTCAGGCAGACGGCCAGCCAGTCGGGCGGCAAGCTCAAGGAAGAGCTCGGCCACCTCAGCGATCATCTGAAGCACAGCGGCACCCGCACCGGCGAACAGGTGCGCGAGGCGCTGCAGCGCCTGGCGAGCGGCGTCAAGGCGAGCGGCGCCGCCGGACGCGCGGGGCTGGGCGAGTCGGCCGGTGCGGCGACCGAGCGGCTGTCCCAGGTGGCGAGCGGCATCCTGGACGCCTTGTCCGATGCCCTCAAGCGCCAGAGCGAACGCCTTCGCCACTGATCTTCCTCCTTCCGGCCGCGGACATGCTGCCGGCGCGCCGCTTCGGCTAGACTCTCGGAATTCCTGATTCCAAGAATCCACGATGCTCTGGGAAACCATCTCGGTCATGCGCGACCTGCCGCGCCTGCATGAAATCGCCACGGTGATGATCCGCTACGGCTGGGGCGACCTGGTGCGCCTGCTGGGGATCAGCGGCGTGCTCGAGCGTGCGGGTCGGGTGCTGCACTGGCAAAGCACCAGCGAAATCAGCCAGCTGGAGGCGCCGGTCCGCATCCGGCGCGCGCTGGAGGAACTGGGCCCGACCTTCGTCAAGCTCGGGCAGGTGCTGTCGACGCGCGTCGACATGTTTCCGCCGCACTGGATCGCGGAATTCGAGAAGCTTCACAGCCACGTTCCTGCGGTGCCCTACGAGAGCCTGCACGCCGACCTCGTGGCCGCGTTCGGCGGCGAACCAGCGGCGGTGTTCGCCGAGTTCGAGGCGGTTCCGCTTGCGGCGGCGTCGATCGCGCAGGTGCATCGCGCGCGCCTCAAGGACGGCACGCGCGTCGTCGTCAAGGCCCGCCGTCCTGGCATCGAGAACGTGATCCGCGCCGACCTGCGCATCATGGAGCATGCCGCCCGCCTGCTCGAGAGCGAGGTGCCGGATTCGCGGCGCTACGGTCCGGTGCAGATCGTGTCGCAGTTCCGCCGCTCGCTGAACCGCGAGCTCGACCTCGTGAAGGAGGCCCGCAACATCGACCAGTTCGCCCGCCACTTCGCCAGCGAACCCCTGGTCAAGATTCCCCGCGTCTATTGGGAATTCACCAACGACCGCGTCAACGTGCAGGAGGAGATCGACGGCGTCACCGGCGTGGCGCCCGACAAGCTGCGCGCGCAGGGCCTCGATCCGAAGCTGCTGGCGGCGCGCGGCGCCGACGCCGTGCTGCGCATGGTGCTGGAGCACGGCTACTTCCATGCCGACCCGCATCCCGGCAACGTGCTGTTCCTGCCGGACAACCGCATCGGCATGATCGACTTCGGCATGGTCGGGATGCTCACCCATCGCCGCCGCAACCAGATCGTCGACCTGCTGCACGCGCTGACGCGCAAGGACGAGCAGGCGCTGCTGCAGGTGCTGCTCGACTGGAGCGGCGATACGGTGGGCGACGAGGACCGGCTGGCGTACGACGTGGCGGAGCTGCTGCAGAGCTACGACGACCTGCAGCTCAAGGACGTCAAGATCGGTGCGCTGCTGAACGACATCACGGCCTTGATGCGGGACAACAACCTGGTCCTCCCGGCGGACCTGACGCTGCTCTTCAAGACGCTGATCACGCTCGAAGGCCTGGGGCAGCAGCTCGATCCGGAATTCCACATGATCGACCACGTGACGCCCTTCGTCGAGCGCGTCATCCAGCAGCGCTATACGCCGCAGGCCCTGCTGGCGCGGGGGCGCAAGAGCGTGCGGGAGACGCTCGAAGTCCTCGCCGACCTGCCGCGCGACCTGCGCCATCTGCTGAGGGACGTGCGGCGCGGGCGGGTCCGCGTCGATCTCGACCTGAAGCGGCTGGATCACTTCGGGCAGCAGCTCGACCGTGCCAGCAACCGGCTGACGATGGGCATCCTGACCGCGTCGCTCGTCGTCGGCTCCAGCATCATCATGACGGTGAAAGGCGGGCCTCAGCTGTTCGGGCTGCCCTTCTTCGGCCTGCTGGGGTTCATGATCGCGTTCCTGAACAGCCTCTGGATCATCTTCTCGATCTGGCGGTCGGGCAAGCACTGACGCCCGCTCACGCGGTGCAGGGTGCGCCGGTGTCCTGGCCGGCGAGGCGGGCGGCGGCTTCCGCCAGCGGGAGCGGCCGGCTGAGCAGGTAGCCCTGCACATGCGCGATGCCGAGCGCTTCGACCTTTTCCAGAATGGCATCGCTCTCGACGCCTTCGGCCACCAGCGAGTAGCCGGCGTCGATCATCATGCGCGCGAAATCGGCCACCACGCGGCCGGCGCGGTTGTCCTGGGCCAGCTTGTTCACCAGCGATATGTCGAACTTGACCACGTCGACGGGGAGGTCGACCAGGTAGCGCAGCGGGGAGTAGCCGGTTCCGAAATCGTCCATTGCGATGCGGTAGCGCACCGTGCGCAGCAGGTCGAGATAGGTGCTTACCTCGACCATCTGCGTGATGAGCGAGGTCTCGGTGATTTCGAGCATCAGGGGGTGGCGGGCGTTGTGCCGCGACAGCTCCAGCAGTTGCGAGACGACTTCCGGATGCGAAATGCTCTGCGCCGACAGATTGATCGACAGGCCGACGCCCGGCGCCAGCTGCTGCGAGGCAAGGTCGGCGTCGACCTGCCGCAGCACGGCGCGATCGAACTCGGCCTCGAGCCGCCGGCTGTTGACGACCGGCAGGAAGGCCGACGGCATGATCAGGTCGCCGTGGTAGCGGATCCGCGCCAGGGCTTCGTAATAGGCGACCTGGCGGCCGGGCAGGGCGTGGACGGACTGATAGTGCATCTCGATCATGCCCGGGGCGGCCAGCGCCTGGAACAGCGCGCTGGTCTCGCGGCTGGCGACCAGCGTTTGCGAGGCGCGCTCGGTATCCTCGCCGTAGACCGCGATGCGGTTGCGGCCCGGTTGCTTGGCCGTATACATGGCGATGTCGGCCTGCTTGGGCAGCTCGTCGACCTGATTCAGCGCGTCCGCCCCGCAGAACGCGATGCCGATGCTGATGCCGACCGGCTCGTTGATCCCGAGATCGCTGAAGGCGGCGGCGTCGAGAAGGTTCTGGCAGCGCTGCGCGATCTGCTTGGCCTGCGCGGGCGTGGCGCGCGACAGGAAGGTGGCGAATTCGTCGCCGCCCAGGCGGTACAGCCGGTCGTTGGCGCGCAGCGCCATCACCAGCGCGCTGGCGATGATGGTCAGCACGCGGTCGCCCTTGGCGTGGCCGTAGGTGTCGTTGATTGCCTTGAAGCGGTCGCAATCGAACAGCAGGTAGGCAACATCCTGCGGCGTCTTCCGGACCTCCTCGCGGAAGCTTTCCCAGTCCTCCTCGTAGGCGCGCCGATTGTGGCAGCCGGTGAGTGCGTCCCGGCGCGCCTGGGAATGGAACTCGCGATTCTGGCTTTCCAGCGAACCGTGCAGCGCGCGCAGCTGCAGCTGGTAGTCGTACAGCGAGCGACGGACGTTCTCGAGCTCGCTGATGCGCATGCCTTGCGCGCGTATGTGATCCGGGCTGAAGCGCCCCTGCTGCATGGCATCGATATCCGCGGAAAGCCGTCGCAGCGGACGCACGAGCAGGCGGCTGTAGGCGACGAAGCCGATCAGCGCCGTCGCCAGCAGCAGCACGAGGAAGGCCAGCAGCGTGCGGGACAGGATGGTCTGGAAGCGCAGGCGGTCGGGATCCGGAAGCGCGCGGAACGTCAGCCTTGCCGGCAGCGCGTCCGCACGCAAGGTTTCGCCGGGCTTGAGCGTCAGGGCGACGCTGGCGACATCGGTGAACTGAAAGGTCTGGTGCCGCAGCGCGGGCATGAACTCCAGCCGGATCAGCCCGTAGCCGAGCGGCGTCGGCTGCCGTGCCTCGATGAAGATGGGGAAGACGCGATACAGCACCGGCCCGCCGGATTCTCCGGCCAGCCAGCTTGTGGGCGCCTTCAGCGGCAGCCGGAACGGCAGTCGCGCCGGCAGGTGGACGTTGGCCGGAGCCGGGCCCAGCGGCAGGCCGGCAGTCGTATACAGCGCGGCCCGGACGTAACGTCCCGACAGCATGCCGCTTTCGTAGACCCGCTGGTCGCGCCAGTAGCTGTAGTACTCGGGCAGGACCAGCTGCTGCCGGGTCTCGTCCCAGTCGGCCAGGCTGGCGGCCTGCTTCTCGGCCTGGCTCAGCAGGCGCTGGGCCGCGGCCTTGAGTTCGGCGTAGGCCGCGTTCTCGTCGTGCAATTCCAGGCTGCGGGTGACCGCGCGCGTCTGGTAGGCGGCGAAACCTCCGATCAGGCTCACCAGCACCATCAGGCCGGTGATGAAGCCGAGCGCGATCTGCTTGATGGAGAGGGTGCCGGGCCACTTCATCGGGCGGGTGCCTGCGACAGCGTGGCGAGAAATGCGAGCACGTTGTCCTGCAGGTCGAACTCGTGCTCGCCGTCCATGAAATGGCTTGCGCCGCGGACGATGACCATCGGCGTCCGGATGTGCTGCAGGGCTTTCAGCCAGCCGCGCCCGATGATGGTGTCGCCGTCGCCCATGATGAGCAGGGTGCGGACCGGCGCCTGCTTCAGGGCAGCCAGCAGCCGCGGCTGGTCGATGCGTACGTAGGACAGCAGCCCCTCCGGCGTGGAGGCATAGTGCCGGCAGAAGGAGAGCGAACCGGTCACGAGTCGGTGCTGTCCGGCGGCGATCGCGGCCTCGAGCCCGGAAATCAGGTCCGCGCGGGGGACAGGCACCTGGGCCTCGATCAGCGATGCGCCGATATAGCCCTTGATGGCAGGGTCCGGGTGGCTATTCAGGTACATCAGCAGCTGCAGGCTGCCGAAACTGTGCCCGACCAGCACGATGTTGCGCTGGCCGTGCATCTTCAGCCAGCTCACCCAGCGGTCGATCTCCGCCAGGTCATCGTCCAGGCTGTGCTTGTGCACCGCCTCGCACGCGAGGCTTTGCGAGCGGTTCGGAATGTTGAGGCTGAGCGTCGGCAGCAGGACGGTGTAGCCCGCATCCTGGAGGCTTCGTGACAGCGTGGCGACGGTGGCGAACTCGCGGGTCTGCAGGAAACCGTGCAGCAGCAGCACGGCGGGCTTGCTGCGCTCGCCGATCAGGTATTCGGCCGTCGCGGGAATCCCCGGCCGCATGTCCTGCCGGACGATGGCTGCGTGGGTGGTGACCGGCAATACCGACAGCAGCAGGGTGAGCAGGAGGAGGCGCATGACGAAAGCAGGGGGGCAAGGTCCAATTTCCTAACGGCAGCATCGGGGCGAAACTGAAGCCGGAACGACGGCGCCGCGCCAGCCCGGATGTTACACTGCCGCCCGGATGCAGCCTGGACATGGTCGACCTGAAACACCTCTTCTCGCCTGAGGGGCCGTGCGCCGCGGCCTTGCCGGGCTGGCGCGCGCGGCCGCAGCAGCTGGCCATGGCCGAGGCGGTCGAACGGGCGGTCGCGGACAGGCAGGTGCTGCTCGCCGAGGCGGGCACCGGCACCGGCAAGACCCTGGCCTACCTGATTCCGGCGCTGCTCTCGGGCGGCAAGGTCGTCATCTCGACCGGAACCAAGGCGCTGCAGGACCAGCTCTTCCACCGCGACCTGCCGGCGGCGCGCCGCGCCCTGAAGTCGCCGGTCAAGGTCGCGCTGCTGAAGGGGCGCGCCAATTACGTCTGTCACCATCACCTGCAGCGCAACCTCGCCGACGGCCGCTTCACCCAGCGCGACGACGCGGCCTGGCTGCAGAAGATCGCGCGCTTCGCCGAGACCAGCTCGAGCGGCGATCGTGCCGAAGCCGAGGGGATTCCCGAGGACGCCAACGCCTGGCATTACGCGGTATCGAGCCGCGACACCTGTCTCGGCAGCGAGTGCAGCCACTTCAAGGACTGCTTCGTGATGCAGGCGCGCAAGAACGCGCTCGACGCCGAGGTCGTCGTGGTCAACCATCACCTGTTCTTCGCCGACCTGTGGCTGAAGGACGAAGGGGTCGCCGAGTTGCTGCCCGCGTGCAACACCGTGGTCCTCGACGAGGCGCACCAGCTTGCCGAGACTGCGGCGCAGTTTTTCGGCGAGACGGTGTCGGTCGGACAGTTGCTCGATCTGGCCGGTGACAGCAAGCGCGTCGCGGCGGTGAAGGCGGGCGACTTCCCGGCCTTGCGCCGCGCCGCCGAGGACCTGGCCAGAGCCGCGCGCGACCTGCGCCTGGTGTTCCCGCAGAATCCGCTCAAGGCGACCGCGGCGGACCTGGCGCGCTACGAAAAATGGCCGGATGCCCTGAAGCACATGCGCGCGGCGCTCGACGACCTGGCGAAGCTGCTGGAGACGCAGGCCGAGCGCGACGCCGACCTGAAGAACTGCTTCGAGCGCGCCCAGAACGTGCAGGCGACACTGGCCAGCTGGCAGCGCGACGACGAACCCGACCATCCGCGCGTGCGCTGGCTCGAAACGACGCCAAGCTCGCTGCTGCTGCACGCCACGCCGCTGTCGGTCGGCGCGATGTTCGGCGCCAAGCTCACCGAGCGCGCGCAGGCGTGGGTCCTGACCTCGGCCACGCTTGCGGTAGGCGGCGACTTCACCCACCTGAAGACGCGGCTCGGCATCGAGGAGGCCGCCACGCTCTGCGTCGACAGCCCCTTCGACTACCCGCGCCAGGGCGTGCTCTACGTGCCGCAGGGGCTGCCCGCGCCCAACACGCCCGAATTCACCGAGGCGGTCGTGAATGCCGCGCTGCCGGTGCTGGAAATCAGCCGGGGCCGCGCCTTCATCCTCTTCACCAGCCTGCGTGCGCTCGACAAGGCCCGCGACCTGCTCGAAGCCGCGTTCAAGTTCCGCGGCTGGGACTACCCGCTTCTGGTGCAGGGCGAGGCGCCGAAGAACGAGCTGCTCGCCCGCTTCCAGCAGGCCGGCAACGCCGTGCTGCTCGGCAGCCAGAGCTTCTGGGAAGGCGTCGACGTGCCCGGCGATGCGCTGTCGGTGGTCATCATCGACAAGCTGCCGTTCCAGCCGCCGGATGACCCCGTCGTCGCCGCGCGCATCGCGCATCTGGAGAAGAGCGGCGGCAAGCCCTTCATGGACTACCAGCTGCCGCATGCCGCGATCACGCTCAAACAGGGCGCCGGGCGGCTGATCCGCACCGAGACCGACCGCGGCGTCTTGATGATCTGCGACACCCGGCTGGCGGACAAGCCGTATGGGCGCTTGTTGCTGAATGCGCTGCCGGCGATGACGCGGACGAGGAAGCTGGAGGTGGTGGAGCGGTTCTTTGCGGCGGAGCGGAAGGGGCGGGTGGCTGCGCCCGCTGGGGGGAAATAGGGCGCACGGCGGTTTGCTTGAGCACCGTTCGCGCTGAGCTTGTCGAAGCGCCGTTGGCATAGTCGGATTCTTCTCAGAACCACTGACCGTTGGCCGGGGGCAGCCCGGCCAACGGTCAGCAGTCCCGCGAAATCCTTCACTACTGTTGACAGCGCTTCGACAAGCTCAGCGCGAACGGTGCGGGGGCAGGCGCTTCGACAGGCTCAGCGCGAACGGTGCGGGGGCAGGCCCTTCGACAGGCTCAGGGCGAACGGTGGTTAAGCCAACGCTCAAAGCGTCTGCACGAACGCCAGCACCTCGGCCGCATGTCCCGGCGCCTTCAGGCCGCGCCAGCTTTTCACCAGCTTCCCGTCCTTGTCGAACACGAAGGTGCTGCGCTCGATGCCGCGCACCTGCTTGCCGTACATGTTCTTCAGCTTCATCACCTTGAACAGTTCGCAAGCCGTCTCGTCGGTGTCGGCGAGCAGTTCGAAGGGAAAGCCGTGGGCAGCCTTGAAGCCTTCGTGTGACTTCAGGCTGTCGCGCGAGACGCCGACGACGATCGTGTTCGCCTTGCCGAAGTCGGGGTAAAGGTCGCGGAATTCCTGGCCTTCGAGCGTGCAGCCGGAGGTGTTGTCCTTGGGATAGAAATACACGACGACGTTCTTGCCGCGCTGGGCGGAAAGCTTGAAGGTGGTGTTGCCGGTCGACGGCAGTTCGAAATCGGTGATGACGGGTTCGCTCATGGCGGGCCTTTCTTTTCTTGTTAACGGGTTGAGGATTTCAGCAGCACGATGACGGCACCGCTGCCGCCGTCGACGGCGCGCGCCTGGCAGAAGGCGAGCACGTCCTCGCGCTGCATCAGCCAGTGGCGCACCTTGTTTTTCAGCACCGGAAGGCGGTTCTTCGAGCCGAGTCCCTTGCCGTGGATGATGCGCACGCAGCGGCGGTCCTCGATCATGCAGCGGTTGAGAAAGGTCGCCAGCGCGATGCGCGCCTCTTCCCCCGTGTGGCCGTGCAGGTCGAGTTCGCCGCGGATGACCCAGCCGCCGCGCCGGAGCTTGCGGACGGCTGCAGTGGGCACGCCGGGACGGGCGAAGAAGAGCTCCTCGCCGGTGGAGACGGCGGCCTCCCAGTCCCACGGGTCGGCGAGCACGTCGACCAGCACCTGCCGCTCGTCGGCGCGCCGCTGCCGCGCGACGGGTTGGGGGCGCGGGCGTGCAAGCTCGGCGCGGCCGGACGGCGGCAGGGGAATCGCGTCGGCGACGGCGCGGCGGAACAGCAGCGGACCGTCGACAGGCGGGTGCGGTTTGTGTGGCGGCGCGTGCGATGCGGCGGGCTGCGCGGCCGCCTCGCGCAGCGTGCGGCGCACGCGCGCCAGCGCCTCGAACGAGGCAGGCGCGAGCGCGCTGCGGCTGCGCTTCATGGCTCAGATCACTTGGTCTTGCCCAGCGCGTCGAGGTAGCGCTCGGCGTCGAGCGCGGCCATGCACCCCGTGCCGGCGCTGGTGACGGCCTGCTTGTAGATGTGATCCTGCACGTCGCCGGCGGCGAACACGCCCTCGATGCTGGTCGCGGTGGCGTTGCCGGCGCGGCCCGAGCGGGTGACGATGTAGCCGCCTTCGAGCTCGAGCTGGCCCTCGAAGATGCCGGTGTTGGGCTTGTGGCCGATGGCGATGAAGATGCCGGTGAGCGCGATGTCGCGGGTCGTGCCGTCCTTGGTGCTCTTGATGCGCATGCCGGTCACGCCGGTCTTGTCGCCCAGCACTTCGTCCAGCGTGCTGTCGAGCGCGAGCGTGATCTTGCCTTCCTTCACCTTCTCCATCAGGTGGTCGACCATGATCTTCTCGGCCTTGAAGCTGTCGCGGCGGTGCACCAGGGTGACGTGCTTCGCGATGTTGGCCAGATACAGCGCTTCCTCGACCGCGGTATTGCCGCCGCCGATGACCGCCACGTCCTGGCCCTTGTAGAAGAAGCCGTCGCAGGTGGCGCAGCCCGACACGCCCTTGCCCATGAAGGCCTGTTCGGAGGGCAGGCCGAGGTACATGGCCGAGGCGCCGGTGGCGATGATGAGCGCATCGCAGGTATAGGTGCCGGAATCGCCGATCAGCGTGAAGGGCCTCTCGGTCAGCTTGGCGGTGTGGATCTGGTCGAAGATGATCTCGGTGTTGAAGCGCTCGGCGTGGCGCTGCAGGCGATCCATCAGCTCGGGACCCTGCACGCCGTCGACGTCGCCAGGCCAGTTGTCGACATCGGTGGTGGTCATCAGCTGGCCACCCTGCTGCATGCCGGTGATCACGACGGGCGAGAGATTGGCGCGCGCGGCGTAGACCGCGGCGGAATATCCGGCGGGGCCGGAACCGAGGATGATCAGTTTGTGATGTGCGGTGCTCATGGCTCTGTAGTCGGCTGAGGGGAAAGGGCCACTATTCTAACCAATCCTGGCGGCCGCATTTCCATGCTGCCGGCCCGGTATTCATCCCGAACCGACGGGCAAACCCCCGCCCGACGCGGTTCGCTGCCCTGTCTCGCCTCCCCGTGGATTATCCGGGATAATCGGACCACTTTTGCTCCCCGGATTTCCATGGCGCGACCCGCTTCCCGTTCCTCGACGCCCTTGTCGCCCCGCATGCAGCGCCTGCTGGGTGAAGCCCGTGCCTTGCTGGTCGGCTGTGCCGCGCTGTTTCTGACCGCCATCCTGCTGACCCACAACGCGGCGGACCCGGGCTTCAGCACGACGGGCGACGGCGGGGCACTGCACAATTTCGGCGGGCGGTTCGGCGCCTGGCTCTCCGACCTGCTGCTGCTGCTGTTCGGCATGTCGGCATGGTGGTGGGTGGTGCTCGCCGCCGCCTACGTCGTCCACACCTTCCGGCATCTCGAGGAAGCGCCGCTGGCGAGCGGCCGCCAGCGCTGGGTCCGGCTGGGCGGCTTCGCGCTGCTGCTGGTGGGGAGCGGCGGCATCGAATGGCTGCGCACCTGGCACTGGGCCGTGACGCTGCCGGACGCGCACGGCGGCGCGCTTGGCGCCGCGGTCGGCGCGGCGGCGGGGACGCTGCTCGGCTTCACCGGCGGGTCGCTGGTGCTGCTGCTGATGATGGCGGTCGGCTTCAGCCTGTTCACCGGCACGTCGTGGCTGACCATGGCCGAGCGTACCGGTGCCGCCGTGGAATGGTCCTGGTGGAAGGCGATCGACACCTGGCAGGCGCGCCGCGACCGCAAGCTGGGCGAGATGGCCGTTCAGAAGCGCGAGGCGAAGCTCACGGTGGAAAAGAAGAAGCGCGTCGAGGCGCCGCCGATCCGTATCGAGCCGGTGGTGAAGGCCGTGCCGCAATCCGAGCGCGCCGTCACCGAAAAGCAGGCACCGCTGTTCTCCGATCTGCCGGATTCGCCGCTGCCGCCGCTGCACCTGCTCGATCCCGCCGACGAGGCGGTGGAGACGGCGAGCCCGGAGGCACTGGAGTTCACCTCGCTGATGATCGAGCGCAAGCTCGCCGAGTTCGGCGTGGAAGTGAAGGTGGTGTCGGCGTCGCCCGGCCCGGTGATCACCCGTTACGAGATCGAGCCCGCGACCGGGGTCAAGGGCAGCCAGATCGTCAACCTGGCGAAGGATCTCGCGCGCACGCTGTCGGTGATCAGCATCCGCGTGGTCGAGGCGATCCCCGGCAAGCACACGATGGGGCTGGAGATTCCGAACCCCAAGCGGCAGATCGTGCGGCTGTCCGAGATCCTCGGATCCAAGGCCTACCACGACAGCGCGAGCCCGCTCACCGTCACGCTCGGCAAGGACATCGCCGGCAACCCGATGGTTGCCGATCTCGGCAAGATGCCGCATCTGCTGGTCGCCGGCACCACCGGCTCGGGCAAGTCGGTCGGCGTCAACGCGATGATCCTGTCGCTGGTGTACAAGTCCGACCCGTCGACCGTGCGCATGATCATGGTCGACCCCAAGATGCTCGAGCTTTCCATCTACGAAGGCATTCCGCACCTGCTGGCGCCGGTCGTCACCGACATGAAGCAGGCGGCGAGCGCGCTCAACTGGTGCGTCGCCGAGATGGAGCGCCGCTACAAGCTGATGTCGGCGGTCGGCGTGCGCAATCTCGCAGGCTACAACCAGAAGGTGCGCGACGCGAAGAAGGCCGGCACGCCGCTGACCCATCCGTTCAGCCTGACCCCGGACAATCCCGAGCCGCTCGAGACGCTGCCGACGATCGTGGTGGTGATCGACGAGCTGGCCGACCTGATGATGGTCGTCGGCAAGAAGGTCGAGGAGCTGATCGCGCGGCTCGCCCAGAAGGCCCGCGCGGCCGGCATCCACCTGATCCTCGCCACGCAGCGGCCGTCGGTCGACGTCATCACCGGCCTCATCAAGGCGAACATTCCGACGCGCATCGCGTTCCAGGTGTCGTCCAAGATCGACTCGCGCACGATCCTCGACCAGATGGGCGCCGAGGCGCTCCTCGGACAGGGCGACATGCTCTACCTGCCGCCCGGCACCGGCCTGCCGCAGCGCGTGCACGGTGCCTTCGTGTCGGACAACGAGGTGCATCGCGTCGTCGACTACCTGAAGTCGCTGGGCGAGCCCGACTATGTCGAAGGCGTGCTCGAGTCGCCGGAGGAGGACGGCGAGGGCGGGGAATTCGGCGAGCCCGGCGCGGAAGCCGACCCGCTCTATGACCAGGCGGTGGCCTACGTGCTGAAGTCGCGCCGCGCCTCGATTTCGTCGGTGCAGCGCCAGCTGCGCATCGGCTACAACCGCGCCGCGCGCATGATCGAGGACATGGAGCGGGCGGGCCTCGTCTCGGCGATGCAGTCGAACGGCAACCGCGACGTCCTCGCGCCCAGCGGCGAGTCATGAGCCGCTTCCACGCCCTCGTCCCGGCCGCCGGCAGCGGATCGCGCATGGGCAGCGCCCGCCCCAAGCAATATCTCGAGCTGAACGGCCGACCCGTGATCGCGCATGCACTGGCCGCGCTCGCGCGCGACAGCCGCGTCGACCGCCTGGTCGTCGTGCTGTCGCCGGGCGATGAATGGTGGGAGACCTGCGACTGGTCGTCGTGGGGAGAACGGCTGCAGGTGCTGCGCTGCGGCGGAGCGACCCGCGCGGAGACCGTGCTGAACGGACTGGAGGCGATCGCCGGCTGGTGCGGCGCCGACGATTGGGTGCTGGTGCACGACGCGGCACGGCCCTGCCTGCCGGCCGGGGCGCTCGGCCGCCTCATCGACAGCGCGGCACACGATCCGGTCGGCGGCCTGCTGGCGGTGCCGGTCGCCGACACGCTCAAGCGTGCCGACAGCGAATCGCGGGTGGCGGCGACGGTGCCGCGCGCCGGCCTGTGGCAGGCGCAGACTCCGCAGATGTTCCGCCACGCGCAGCTGCGCGACGCGCTGCGGCAGGCCGGCGCCGACATGACCGACGAGGCGTCCGCGATCGAGCAGCTCGGCCTGCGCCCGCGCCTGGTCGAATGCGACAGCCGCAACCTCAAAGTGACCTATCCCCAGGACCTGCGCCTGGCGAGCCTCATCCTGGAGCACCTGAATGGCTGACATCCGAGTCGGGCACGGCTTCGACGTGCACGCGTTCGCCGCGAACCGCAAGCTCATCGTCGGGGGCGTCGAGATTCCCTACGAGCGGGGGCTGGCCGGTCATTCGGATGCCGACGTGCTGCTGCATGCCATCTGCGACGCGCTGCTCGGCGCCGCCGGGCTGGGCGACATCGGTCGCCATTTCCCCGACACCGACATGGCGTTCGCGGGCATCGACAGCCGCATCCTGCTGCGGCGCGTGGCCGAACAGCTGCGCGAACGGGGCTGGCAGGCCGCCAACGTCGACGCCACGATCATCGCGCAGGCACCCAGGATGGCGCCGCACATCGCCCGCATGACCGCGCACATCGCCGACGATCTCGGCATTGCGTTCGACCGCGTCAACGTCAAGGCGACCACCACCGAGAAACTCGGCTTTACCGGGCGCGGGGAAGGCATCGCGGCCGAGGCCGTGTGCCTGATCGAGCGTGGCTGAGCCCGAACCGGGCGCGCCGCCACCCGAACGCCGCGAGACGCTGCGGCTTTTCTTCGCCCTGTGGCCGGACGAGGTCACGCGCGACGCGCTCAACCGTGCGGGGAAATGGCTGCACCAGCACTGGGGTGGCCGGCGCACGCGGGCCGACACGCTGCACATCACGCTCGCTTTTCTCGGCAGCACGCCGACCGGCCAGCTGGACGCGCTCCTCGCCTGCGGCGACGCCGTCGCCGCCGGGCGCTTCGAGCTGGTCCTCGACCAGGCCGGCTACTGGCGGCACAACCGCATCGGCTGGCTGGGCGCCAGCCAGACCCCGACGCAGCATGTCGAACTGGTCGAGGCGCTGAACGCCGCGCTGCGGGCGAGCGATTTTTCCGTCGACCCGCGCCCGCACGTTCCGCACGTGACCTTGCTGCGCAATTCACGCGGTGGCGACGTGCCGAACTGCGAGCCGGTGCGCTGGTCCGTCGCGGACTTCGTGCTGGTGCGCTCCGTCACCGACCCCGAAGGTGCGCATTACGAGGTGCTCCGGCGCTGGCCGCTGGCCTGATCGCGGGCGGCGAACGCGTCAGTCCGGCGAAACGCAAATAACAGTTGCCGGGGGCGGCCGTCCTGTATAGAATGCGCACCTCTTTAGGCGCGTAGCTCAGCTGGTTAGAGCACCACCTTGACATGGTGGGGGTCGTTGGTTCGAGTCCAATCGCGCCTACCAATATTCATTGGGTCGGGATGACCTCTGGGGGTTGCGAAATGTCACCGCGAACTAGCAAGGCTGTCAAAGGATAAAACCCGGCGCACAGCTGTTCGCAGACATCTGCAATCTTCCAACCTGTAGTACCCGAAAAGCGCGGCCGGTCCGCGCTTTTTTCGTTTCCGGAGACTGAAAAGAATATGGTCAACGTCACGCTTCCCGATGGTTCGGTCCGCCCATTCGAGGGCCCCGTCACGGTCGCGCAGGTCGCGGCGAGCATCGGTGCCGGTCTTGCCAAGGCCGCGCTCGCCGGCAAGGTCGACGGCAAGCTGGTCGACACCAGCCACCTGATCGACCGCGACGTGCAGCTCGCCATCGTTACCGCCAAGGATGCCGAGGCGCTCGACCTGATCCGCCATGACGCGGCCCACGTGATGGCGCAGGCGGTGCAGGAACTCTATCCGGGCACCCAGGTGACGATCGGCCCGGCGATCGAGGACGGCTTCTACTACGACTTCGCGCGCGCTACGCCCTTCACCCCGGAAGACCTGGAGAAGATCGAGAAGCGCATGGACGAGATCGTCAAGCGCGACCTGCCGATCCAGCGCGAGGTGTGGGAGCGCGAGGAGGCGATGAGGGTGTTTGCCGAACTCGGCGAAACCTACAAGGTGCAGATCATCGACGAGGTGATTCCCAAGGGCGAGGAGCTCTCGATCTACCGCCAGGGCGAGTGGTTCGACGTCTGCCGTGGCCCGCATCTTCCCTCCACCGGCAAGCTGCCGCGCGCGTTCAAGCTGATGAAGCTGGCCGGCGCCTACTGGCGCGGCGATTCGAAGAACGCGATGCTGCAGCGCATCTATGGCACCGCGTGGGCGAAGAAGGAGGACCTCGAGGCCTACCTGCACCGGCTGGAAGAGGCCGAGAAGCGCGACCACCGCCGGTTGGCGAAGCAGCTCGACCTCCTGCACATGCAGGACGAGGCGCCGGGCATGGTTTTCTGGCATCCCAAGGGCTGGATCGTGTGGCAGCAGATCGAGCAGTACATGCGGCAGAAGTTCGTCGAATACGGCTACCAGGAAGTGCGCACCCCGGCGGTGATGGACCGCACGCTTTGGGAGAAGTCGGGCCACTGGGACAACTACCGCGACAACATGTTCACGACGGCGTCGGAGAACCGCGACTACGCGGTGAAACCGATGAACTGCCCGGGCCACGTGCAGATCTTCAACAGCGGCCTGCATTCCTACCGCGAGCTGCCGCTGCGCCTGGCCGAATTCGGCTCCTGCCATCGCAACGAGCCCTCGGGCGCGCTGCACGGCATCATGCGCGTGCGCGGCTTCACGCAGGACGACGCCCACATCTTCTGCATGGAAGAGCAGGTCGAGCAGGAGGTGGCGGATTTCATCGTGATGCTGCAGAAGGTCTACGCCGACTTCGGCTTCCACGACGTGCTGGTCAAGCTCTCCACCCGGCCGGAGAAGCGCGTCGGCTCGGACGAGAGCTGGGACCGCGCCGAGGCCGCGCTCGCCGCCGCGCTCGAGAAGAACAATCTGCCCTTCGACCTGCAGCCGGGCGAAGGCGCATTCTATGGCCCCAAGATCGAGTTCACGCTCAAGGACACGCTCGGCCGCCTGTGGCAGTGCGGCACGATCCAGCTCGACTTCAACCTGCCGGTGCGCCTCGGCGCCGAGTTCGTCGCCGAGGACAACAGCCGCAAGATCCCGGTCATGCTGCACCGCGCCATCCTCGGCTCGATGGAGCGCTTCATCGGCATCCTGATCGAGCACCACGCCGGTAACTTCCCGCTGTGGCTGGCGCCGGTGCAGGTCATGGTGATGAACATCAGCGAGCGCCAGGAGGCCTATGCGCAGCAGGTGACCCAGGCACTGCGCGCAGCCGGCATCCGCGCGGCATCGGACTTGAGCAATAACAAAATTACCTATAAAATTCGAGAACATAGCTTGCAGAAGCTGCCTTATCTGGTCGTCGTCGGCGACAAGGAAATGGAAGCCGGTGCGGCCGCAGTGCGCGCCCGCGGCAACCAGGACCTGGGGCAGCTCGGTTTGGAAGACTTCATTGCGCGCGTGAAAGCGGAAACGCTGGCGCGCCAGTAAGCGCGGTCAAACAAGGCGCCGGGATGAATCCCGCGCCTTCTTTGTTTGTTGTTTGACCTTTTTGCCCGGGCGCCCCGCGCCGGGTTTTGGATTTGGAGAACGGCTCATCGCGACAGAAAAGAAGCAGACACGCATCAACGGCGAAATTACGGCGCCCGAAGTGCGTTTGGTCGGTACCGAAGGCGAGCAGCTCGGCATCGTGAAACTCTACGATGCGCTGCGCCAGGCGGAAGACGCAGACCTGGACCTGGTGGAAATTGCACCGACGGCACAGCCGCCCGTGTGCAAGATCATGGACTACGGCAAGTTCAAGTACCAGGAAAGCAAGAAGCAGCACGAGGCCAAGCTCAAGCAGAAGCAGGTCCAGATCAAGGAAGTGAAGTTCCGTCCGGGAACGGACGAGGGCGACTACCAGATCAAGCTGCGCAACCTGATCCGCTTCCTCGAGGACGGCGACAAGACCAAGGTGACCCTGCGTTTTCGCGGCCGCGAAATGGCCCACCAGGAAATCGGCATGGAACAGCTGAAGCGCGTGTCGGCCGACCTCGCCGAACTCGCGGTGGTCGAGCAGTTTCCCAAGATGGAAGGCCGCCAGCTCGTGATGATGCTGGCGCCGAAGAAGAAGTAAGGTTTGCGAGACAGGCGTGTCTCCGGCCCCCGGGCCAAACAACGCCACCATACGTGCAGTCGGGTAGTTGAAGCATTCCGCGTCGCGGGGTCACCTGGCCGCATGAGATAAACGAAGGAAGCATCATGCCTAAGATGAAGAGCAAGAGCGGCGCCGCCAAGCGGTTCCGCGCGCTGGGCGGCGGCGGTTTCAAGCGCTCGCACGCGTTCATGCGCCACATTCTCACCAAGAAGAGCACCAAGCGTAAGCGCCAGTTGCGCGGCATGGAAACCGTCAATGCCAGCAACCACAAAGCGGTTGCGCGCATGTTGCCCTACGCATAAAGGAGAGAAAGCATGCCACGCGTCAAACGGGGCGTAACCGCCCGCGCCAGCCACAAGAAGATCCTCGACGCCGCCAAGGGCTATCGCGGCCGCCGCAAGAACGTCTTCCGCATCGCCAACGAGGCGGTGATGAAGGCGGGCCAGTATGCCTACCGCGACCGCCGTCAGCGCAAGCGCCAGTTCCGTGCCCTGTGGATCGCCCGTATCAACGCGGCGGCCCGCTCGCACGGCCTGACCTACAGCGTGTTCATGAACGGGCTGAACCGTGCCGAGATCGCGCTGGACCGCAAGGTGCTGTCCGACATCGCGATCTTCGACAAGGATGCCTTCGCCAAGATCGTCGATCAGGTCAAGGCCAAGCTCGCTGCATAAGCGGCACCGGAGCAACAAGAAAAGGCCGCAAGGCCTTTTTTTGTTGGTGGAATTTGAAAACCAGTTTGTCCGCGAAGGACGCGAAGAAACGCGAAGCTCAATCGGTTCATCTTCGTGTCCATCGTGTCCTCCGCGGATAAATTCGATCGCTATCCAACTATGCGCAATCCGAACGAAATCGTCGCCGAAGCCCTTGCCGCCATCCCGGGCTGCGCCGACCTGCCGGCCCTGGAGCAGGTCAAGGCGGTCTACCTGGGCAAAAGCGGCCAGCTCACCGAACTGCTGAAAAGCCTCGGCGCGATGCCGGCCGAGGAGCGCAAGACCGCCGGCGCCCGCATCAACGAGGCCAAGCAGGCCGTCGAGGCGGCGCTGAAGGATCGCCGCGAGGCCTTGCAGCAGGCGGAGCTCGACCGCCAGCTGGCGGCCGAGACGCTCGACGTGACGCTGCCTGGCCGCGGGCTCGCGCGCGGCGGCCTGCATCCGGTGTCGAAGACGCTCGCGCGCATCCAGGCACTGTTCCATTCGATCGGCTTCGAGGTCGCGACCGGCCCCGAGATCGAAACCGACTTCTACAACTTCACCGCGCTCAACATCCCGGAAGACCATCCGGCGCGCGCGATGCACGACACCTTCTACCTGCAGGGCGGCGAGCTGCTGCGCACCCACACCTCGCCGGTGCAGGTGCGCTACATGCAGACCCACCAGCCGCCGATGCGCATCGTCGCGCCGGGCCGGGTGTACCGCTGCGACTCCGACGTGACGCATACGCCGATGTTCCACCAGGTCGAGGGCCTGTGGGTCGACGAGAACGTGTCGTTCGCCGACCTCAAGGGCGTGCTGGCCGATTTCATGCGCAACTTCTTCGAGCGCGACGACCTGCCGGTGCGCTTCCGCCCCTCGTTCTTCCCGTTCACCGAACCGTCCGCCGAGATGGACATCGGCTGCGTGATGTGCGGCGGCGAGGGCTGCCGGGTGTGCTCGCATACCGGCTGGCTGGAAGTGCTCGGTTGCGGCATGGTGCATCCCAACGTGTTCCGCCACGTGAACATCGACACCGAGCGCTTCGTCGGCTTCGCCTTCGGCCTCGGCGTCGAGCGACTGGCGATGCTGCGCTACGGCGTGGATGACCTCCGGCTGTTCTTCGAGAACGACCTGCGTTTCCTCAAGCAATTCAATTAATCAGGGCGCCTAGATCATGCAATTCTCCGAAGCCTGGCTGCGCAGCCTGGTCAACCCTGCGCTCGATACCGCCCAGCTCGCCCACGCCGTGACCATGGCGGGGCTCGAGGTCGAGGCGCTGGCCCCGGCCGCGCCGCCGTTCAACAACGTCGTGGTGGCCGAGATCCTCTCGGCCGAGAAGCATCCCGACGCCGACCGCCTGCGTGTCTGCCAGGTCGACGTCGGCGAGGCCGCGCCGGTCACCATCGTGTGCGGTGCACCCAATGCCGCGGCCGGCCTCAAGGTGCCGTGCGCCCGCCCGGGGGCGAAGCTGCCCGGCATCGAGATCAAGGTCGCCAAGGTGCGCGGCGTCGAGTCCTTCGGCATGCTGTGCTCGACCAAGGAGCTGGGCCTGGAAGGCGCCGCCGACGGCTTGATGGTGCTGCCGGACGACGCACCCGTGGGCGAGGATTTCCGCAGCTGGCTCAGCCTCGACGACACCCTGATCACGTTGAAGCTCACGCCCAACCGCGCCGACTGCCTGTCGCTCGCCGGCCTCGCGCGCGAGATCGGTGCGATCACCGGCGCGCCGGTGCATCTGCCGCAGATCGCCGAGGTCGCGCCGACGATCGGCGACACGGTCGCCGTGCAGGTCGCGGCTCCCGACGCCTGTCCGCGCTATCTCGCCCGCGTGGTGCGCGGCATCGACGCGCAGGCGCAGACGCCGCGCTGGATGGCCGAACGCCTGGAGCGCAGCGGCATCCGCCCCTTGCTCGCGCCGGTCGACATCACCAATTACGTGCTGCTCGAACTCGGCCAGCCGATGCATGCCTTCGCATTGTCGCGCCTCGACGGCGGCATCGAGGTGCGCCTGGCGCGCGCCGGCGAGACGCTCGAATTGCTGAACGGCCAGACCGCCGAGCTCGCGCCCGACATGCTGGTGATCGCCGACGCCACCGGCCCGGTCGCGCTCGCCGGCATCATGGGCGGGCAGCCGACCAGCGTCGAGAAATTCACCGTCGACCTCATGCTGGAGGCCGCGTTCTTCGCGCCGGCGGCGATCGCCGGCCGTGCCCGCCGGCTCGGCCTGTCGACCGATTCCTCGCACCGCTTCGAGCGCGGCGTCGACTTCGGCGCCACCCGCCAGGCGATGGAGCGCGCGACGCAGTTGCTCGTCGACATCTGCGGCGGCCAGCCCGGACCCGTCACCGAAGCCGTGGCCGACCTGCCGAAGCGCGAGCCGATCACCCTGCGCCTGGCGCGCCTCACGCGCGTCGCCGGCGTCGAGCTCGACGCCGGCCAGGTGGCGGCGGGCCTGGCGGCGCTGGGCGCGGCAGTCGAGCGCCGCGACGACAATCTGATCGTCACCCCGCCGAGCTTCCGCTTTGACCTCGCGATCGAGGAGGACCTGATCGAGGAGGCGGTGCGCCTGTTCGGCTACGACAACATCCCCGCGCAGCCGCCGGCGGCGCCGTCGCGCATGCTGCCGCAGGACGAGAAGGTGGTCGCGGAGGATGCGCTGCGGCAGACGCTGGTCGATCTCGACTATCAGGAAGTCGTCACCTACAGCTTCGTCGACCCGGCGTGGGAGACCGCGCTCGACCCCGCGGCATGCCCGCTGCCGCTCGCCAACCCGATCGCCAGCCAGCTCTCCGCGATGCGCACCACGCTGTGGGGCGGGTTGATCGAGACGCTGCGCCACAACCTGAATCGCCAGCAGGATCGCGTGCGCGTCTTCGAGCTGGGCCGCGTCTACGCATCGCTCGACGCGCAGCCGCTGAAGCTCGGCGGCCTGGCCTACGGCGACGCCGCGCCGGAGCAGTGGGGCACGAAGGCGCGCCGCGTCGATTTCTTCGACGTGAAGGGCGATCTCGAACGCCTGTTCGGCCGTGCGCTCGACGTGCGTCGCGGCGCTCATCCCGCGCTGCATCCGGGCCAATGCGCCGAGGTGTGCGCGGGCGGCCGCGCCGTCGGCTGGGTCGGCACGCTGCACCCGCGTCTGGTGCAGGCATTCGACCTGCCGGCGGCGCCGGTGCTGTTCGAGCTCGACAGCGAGGCCGTCACCCGCCGTGCGCTGCCGCGCCATGGCGGGCTGTCGCGCTTCCCGCAAGTGCGGCGCGACCTCGCGTTCGTGCTGGATGCGCACACGCCGGCGGGCGAGCTGGTCGACGTCCTGCGCGAGGCCGCGGCAAGCTGGGTGCGCACCATCGACGTGTTCGACGAATACCGCGGAAAGGGCGTGCCGGAAAACCAAAAAAGCCTTGCAATCCGGGTAGTTATGCAAGATACTGAACGCACATTGACGGATCAGGAAGTGGAAGATGCAGTGCAGAAACTGGTCGATGCCGCGCTTCGTCAGTGCAATGCCAGTCTGCGTGCCTGAGCAATAACCCTATATAGGGCGCGTGCATGACGCAGTTCCCATAAGCCATTCCTGCCAATACGACCATGAGCACCCTGACCAAAGCTGATCTGGCCGAACTGCTGTTCGAAAAAGTAGGTTTGAACAAGCGCGAGGCGAAGGACGTCGTCGAGTCGTTCTTCGACGAAATCCGCTTGGCGCTCGAAAAGGGCGACATCGTCAAGCTGTCCGGCTTCGGCAACTTCCAGTGCCGCGAAAAGCCCCAACGCCCGGGCCGAAATCCCAAGACCGGCGAGGAAATGCCGATCTCCGCGCGCCGCGTGGTCACGTTCCACGCGAGCCAGAAGCTCAAGTCCCAGGTTGAAGGCGCCCAAGTTGGAACGCCCAGCGCGGAGTGAACTGCCGCCGATTCCGGCCAAGCGCTACTTCACCATCGGTGAGGTCTCCGAGCTCTGCGCGGTCAAGCCGCACGTGCTGCGCTACTGGGAGCAGGAATTCACCCAGCTGCGCCCGGTCAAGCGGCGCGGCAACCGCCGCTACTACCAGCACCATGAAGTCCTGCTGATCCGCCGCATCCGCGAATTGCTGTACGAGGAGGGCTTCACGATCAGCGGCGCGCGCCAGCGCCTCGAGCACGACGCCGAATCGGCACCCGCTTCCGAGGAGGCTGCCCCGGCAGCCACCCCTGCGAGCGCGCTCGACGTCGGCAAGCTGCGCGCGGAAATCGCCGCGATCCTGAAAATACTCGGTTAGCGCGCAGACGAAAAATAGCGCGAACAGGCACCGAAGGGCTTCCGCCGGGCGTGGCTCCTCTGTTAGAATCTTGGGCTTCGTCGGGGCGTAGCGCAGCCTGGTAGCGCACCTGCATGGGGTGCAGGGGGTCGGAAGTTCGAATCTTCTCGCCCCGACCAACAAATCAAAGAATCAGGGTCGGTTATGCCGGCCCTTTTTCTTTGCAGCGACAGAAACCCTGTTGCCGTTGCGACATCTGCAATATCCGGTACAGGCACTATATTTATCGTTTGTTCATATCAGGAGAGAGTTATGGAACACACCTTGCCCGCACTGCCCTTCGCCATGGATGCGCTCCAGCCGCACATGTCCAAGGAGACCTTCGAATACCACTACGCCAAGCACCACCAGGCCTACGTGACCAACCTCAACAACCTGATCAAGGGCACCGCCTTCGAGAACAAATCGCTCGAGGACATCGTCAAGAGCGCGCCGGCCGGCGGCGTCTACAACAACGCCGCGCAGGTGTGGAACCACACCTTCTTCTGGAACTGCCTGACCCCCAACGGCGGCGGTGCGCCCTCCGGCGCCCTGGCCGACGCCATCAACAAGAAGTGGGGCTCGCTCGACGAATTCAAGAAGGCCTTCCAGACCAGCGCCGTGGGCAACTTCGGGTCCGGCTGGACCTGGCTCGTGAAGAAGGCCGACGGCTCCGTCGACATCGTCAACATGGGCGCCGCCGGCACCCCGCTGACCACCGGCGACAAGGCCCTGCTGTGCGTCGACGTGTGGGAGCACGCCTACTACATCGACTACCGCAACCTGCGCCCCAAGTTCGTCGAGACCTTCCTCAACAACCTGGTGAACTGGAAGTTTGCGGAAGCGAATTTCGCCTGAGGTGCTTTGAGGAAGCCCTGCGCTTCCGAGGCGAAATGAAAACCGGGGCTGTGTGCCCCGGTTTTGTTTTGTTGGTAGCGCGGAAGCGTCTGCCTCTTTCAGCATTAAGCATTACGCGGCGCCATCGATTGAAGGGCAACTTTCCGATGCTGCGAGTTCTGACTAGAAATCGCCGCATGTTTCCGATCGAGTTCATCACGGATCGTCTGGATTAGTTGCAGGTTTCCACTTAAACGAACTAGCACGCGGTCAATATCTTCAGCAGGTGATGCCGCGAGTTGCGTTGCGCCATTTGCGAAAAGCCCCGCGTCTGCAACAAAAGACTCTGCTTTCTCTTGAAGCTCTCGAGTGTTTTTTTGAAGTTCTCGCAGGCCAGAGTGTTCCCTTGAACCCGAGAATATTTCCGCAGATTGATATTCGCTGATTAATTCAGCAGCTCGCGACTTAACTCCAAGTACTGCTCCCAATATCGAAGCAGCAACAGCCGAAACCTCTCTAAGAATTGCGCGGCGGTTTGCATCGTCTGCCGAACGCGCAGCATCACGAGCAGCGTCAGCTGAGCGGAAAGCCGCTACTGCGGCAAAAGCTCCGCCGATTGCGCTCACTACTGCAGCAATAGCACTAGCAATCTCGTGTAAGGAAGGTGAGGCCATAGCGGAACGTGGTGTGATATTTGAGTTATGCCGCTCACGTCGATTTTTGTATTACATCATGAAAAAGCTGGCGTGCCTCTGTTTGAAATCGGCGCAGCCTTTCATTTCGTGCCCGAGTCCAGGTCCGCCAGCCGCAACATCTCGCGATAGCCGCCTGCCACCAGTGCCCGCGCTTCATCCAGCAGTATTGCACTCTCGACATCCGACGCTGCATTGCCATCGAGCAGCCGCAGCATCGCAATCCAGCGCGCGCGCTGGTTTGCCACGGTCTTTGGCGCTGCCAGGCCCTGCCGCCGCAGCTCGGCGGCGCGGCTGACGAGGCGGAATTTTGCGGCTTCGAGCTGCGGCGGCAGGGGCAGGGAGAGGTCGAACGTGAGGTCGACGCGGTAGGCGGCTTCGACCTCGCCGTCGACCTGCGGTGGCGGGCGCCACGACAGTTCGTCCGGGGAAGGGGCGACGTGATCCGGGTCGAGCGGGAACTTGTAGAAGCCCCATTTCGCGCCCATCCAGCACTCGAGCAACACGCGGTCGTCGTCGACGGTGCACAGCGCGCCCGCGGGCGCGGCGAGTTCGGCGTCGCCGGGCAGCGGGCCGTAGGCGCGTGGGTCGAGCTTCCATTTGGAAAAATCGCGATTCGGCGGCGCGCCGTAGTCGGCTTCGAGCGCGCGCCAGATCGTGATGAAGGCTGCGTAGTCGCGCCGGTAGTCGGGGTTGCGGCGCAGGAATTCCCACGCCCACTGGTCGCGCGTGAGGCCGGCGCAATAGGCGTAGGCGTCGGCGGTTATGGTCAGATCGGCAGGAACATCATGCTGGCGACGTTGACGACGCCGAAGCGGATCGCGCGGTTGTCCTTGTCCTCGACGACGCGCGCGAGGGCATCCCCGATGCCGATCAGCTTGCCGAACTCGCGCTCGAAGCTGAGATTGGGCGTGCCGCCGGCGTCGATGCCGTTCGACAACAGCAGCGGCTCGCCGCCCGGCCGTCTGGCGTTGGCGAGCTTCCAGGCGATCGCCTCGGTGTTGCGGGCGGCGTTGTAGAGCTTCTGCGCGTCGATCTCCGAGAGCGCGTAGAACTCGGTGCGATGGCCGAACGCCGCCATCTGCATGACGAGCAGGCCCTGCATCAGCGCGTGGACGCGGTCGCCGGTGTAATCCTCGCGCCAGGCGTCGCGCAGGCTGGCGCGCCAGTCGAGGTCCTTGTCGCGCGACTGCGGCCAGTCGAGCAGGGGCGTGAAGAGCGCCTCGGTTGCGGCATCGGCGCTGGCGAAGCCGGACTTGCGCCATTCGGCGGGATTGCGGCGGTAGAGCTTGAGGGTGAGCGTGCGCAGCGTGGCGACGAGGGCCTGCTGCTGGATCTCGACGACGCTGTCGATGTCGCGCTTGGCGAGTTCCTTGAGACTGAAGCTGCGCGCGCTGCTGCTGCCGTCGCGGCGCTCGATCGGCGGGCCGCTGCACGCGGCGAGCAGCGCGCAGGTCAGCATGCAGGCGATCGGGGCAGCGGCACGGTTCACGAAGAGCAGCTTACCTCAATCTTCCTCGCCCAGTCGGGCGGCTCGGCGGCGTAGGATTCGAACGCCGGCTGCTCGTCGAACGGCCGCGCGAGCAGGCGGTGCAGGCGGTCGACTTCGCTGTAGTCGCGGTGATCGGCCGCCTGCCGGATGGCGATCTCCGCCAGATGGTTGCGCAGGATGTACTTCGGGTTGAGGCGGCGCATGGCCGCGCCGCGTTCGGCGTCGCCCGAGCCCTGCTGACGCAGCGCGGCGGCGTAGCGGGCGGCCCAGGCGTCGAACGCCGTGCGGTCGAGGAACAGGTCGCGCAGCGGCGCGTTGATGGCTCCCGTGGTGCTGTCGAACGCGCACAGCCGGCGCATGAGGATCGTGTAGTCGACGCGGTTCTGCGCCAGCAGCTGCAGCGCGTCCATGATCAAGGACACGGTGTCTTCGCCGGGCGCGAGGCCGAACTTCGCGGCCATGCGTTCGAGGTAGGCGCGGCCGAAGGCCTGCGGATACTCGCCGATCGCCTGCGAGGCGGCCTCGACCGACATCAGCGGCACCAGCGCCTGCGCGAGCTTGGTCAGGTTCCACGCGGCGACGTCGGGCTGCTGGTCGAAGGCGTAGCGGCCGCCGGTGTCGGAATGGTTGCAGACGAAGCCGGGGTCGAAGGCGTCGAGGAAGCCGAACGGGCCGTAGTCGAGCGTGAGGCCGAGGATCGACATGTTGTCGGTGTTCATCACGCCGTGCGAGAAGCCGACCGCCTGCCACTGCGCCATCAGGTCGGCCGTGCGCAGGCTCACCTGGCGCAGGAATTCGGGGTAGGGGTCGGCAAGATCCTTCAGCTCCGGGTAGTAGCGCGCGATGACGTAGTCGGCCAGGTGTTTGATCGACTCGACCTGGTTGCGGTAATAAAAAACTTCAAAGGACCCGAAGCGCACGAAGCTCGGCGCCAGTCGCGTGACGAGCGCCGCGGTTTCCTCGTCCTCGCGGTAGACCGGATGGTCGCTGCCGACGATGGCGAGCGCGCGCGTGGTGGGGATGCCGAGCGCGTGCATCGCTTCCGAGCAGAGGAATTCGCGGATGCTCGAGCGCAGCACGGCGCGGCCGTCGCCGCCGCGGGAGTAGGGCGTGCGGCCGGCGCCCTTGAGCTGCATCTCCCAGCCTTCGCCCGCGGCATTCTTCACTTCGCCCAGCAGGATCGCGCGGCCGTCGCCGAGCTGCGGCACGTAGTGGCCGAACTGGTGGCCGGCGTAGAGCGCGGCGAGCGCCTCCATGCCCGGCAGCAGGCGGTTGCCGGCGAGTGTTTCGATCGTCTCCCGCCGCTTGATCTCGGCGGCGTCGAGATCGAGCAGCGCCAGCGCCTCCGGGCTGTAGCAGACGAGGTAGGGGTCCGGGACCGGTGTCGGGCAGACGCGTGAGTAGTAGGTCTCGGGCAGGCGGGCGAAACCGTTGTCGAAGGCGAGCGATTCAAGGGTGGCCATGCGGAAATTCTACGGGCTCGGCGGCCCGGCGCGACCCGTGCGGCAGCAGGGTTAAGCCGGAAGCCGGCATGCCGTGGCAGGGAAAAGACCACGATGTGCGCACGGTTGAGTGGCGCCGCGGCGTGCCGATAAGCCGGGTAGACGCTTGCAGAAAGGCTGCCATGAGTCCGCTCGACATGACCTCCGCCACGGACCAGCGCGAACTGTCGCTGTCCGCGATCATCGGCGCGCTGAGTTACGCGCTCGACCTCACCGAAGGCCTGCCGGCGGGCCACGGCCTGCGCTGCTGCTGGATCGGCATGCAGGTCGGGCAGCAACTGGGCATGGACAGCGAGGCCTTGTCGCACCTTTACTACACGCTGCTGCTGAAGGATGCCGGCTGCAGCAGCAACGCTGCGCGGCTGTTCGAGCTATACGGCACCGACGACCGCCGGGTGAAGCGTGACTTCAAGCAGGTCGACACCGACAGCATGCTGCGTCTCGGGCGCTTCGTGCTGTCCCATGTCGGCGTCGGCCGCTCGCTGCACGAGCGCGTCAGCCGGATCCTCAATCTCGCGCAGAACGGCGAGGAGTTCGCCACCGAGCTCATCACCACGCGCTGCGAGCGCGGCGCCAACATCTCGCTGCAGCTCGGCTTCGACGAGCAGGTGGCCGCCGGCATCCGCTGCCTGGACGAGCACTGGAGCGGCCACGGCAAGCCGGCGCGACTGGCCGGCGCGGCCATTCCGCTCGCATCGCGCATCGCGCTCCTGGCGCAGGTCGCCGAGGTGTTCCATTCGGCTGCCGGCCGGGAGCACGCGATACGGGAGGTGCGCGGGCGCGCCGGATCGTGGTTCGATCCGGCGGTCGTCGACGCCTTCCTCGCCGCCGAGCGCCTGCCGGGCTTCTGGGAGGGGCTCGGCGATGCCGGCCTGCAGCAGCGCATCGCGGCGATCGAGCCGGCGTCGAAGGCGGTCCGTATCGACGAGGATCGCCTCGACACCATTGCCGAGGCCTTCGCGCAGGTCGTCGACGCGAAGAGCCACTACACCTACGGCCACAGCACGCGCGTGGCCGCCTACACTGAAGCGGTCGCCACGCGGCTCGGCCTGCCGCGGGGCCGGGTGCGCTGGCTGCGGCGCGGTGCGCTGCTGCACGATATCGGCAAGCTCGGCGTCAGCAACGGCGTGCTCGACAAGCCGGGGCGGCTGGAGCCGGACGAGTGGGAGCAGGTCAAGGCGCATGCCGCCTATTCCGAGCAGATCCTGGCGCGGCTCGACATCTTTTCCGAGCTGGCCTTCGTCGCCGCGGCCCACCACGAGCGGCTCGACGGCAAGGGCTATCCACGCGGCCTCGCCGCCGACGCGATTCCCTTCGAAACGCGCATCATCACGGTGGCCGACATCTTCGATGCGATCACGGCCGAGCGCCCGTACCGCGGGCCGATCCCGGTCGACGACGCGATCGCGATGATGGAGAAGGAACGCGGGGCTGCCGTCGACGGAACCTGCCTCGACGCGCTGAAGCAGGCGTTGCCGGAGCTCGGCTTCTAGCGGTAGAGCTGGACGGCGAAGCCGTCCTGGAGCCATTCGCCGGCCGGCTGCCAGCCGGCGGCGCGGGCGAGCGCCGCGAACTCGTCGCTGCGGTACTTGTACGAGTGCTCGGTGTGGAGCGTCTCGCCCTCCGCGAAGTGGAACCGCGTCCCCGCGACGTTCACGTCCTGCGGGCGGAGGCTGACGAGGTGCATCTCGACGCGGCCCGCGACGGGGTTGTAGAACGCGTAATGGCGGAAGCTTGCGGGGTCGAAGTCGGCGTCGAGTTCGCGGTTGAGCCGCGTGAGCAGATTGAGGTTGAACGCGGCGGTGACGCCGGCGGCATCGTTGTAGGCGGCGTGCAGCAGGGCCGGATCCTTCTTGAGGTCGAAGCCGATCAGCAGGCGGCCCGCGGGACCGGCGAGGTGGCGGAAGCGCGTGAGCAGGTCGCTGGCCGCCGCAGGCGGAAAATTGCCGATGCTCGAGCCGGGGTAGTAGACCAGCCGCTCGCCTGCCGACAGCCAGGGCCCGGCGGATTCGAGGTCACGCAGAAAGTCCATCGCCAGCGCGTTCACGTCCACCGCCGGATAGTCGCTCGCCAGCGCCTGCGCCGCCGCGGCAAGCGGGGCGCCGGCGATGTCGATGAGCACGACGCGGGTCGGCCGCAGTGCGTCGAGCAGCAGGCGCACCTTGCTGCAGTCGCCGGCGCCGGGCTCGACGATGCATTCGATCTCGCCGATCGCCGCGGCGATGTCCGCCAGGCGGGCGTGCATCAGCGCCTGCTCGGTGCGGCAGAGGGCGTATTCCGGCTGCGTGCAGATCGCCTCGAAGAGGCGGCAGCCCGCGTCGTCGTAGAAGTATTTCGGCGGAATGGTCCTGGGGTGGGCGGCGAGCCCTGCGAGGACGTCCGCGCGCAGGTCGTCGCGCGCGTTGGGAAAGTCCTGGAAGGTGAACGCCACTCAGGCGGCGACCGCCACGTGGCGGCCCGGCTGCAGGCGGCCGATTTCGGCCGCGTCGGCGAAACCGTGGCGGCGGAACACGTCGAGCACGGCGGACTTCGCGTCCGGTGCGCAGCTCACCAGCAGGCCACCGCTGGTCTGCGGGTCGGTCAGCAGGGCTCGCTGCCAGTCGGCGACGCCGTCGGCGAACTGTACTTCGCCGCCGTAGCTCGCCCAGTTGCGCTGGCTCGCGCCGGTGACGTGGCCGGCCTGGGCGAGCGCGGCCGCGCCCGGCAACACGGGCATCAGGCTCATTTCGACGCGAGCCGACACCTTGGAGGCGCGCGTGATCTCCAGCAGATGCCCGAGCAGGCCGAAGCCGGTGATGTCGGTCATCGCGTGGACGCCGGCCGTGTCGGCCAGATCCGCACCGGCGGTGTTGAGCTGCGTGGTGGCGGCGATCATCGCCGCGTACTGCTCGGCGCTCAGCAGGCCTTTCTTCAGCGCGGCGCTGTAGATGCCGACGCCGAGCGGCTTGCCGAGGATGAGGCAGTCGCCGGCCTGGCCGCCGGCGTTCTGCTTGACCTTGCGCGGATCGACGACGCCGATGCCGACGAGCCCGTAGATCGGCTCCGGGGCGTCGATCGAGTGGCCGCCGGCAATCGGGATGCCGGCGGCGCGGCACACCGATTCGCCGCCGGCGAGGATCTGGCGGATCACGTCGTTCGGCAGCTTGCCGATCGGCATGCCGACGATGGCGAGCGCGAACAGCGGCTTGCCGCCCATCGCGTAGACGTCGGAGAGGGCGTTGGTCGCGGCGATGCGGCCGAAGTCGAAGGGGTCGTCGACGATGGGCATGAAGAAATCGGTCGTCGCCACGATCGCCTGCCCGTCGTTGAGCTTGTAGACGGCGGCGTCGTCGCCGTGCTCGATACCGACGAGCAGATCGGGATAGGCCGCTCCCAGATGCGAGTAGAAGGGCGTGTCGGCGAGGATGTCCTGCAGCACCGCGGGCGCGATCTTGCAGCCGCAGCCGCCGCCGTGGGAGAACGCGGTCAGGCGGATGGGTTCGGCGGGGGGATGGAGGTCGTTCATGGTCTGGCGGGTCTCGTTGAATTGGGCGCCCGGACGTGCGTGGGCTACAGTGCTTTATACAACATGAATCCCGATCGTCCCATCAGCGCCTGCACCGCGGACCAGTTGCTCGCGCGCCTCGGCGAGGCGCGCGGCCGCCTGCGCGCGCTGATCGACTGCCTGCCCGAGGGCGGCTGGCTCGGGCCGCGCGCGGCGCATCTGAACCCGCCGCTGTGGGAATACGGCCACATCGTCTGGTTCCAGGAGCGCTGGTGCCTGCGCGAGCGCACCGACGGCAGCCGCACGCCGAGCTTCGTCGCCGAATCCGACCGCCTCTACGATTCCTCCGCCGTGCCGCACGACACCCGCTGGGACCTGCCGCTGCTGGCACCCGCCGAGGTCGACGCCTACGCCGGGCAGGTCGCCGACGCCGTGGCCGCGCGGCTGCATGGGGCGTTCGACAACGCTGCCGCGTATTTCGCCGAGCTGAGCCTGTATCACGAGCTGATGCACATCGAGGCGTGGTGGATGGCGTTCCAGAATCTGGGCTACCCGGTGCCGGCGGCGCCGTGCCCGCGCGTCGCGGGGGCCGCGCAGCGGCTGGCATTCGCGGATGGCGCGGTCGCGCTCGGCAGCGGCGCCGACGCCGGCTTTATCTTCGACAACGAGAAATGGCGCCATATGGTGCCGGTCGCCGCGTTCGACATCGACGCGCGGCCGGTCACCGAGACTGATTTTGGGGCGTTCGTCGAGGCCGGCGCCTACGCGGCGCGCGCGCTGTGGAGCGAGGAGGGCTGGGCCTGGCGATGTGCCGCCGCGGCCGGGCATCCGCTCTACTGGAGGCCGCACGCCGGCGGCTGGCAGGTGCGCCGCTTCGACCGCTGGGATGCGCTCGACGCAAGCCTTCCGATGCTGCACGTGAATCGCCACGAGGCCGAGGCCTACGCGGCATGGCAGGGCCGGCGCCTGCCGGCGGCGGGGGAGTGGCTGCGCGCCGCGGGGCACCCGGATTTCCGCTGGGGCATGGCGTGGGAGTGGCTGCGCGAGCCGTTCGCGCCCTATCCGGGCTTCAGTCCCGACCCGTACCGCGACTATTCGCAGCCGTGGTTCCACACCCATGGTGAGCTGCGCGGCGGTGGGCCGGTGACCGATGCGGCGCTGCGGCGCCCGGGCTTCCGCAATTTCTACCTGCCCGACCGGCGCGACCCGTTCGCGGGTTTCCGCACCGTCGGCGCATAGCGGCTCAGCCGCCGGTCATCGACATGAAGCGCAGGATCTTGGCCGGCGCTTCGCGGAACTCGTGACGCTCGGGCTTGAGGTTGATCGCATCGAGGATCGCGGCGTCGAGTTCGGCGTCGCTGCAGCCGCTGCGCAGCAGCGGGCGGAATTCGAACCGCTCGTCCTGTCCGAGGCACATGTACGCCGTGCCGTCGACCGCTACCCGCACGCGGTTGCAGGTGGCGCAGAAATGCTGCGAGATCGGGGTGATGAAGCCGACGTTGAAGCGGCCGTCGGGCGTGCCGAGGTAGCGCGCGGGGCCGGCGCCGGGCAGGGTCGTTTCGACCAGCCCGAACTGCGCGCGCAGGCGTTCCTTCACCGGCTGCAGGTCGAGGTATTCGGCGTTGCGGCCGGTGTCGCCCATCGGCATTGTCTCGATCAGGCGCAGGACGAAGCCGCGCGCCATGCAGAAGGCGACCATTTCGTCGATCTCGTCGTCGTTGGTGCCGGCGAGCGCGACCATGTTCAGCTTGATCGGCGCGAAGCCGGCGCCCTCGGCGGCGGCCAGCCCGGCCATGACCTTGGCCAGCACGTCGCGGCCATTGATGCGCTCCACGCGTGCCTGCTGCAGCGAATCGAGGCTGACATTGAGCCGTGTCACGCCGGCGGCCTTCAGCGCATGCGCGTGGCGGTCGAGCTGGGTGGCGTTGGTCGAGAGCGAGAGATCCTCGATGCCGGGCAGGGCGGCGATGCGCGCGGCCAGTTCCGCAATGTTGCGCCGCAGCAGCGGCTCGCCGCCGGTGAGGCGGACGCGGCGCACGCCCAGGCGCGCGAAAGCGCCGATCAGCCGCTCGATTTCGTCGAAGTCGAGCCAGTGCGCGGGTTCCTCGAAACCCTTGAAGCCTTCCGGCATGCAGTAGCTGCAGCGCAGGTCGCAGCGGTCGGTCACCGACAGCCGCACGTAGTCGATGCGGCGGCCGAACTGGTCGACCAGGCCATGCGAGGCGGACGGTACGGCTGCGTTCATGATGGCGCTTGGCAGGAACGAGTTATATATGAAAAAATATAACCACATTCGGTCGAACTGGCAATGCAGACATGAGGGTGTTCGGGATCGCCGGCTACAGCGGCAGCGGCAAGACGACGCTGATCGAGCGCGTGCTGCCGCAACTTCGCGCGTGCGGCCTCAGCGTCGCGGTGATCAAGCACACCCACCACGACTTCGACATCGATCGCCCCGGCAAGGACAGCTGGCGCGCGCGCGAGGCCGGCGCGGCGGCCGTGCTGCTGGCCTCGGATCACCGGACCGCAGTGCTGACCGAGCATCGTGACACGCCACCGCGGCTGGACGCGCTGCTGGCCCAGCTGCCGCCGTGCGATCTGGTGCTGGTCGAGGGCTACAAGCGCGAGCCGATCCCCAGGCTCGAGGTGCACCGCGCCGCGACCGGCAAGCCCTGGCTGTATCCCGGCGATCCGCACATCCTGGCGGTGGCGTCCGACGTCCCGCCGCCCGACGGTTTTCCGCGCATCGACCTCGATGCGATTTCCCCACTCAGCGATTTCATCCTCGAACATGCTTACAGCCACCGAACTGCTTGACGCCCTGCTCGAACGTGCACACGGCGTGACCGCCACCGAGAACGTGCCGGTCGCGCAGGCGCTGGGCCGCGTCCTCGCCGCGCCGCAGACGTCCGCGATCACCGTGCCGCCGGCGGACAACAGCGCGATGGACGGCTACGCCGTGCGCGTCGCCGACGTGCCCGCGGCCGGCGTCCGGCTGCCGGTCTCGCAGCGCATTCTCGCCGGCGCCGTCGGCGAGCCGCTCGCCGCGGGCACGGCGGCGCGCATCTTCACCGGTGCCCCCGTTCCCCCGGGGGCCGATGCGGTACTGATGCAGGAATATTGCGCAGAAGCGGACGACGGGGTGGTCATCCACGCCCAGCCGCATCCCGGCGAGAACATCCGCCGCGCCGGCGAAGACATCGAGCGGGGCACGCAGGTTCTCGCGGCCGGAACGCGCCTCGGCGCCGCCGAGATGGGCCTTGCGGCCTCGGTCGGCCTGGCCGAGCTGCCGGTGTTCCGCAGGCTCAAGGTCGCGTGCTTCTTCACCGGGGACGAGCTGGTGACGCCGGGAACGCCGCTGCAGCCGGGACAGATCTACAACTCCAACCGCTATACGCTGACCGGCCTCGTCAACGCGCTCGGCTGCGAACTGATCGACCTCGGCATCGTGCCGGACACGCTGGAGGCGACCGAAGCGGCGCTCGAGGGCGCGGCCAGCGTCGCCGACGTGGTCATCACCAGCGGCGGCGTCTCGGTCGGCGAGGCCGACTACGTCAAGGCGGCGGTGGAAAAGCTCGGCCGCGTGGAAATGTGGAAGGTCGCCATGAAGCCGGGCAAGCCGCTGGTCTACGGGCGCGTCGGCGACACGGACTTCATCGGCCTGCCCGGCAATCCCGTGTCGGCCTTCGTCACCTTCGGCCTGTTCGTGCGCCCCTTCCTGCTGAAGCGCATGGGCGCGGCGGACGTGCTGTACCGTGCATTCGCCGCGCAGGCGGACTTTGCATGGCCGAAGCCGGGCACGCGGCGCGAGTTCCTGCGCGCGCGGCTGCAGCCGAACGGCAGGCTGGCGCTGTTTCCGAACCAGAGCTCGGGCGTGCTGACTTCGTGCGCCTGGGCAGACGGCCTCGTCGACGTCGAGATCGGCGGCACGGTGCGCCCCGGCGACTGGGTACGCTTCATTCCCTTCGCGGAGCTGCTGGCATGAGCCTGCGCGTCCTGTATTTCGCCCGCCTGCGCGAGCGCCTCGGTCTCGCGGAGGAGACGCTCGACTGGTCCGGACGCACGGTTGCGGACCTGGTCGCCGCGCTGCGCGCGCGCGGCGGTGTCTGGGAGGAGGAACTCGGAACGGGTCGGCCGTTCCGCGTCGCGGTGAATCAGGATCTCGTCGCCCTCGACGCCGCCGTGCCCGACCACGCCGAGGTCGCGATCTTCCCGCCGGTGACCGGAGGCTGACGCGATGAAGATCCGTGTCCAGACGGCGGTTTTCGACCTCGGCGCCGAGGTCGACGCGATGCGGCAAGGTCGTACCGACATTGGCGCCATCGCCAGCTTCGTCGGCCTGGCGCGCGACATGAACGACGGGGCCGGCGTCACCGCGATGACGCTCGAGCATTATCCCGGGATGACCGAGAAGGCGCTGAACGCGCTGCTCGACGAGGCGCGCGCGCGCTGGGCGCTGCTCGACGTGACGCTGATCCACCGCGTGGGGCGGCTGCTGCCGGGCGATCCCATCGTGCTGGTGGCCGTGGCGAGCAGCCATCGCGGCGACGCCTTTGCCGCGTGCGAGTACCTGATGGACGCGCTGAAGACGCGCGCCCCGTTCTGGAAGAAGGAAGAAACGCCGCAGGGCGAGCGCTGGGTGGAGGCGCGGGCCAGCGACGATGCGGCGGCCGCGCGCTGGGGCGAGCCCTGAGCGGCCTTCCGCGCCGAACAATCCGGGGGTGTGGCGCGGGGCGCGGGCGAGCCCGGGTATGATGGCCGCGTCGCTTCTTGCGCGCCCGGCGGATGCGCCGGGCTGCCATCCCGTGACACGCCAATCGAAAAGGAAACCAGACGACATGACTGCTGTCCCGCGCTACTCGACCCCCGCCATCGTCCTGCACTGGCTGGTGGCCCTGCTGATCTTCGTGGCGTTTCCGCTGGGTCTCTACATGGCCGACCTGCCGCTGTCGCCCACCAAGCTCAAGCTCGTCAGCTATCACAAATGGATCGGCGTCACGGTCGCGATGCTGGCCGCCCTGCGCCTGGTCTGGCGGCTCACGCACGAGGCGCCGCCGTTGCCCGCGGCCATCACCGGCTGGGAGCGTCGCCTGAGCGCCGTCACGCACGGCCTGCTGTATGTGCTGATCCTCGTGATCCCGGTGTCCGGCTGGCTGATGAGCTCGGCGAAAGGCGTGCAGACCGTGTGGTTCGGCGTGCTGCCGCTGCCCGACCTGATCGGCAAGGACAAGGCGCTGGGCGAGCAACTGGGCGAGCTGCACGAGGCGCTGAACTACACGATGCTGGCTCTGGTCGTCCTCCACGTCGCCGGCGCGCTCAAGCATCACTTCATCGAGCGCCAGCCTTTCCTGCAGCGCATGAGCCTGCGCGGCTGACTGCCCGAATTCCGGCGGCCTGACGGGCTGCCCTGACCCCTGCGGGCGCACCCGCCGTGCGCCCGCAGGGCTTTCAAGCACGGCGCGGCCATCCCGGCCCCGACCGGCTGCCCCGCCTCGCCTCGGTTTGCCCCCGTCTCCGGAGGCGGCCGCGGGCGTCTGCCCCACCTGGGGGCGTTCCGTTTTTCCGCAGCGTGTCGGGTTTCCATCAGCGCGTCCCGCTGGAGAGGCAATCATCGTGCCCGCACGACAATTGCAACGCTATGTTTTTACAGGGTTTTGTTTGCACTGCGCCGCCGGCACGGCGGTTGCAACGCGTGATCCTGCTTCCCGGAAAAAATACGACCAGCGGGAAGGAGGAGGTGGCCAGGCCGCACCGCGGCCAGACGAATGAATCAGGGTGTTCGCCGAAAGGAGCATCGGATGAAGCGTTTTGTCATGTCCACCGCGCTGCTTGCGTGTGCCGCTGCCCAAGCCGCGCCAGAAACCTACGTCATCGACGGGAGCCGCACGGCTTCGGAATTCAGTTATCGCTACCTCGGGGGCGCGACGCAGACGAACCGTTTCGAACGGGTCAGCGGAACGGTCGTGTTCGACCGCGCCGAAGGATCGGGCCGGGCGGAGGTCACCATCGACGCCACCTCGGTCAACACCGGCCAGCCGCTGCTGGATGCGCAGATGCAGGCGGCCGATTTCTTCGACACCGCCAACTACCCGGTGATCACGTTCAGGTCGACGAAGATGACCCTGAACGGCGACCGCTCGAGCCTGGCCGGGGATCTCACGATCAAGGGCGTGACGCGGCCCGTGACCCTGGCCGTCAGCCGGTTCCAGTGCATGCAGGATCCGGCGGTGCAGGCCGAAGCCTGCGGCGCCCAGGCGACGGTCACGATCCGGCGCTCGGATTTCAACATGGGCAAGTACCCCTTGCTGGTCAGCAACGACATCACGCTGCATCTGGCATTCAAGGCAGTCAGGGCGCATTCCTACCTGCAGGTGGCGAGCCGCGACCCGATGCGGTAAACGGACTAAAATGGCGTTTTGCTGGTCGGAAACGCCTTCCTTGGAACCCCATCATCTCGAACTGCTCGCGCCCGCGCGCGACGCCGACATCGGCATCGAAGCCGTCAACCACGGCGCCGACGCGGTGTACATCGGCGGGCCGTCGTTCGGCGCGCGCGCCGCGGCGGCCAACGACATCGCCGACATCGCGCGGCTGGTCGCGCACGCGCACCGCTTCAACGCGCGCATTTTCGCGACGCTCAACACCATCCTCGCCGACGACGAACTGGAGCCTGCGCGCCGGCAGATCTGGCAGCTGTACGAGGCCGGCGTCGATGCGCTGATCATCCAGGACATGGGGCTGCTGGAGCTCGACCTGCCGCCGATCCAGCTGCATGCCAGCACCCAGTGCGACATCAGGACACCGGAGAAGGCCCGCTTCCTGCAGGACGCGGGCCTCTCCCAGATCGTGCTGGCGCGCGAGCTTGACCTCGCGCAGATCGCCGCGATCCGCGCCGCCCTGCGGCCCGAGACCGTGCTCGAATTCTTCGTCCACGGCGCGCTGTGCGTCGCCTACAGCGGGCAGTGCTACATCAGCCACGCCCACACCGGACGCAGCGCCAACCGCGGCGACTGCTCGCAGGCCTGCCGCCTGCCGTACCAGGTCACCGACCTGGAGGGGCGCATCGTCGCGCACGACAAGCACGTGCTGTCGATGAAGGACAACAACCAGAGCGCCAATCTGGAGGCGCTCGTCGACGCCGGCATCCGCAGCTTCAAGATCGAGGGGCGCTACAAGGACATGGGCTACGTGAAGAACATCACCGCCCACTACCGCAGGCTGCTCGACGGGCTGATCGAGCGCCGCCCGGAGTTCGCCCGCAGCTCCAGCGGTCGTACCACGTTTGCCTTCACCCCCGACCCCAACCAGAACTTCAACCGCGAGTTCACCGACTACTTCGTCGGTGGCCGCAAGATCGACATCGGCGCCTTCGACACGCCGAAGAACCCCGGGCTGCCGATCGGCCACGTGACGAGGCTCGGCGACAAATGGGTCGAGCTCGAAACCGATTCGCCCGAGGCCGCGCTCAACAACGGCGACGGTCTCTGCTACTACACGCTGCAGAAGGAACTCGCGGGACTGGCGATCAACCGCGCCGAAAGAACCGGCGAGGGCAGGTGGCGCGTGTTCCCCAGGGATCCGCTGGCGAGCTTCAAGGATCTACGTGTGGGAACCCAGGTCAACCGCAACCGCGACATGGCCTGGCTGCGCATGCTGGAGAAACCGTCGGCCGAGCGCCGCATCGGCGTGTGGCTGCGGCTGGCCGAGACCGCGGACGGCTTCGCGCTGACCCTGACCGACGCGGATGGTGTCAGCGCGACCGTGACGGCGGCGCACGGCAAGGAAGCGGCGAAGGACGCCGCCCGTGCCGAGGCGACGCTGCGCGACCATCTCGGCAAGCTCGGCACGACCGTCTTCGAGGCGATGGACATCGGGCTCGACCTTGCCCAGCCCTGGTTCCTGCCGGCTTCCTTCGTCAACGCCTTGCGGCGCGACGCCGTCGCCGCGCTGGAGACGGCCAGGGCCCGGGCCTATGCACGGCCGCCGCGGGCGCAGCCGGTCGATCCGCCGGCGGCCTATCCGGAAGACAGCCTCAGCTACCTCGCCAACGTGTACAACCACAGGGCGCGCGACTTCTACGCCAAGCACGGCGTCAAGATGATCGCCGCCGCGTACGAGAGCCACGAGGAGACCGGCGAGGCGTCGCTGATGATCACGAAGCACTGCGTGCGCTACTCGTTGAGCCTGTGCCCGAAGCAGGCAAAGGGCGTCACCGGCGTGCAGGGGACGGTGCGCGCGGCGCCGCTCGCGCTCGTCAACGGCAGCGAGAAGCTCACGCTGCGCTTCGACTGCAAGCGCTGCGAAATGCACGTGATGGGGAAATTGAAGCCGGCCGTCGCGAAAAGCGGCGTGCCGCTGACCTTCTACAGGACGCGCCCCTGATCGGGGCGGCGTCGAGCGGGGCTGCCGAACGCATGCCCCGCGCGACGCAAATCGGATTACTTGGCGTGCTTGGCGTGCATCGAGAGCACGGGCGCGCCCTGGGCTGCCGCAGCCGGTTCTCCGCCCGACATGCGGACTTCTTCGCATTCGCTGCGGTCGAGCCGGTGCAGGGCAAGCACCAGTCCGATCGACGAAATCAGCAGGAAGTAGGGGCCGAACAGCCAGAACACCAGCGGGATGGCGAAGAAGAAGGCCCGCATGCCGATCGCGAACATGTTGCCGGCCCGGTTCAGGCGGTGGGCGACCGCACGGGGGGAAAGCGCGTGATGGGTGCCGTGCTCAGGGACGTTCACCATGAAGAGCACGTGATTGGCAAGGCGCACGGACATGGCGAAGGCGAAGAAGGCGACGATGAAATCGACCAGCAGCAGCATGACCTTCAGGATCCACAGCTGGGTCGCATGCGATCCGCCGATGCTGAGCACATGCCAGCTGTGCGAGATGTTTTCCGCCTGGCCGGACAGGGTCAGCGTGCCGATGATCAGCAGCCCCGCCGTGGAGGCCATGAGGGAGGGGGCCATGATGAAGTTGCGCAGCGTCTGCACGGCCATGATGTCCTTGGCGGAATTGCTGCGCATGATGTGCTCGACCCACAGCCTGCGTGCCAGGGCGTTCACGCCGTGGATGCTGTAGGTCGGGTTGTCCCGGACCTTCATGTTGAGGAACACGTAATACAGCGCGACGCAGGCAGCGCTGATGATGAACGCGACGACATCGGTTTCAAACTCGGTAAGCAATTCCATCCTCTCGGTCTCTCAGCAATCCAGCACAGCGCCTGCAAGGCGCACTTACAGCGCGCCCTGCGCGTGGTGGAACTCCGTTGCGGCGGCCATTGCGTCGGTGGACGCCTTGCGGGTCGCATCCTGCATCGCGCCCTGCGGCTGCTCGATCCGGCGCATCACGGCGCGGAATTCACCGAGGTTGTTGACGTTGGCGAAGGACAGGCCGTTGAGGATTTTGCGAATGACGTTCATGGTGGGCTCATCTCTTGGGTGGGATTGCCCCTTGATACGCATAATGCGTGCCAGATACATAACGTACTGTTATGTAAAGATAATGTTTGATTCTTTCTGGCGAGCCTCACATTGTAATGTTGCGTGGTGCAACAGGTGTGGTGTTCGTATTATTGGTTAACTGTTTGTAATAGAAGAATAAATGTCCGTATGTTTCATGAGTGTTACACATGCATGGATATCGTTGCATCTTGCAACTATACTTGAGCCGTCTGCGACACGGTGGGGAGGGAGTTCCATGATGCCTTCGCTTCGGGGCGCGCTGCTGCGCCATTCCCTGCGCGGAAAGATCACCCTTGGCTACTACGCGGTGGCGGCGATCATTCTCGTCGCCTCGCTGTTTTTTGTCGGGGAACTGCGCACGCTCGAGGCGCGGGTCGTGCTGGGGCAGCGCGCCACCGACCTGTTCAATACGGCGCTGGAGATCCGCCGCTTCGAGCGCAACTATTTCCTCCACCACCAGGCCGCGGACCTGGAGGAAAACGGCGCATACCTCAAGCTCGCCCAGGCATTGTTGACGGCCAACCGGGCCGACTTCACGGCGATCGTTCCGCCCGCGCGCCTGGACCAGCTCGGCGCGCTGCTCGACGCCTATCAGGGCCAGATGTCCGCGTATGCCGTCGCCGCGCAGCCGGCCGCCGTGCTCGAGCCGCGGGTGCGCGGCCTGGGACAGGAGGTGGTCGCGATCGCGGAAGACGTGGCGCGGTCGGAGCGGCGCCAGATCCAGACGACGCTGGCTTCGTTCCGCACCCTGCTGCTCGGCGTCATCGTGGCCATGGCCGTCCTCATCGTCGTCATCGGCCGGGCCCTGTCGCTGCGGGTGGTCCAGCCGCTGAAGGAAATGGAGGCGAGCGTGGCGGCGATCAGCGCCAGTCGCCGCGAGACGCTGTCGGCGCCGTCGAACGACCGCGAGATCCTGTCGATCATCGCCGCCTTCAACCACATGCTGAAGGAGCTCGACATGCGGCAGAAGTCGCTCATGCGCTCGGAGCGCCTGGCGTCGCTCGGCACCATGCTGTCCGGCGTGGCCCACGAGCTGAACAACCCGCTCTCCAACATCTCGACGTCCTGCCAGATCCTGCAGGAGGAAGTCGGTGAGAGCGACGTCGCCACGCAGAAGATGTACCTGGCCCAGATCGACCAGCAGACCGAACGCGCGCGGAACATCGTCCGCTCGCTGCTGGACTTCTCGCGTGAACGGGCGTTCCGCAAGGCGCCGGTCCTGCTCAAGCCGCTGGTCGCGCAGACCGTCGGCTTCGTGCGCGGCGAGGTATCGGCGAAGTCGGTCGTGCGCCTCACCATTCCCGATGACCTGAGCGTGCAGGCCGACGCCCAGCGCCTGCAGCAGGTGTTCGTCAACCTCATCCGCAACGCCCTGGAGGGGCTCGGGCCGGACGGCCAGATCCTCATTTCCGCGGAGGTCCGGCGGGTCAGCGGTCCGCCGCCGGGGACGGCGCTGGGCGTGGGCTGCGACATGGAGGGCGAGGCGGTCGAGATCACCGTCGCCGACAACGGACCGGGCATCGCGCCGGACATCCTGTCGCGCATATTCGACCCCTTCTTCACCACCAAGGAAGTCGGACACGGCATGGGGCTGGGGCTGTTCGTGGTGTACGAGATCATCGACGAGCATGGTGGCTGCATCGCCGTCCGCAGCGCGCCCGGGGAGGGAGCCACGTTCTGCATCCGGCTGCCGCACGAGGAAACGGGCGGCCCGCACGCAGCCGCCGGAGAAAAGGGAGCGCAATGATGGAGGCACGACTGCTGATCGTGGACGACGAGGAGATCGCGCTGCGCAATCTCCAGCATGTGATGGAAAAGGCGGGCTATCAGGTCACCGCGACCCAGAGCGGGGCGACCGCGGTGTCGCTGCTGGAATCCCAGCCGTTCGACGTGGTGCTGACCGATCTCCGCATGGAGGGGGTCGACGGCATGGACGTGCTGAAGAAGAGCCGTGATGCGCAGCCCGGCGCCGAGGTGATCTTCATCACCGGCTTTGCCACGGCCGAATCCGCGGTGCAGGCGCTGAAGCATGGTGCCTTCTACTACATTGCCAAGCCGTTCCGCCTCGACGAGGTGCGCAAGGTGGTCGCCGAGGCGCTGGAGAAGGTCCGCCTGCGCCGCGAGAACGACGAGCTGCGGCGCGAGGTCGTGCGCTATCGCGACGGCGAAGGCATCGTCACGCAGGACGTCGAGATGCAGCGGCTGCTGGAGATGGCACGGCAGATCGCGCCGACCGACTGCAGCGTGCTCATCACCGGCGAGAGCGGCACCGGCAAGGAGTTGTTCGCCAAGTACCTGCACCGGCACAGCACCCGCGCCGACGGGCCCTATGTCGCCATCAACTGCGGCGCGTTCAGCGAACAGCTGCTGGCCAACGAGCTGTTCGGCCACGAAAAGGGCGCGTTCACCGGCGCCACGACGCTGAAAAAGGGCCTCATCGAAGTGAGCGCCGGCGGCACGCTGTTCCTCGACGAGGTGACCGAAATGGCGCCGTCGATGCAGGTCAAGCTGCTGCGCGTGCTGCAGGAGAAGGAGGTGCTGCGGGTGGGCGGCACGCGGCCGGTCAAGTGCGACGTGCGCGTGCTCGCGGCGACCAATCGTGACGTCGCCGAGGCGGTGAAGAACGGCAGCTTCCGCGAGGACCTGTATTTCCGCCTCAACGTGGTCAATCTCGCCATCCCGCCGCTGGCGCAGCGCAAGGGGGACATTCCGCTGCTGGCCCAGCACTTCCTGCGCAAGTTCGCCGAGCGGATGAACAAGCCGGTGACGCGGATCGAGCCCGAGGTGCTGGCGGTGCTGGCTGACTACCCGTTCCCCGGCAACGTGCGCGAGCTCGAGAACCTGATCGAGCGCGGCACCGCGATGGCGCAGGGCGACGCCATCGCGGTCGAGCACCTGCCCGCGGCGCTGCAGAAGCGCGGCGGTGCGGAAATCAGCCGCATCGCGGGACGCCTGCCCACGCTGGAGGAGCAGGAGCAGAGCTACATCCGGCGCGTGCTGGAGGAGGTGCGGGGCAACCAGACCGCCGCTGCGCAGATCCTCGGCATCAATCGGGCCTCGCTGTGGCGCAAGCTGAAGGCCCAGCGTGGCGAGAAGCCCTCGCGCTAGCGCGTTGCCGGCGCGTCTCGGCCGGTGCGGCCGGGCAGCTCCCGCGCAAGCTTCTCCAGGAACGCGGCGTGCCGGGCCTCGGCCTTCCGGAACGCCGCGACGAGCGCTTCGGCATCGGGCGTCAGCCGGCTGCCGGCCGGGCCGCTCGCGACGAGCGGCACGCCCCACGCGACGTTCATTGCGTCGACGGCATCCCAGGCCGCCTTGTAGCTCATCTTCATCGCCTTCGCCGCCTTCGAGATCGAGCCGGTTTCGCGGATGTGCTGCAACAGCTCGACGCGACCGCGTCCGAGGAAATTCCTGCCGTCGAGGGTGAGCCAGAAACGGCCGTCTGCCTTGAGTTGCGCGTTCATCCGGCGAGTGTAGCAAACGACCATTGCGGATCGGGCGCGCGAGGCCGACAATTGATGCATTCGGTTTTGGGAGCGCGCCATGAGACGTTTTTTCGCGATGTGTGCCCTGCTGTGCCTGCCCTTGTCCGCCGTCGCGGCGGACGACTTCGCCGTGATATTCAAGGCGCAGGGCGAATTCCAGGACGTGCGCGACCAGGTCGCCGCATCCATCGAAGGCCAGGGCCTGAAGATCAACCACACCAACAAGATCGCCGAAATGCTCGAGCGCACCGGCAAGGACCTCGGCATGACCCGGCAGGTCTACGTCAATGGCGAGCAGTTCGAATTCTGCAGCGCGAAGCTTTCGCGCGAGATGATGGAAGCCGATGCGCGCGCGATGGTGATGTGCCCCTACATCATTTCCGTCTACACGCTGCCGAACGACAAGAACGTCTACATCTCGTATCGCAAGCCCGCGCCGACCGGCAACCCGGCGCTGGACAAGGTGCTCGGCGACGTGGAGACCCTGCTGACCGGGATCATCCGGGACGCGATGTAAGCGCCCGGGCGGCGGCGCGGTCGGCTAGAATGCGCGCATGTTGACCGTCGCCCACTGCCTTGCATGATCGCCTTCCTCGCCATTGGCCTGGGGGCGGCCATCGGCGCGTGGCTGCGCTGGGGCCTGGGGCTGTGGCTGAACCCGGCCTTTCCGGCGATGCCGCTCGGCACCCTGGCTGCCAACCTGATCGGTGGCTACGTGATCGGCGTGTCGATCGCGTGGTTCGGCGAGCATCCCGGCCTGCCGCCGGAAGCGCGGCTGTTCCTGATCACCGGCCTGCTCGGCGGGCTGACCACGTTCTCCACTTTTTCGGCCGAGGTCGTCACCACGCTGATGCGCGGCCTCTGGCTGACCGGCGGCCTGATCGCTCTGACCCACATGGCCGGCTCCTTCCTGGCGACGGGCCTGGGCTTCTACACCATGAGGTTCTTCAAATGAACGTCGTCTGCCTGCGGGTGTTCGTTTCGGAGGCCAGCCGGCATCACGGCAGGCTCACCTATGAATGGCTGCTCGACGCGGCGCAGGGGCTCGGCATCGCGGGCGGGTCGGCCTATGCGGCACTGGCGGGATTTGGCCGCCACGGCCGCCACGACGCCGGCTTCTTCGAACTGGCGGGCGAACTTCCGGTTGCGGTCGAGTTCTTCGTCGAGGAGGCGATGGCGGACCGCCTGCTGAAGACGCTGGGCGAGGCCGGCCTCAAGCTCGTCTACGCGAAAATGCCGGCCGAACTCGGCGTCACGCGCTGACAGCAGGCGTGTTCGACCAGCTGGTCCTGTTCGCCGCCTCGCTGGCGGCCAACTTCTTCTCGGCGCTCTCGGGCGGCGGCGCCGGCCTGATCCAGTTCCCGATGCTGATTTTCCTGGGGCTGCCGTTCGGCATCGCGCTCGCCACGCACAAGGTGGCGAGCGTGGCGCTGGGCCTGGGTGCGACGCTCCGGCATCTGAAGGCGTCGCATCTCGAGCGCCGCATGTCGCTGATCATCCTGGGGGCAGGCCTGCCCGGCGTCGTGCTCGGCGCGGCGACGATCCTGCAGATTCCCGAACGCGCCGCCACGCTGGCGCTGGGCGCGCTGACGCTGGGCCTCGGGCTCTATTCGGTGCTCAAGCCCCGGCTCGGCATGGAGCACGCGCCGCGCAACTGGCACGGCGCCGGCCTGTGGGGCGGCATGGCGGGGCTGTTCGCGGTCGGCTTCCTGAACGGCTCGATCACCAGCGGAACGGGCCTCTTCCTCACGGTCTGGCTGATCCGCTGGTTCGGCCTCGACTACACCCGGGCCGTCGCCTACACCCTGATCCTGTGCGGCCTGGTATGGAACGGAACCGGGGCGCTGGTGCTCGGGGTGCTCGGGACCGTGGCGTGGGGCTGGATGCCCGCACTCCTCGCGGGCTCGATCCTCGGCGGCTACCTGGGCAGCCACCTCGCCCTCCGCAAGGGCAATCTCTGGATCAAGCGCGCATTCGAGACCGTGACGATCCTGATCGGCCTCAAGCTGATCTTCGGCTGAGGCCGCGCAAGGGGGACGCCGCTAGTCGGCGTCGACCTGGATGCGGTTGCGCCCGCCGTGCTTGGCGCGGTAGAGCGCCGCGTCGGCAGCCTTGATCAGCGCGTCGCCGGTCTGGTGGAGGGGATAGGTGGCGATGCCCGCGCTGCTCGTCGCGTGGAAGTGCGTGTCGCGATAGGGATGGCGGATCTTCGCGAAATCCTGGCGCACCCGGTCCATGATGGCGAACGCCTCCTCGGCGTCGGTGTGGGGCAGGCCGACGAGGAATTCCTCGCCGCCGTAGCGGCACAGGATGTCGTGCCGGCGCAGGCGCTGCTTCAGGAGCCAGGAGAGGCTGCGGATGACCTGGTCGCCGACGGGGTGGCCGTAGCTGTCGTTGACCTGCTTGAAGTGGTCGATGTCCATCATGACCACCGACAGGAAGCCGCCCTCGTGCGCGATGCCCGAAAGCATCATGTCGAGCGTGTTCTTGCCGCTCGAATGGTTGAGCAGGCCGGTCAGGCTGTCGTGGTACATGCTGCGGCGCAGCGCGCGGTAGCGCTCGATCTTGCTCCGCACGATCGTGTTCAGGAACACCGGGTTGAACGGCTTGGTGAGGAAATGGTCGCCGCCGAGTCGCATGGCGTCGACCTGCAGCGCGACGTTGGTTTCGCCCGACAGGTAGACGATCGGCATGCTGAGGAATTCGTTGTGCTGGCGGATGATGCGCGCAACCTCGACGCCGGTGCAGTTCGGCATGTACATGTCCATCAGGATCAGGTCGGGGTTGAACTGCTTCAGCGCGGTCAGCGTCTGGCGCGGATCGTTGACGATCTCCGAGACGATCTGGTTCTCCGCCAGCGTGCGCCGGATCAGATGGCTCGCCGTCTTGGAATCCTCCACGATCAGCACGCGAAACGCCTCCTGCTCGTGGCGCTCGTTCAGCTCCATGATGCGTTCGATGATCGCGTGCGGCGGCGTGCCTTCCAGCAGGCAGCTGTCGCAGCCACCGCCGAGCACCTCGTGCAGCTGCTCGAAATCGGAGCGCACGCCGAGCCCGATCAGCTGCCCCATCTGGAAGCGCTGCCGCAAGGCCTGGATGCGCGGGCGCCATGCGCTCTCGTGCAGCGTGCCCATGTCGAGCAGCAGCAGCGGCGACACGTCCGCGCTGTCCGGTATCGCGGTTTCCCATGGAATGAACCCGGCCGCCAGGCCGAAATACCCGAGCTGGGTCTGCAGGCTGTTCCATGCGGCCGGCGCGTCGGTGATCACCCAGATCTGCCCGAGCCGCACCGCCTGGGACGCGGCGTGATGCAGATCCTGCTCGCGCTCGACGAGCCCGGCGGTGGCCGAGGCATGCGCGTGGGTCATGCGCGTCAGCGCACGCAGGCGCTCGTTCAGGTCGTCGAGCGCGGCCTGCGGCAGCGGGTGGCCGACGTCCTTGTTGAACAGCGCCAGCGTGACCTGCTCCAGCTGGTGGCTGGCATGGTGCAGCGCGGTGACGCCCTTGTCGATCAGGAATTCGGTGAAGCTGTTGATGGACACGGCGAGCTCGACGAAGCTTTCGAAGCTCGGAAGCGCCTGGTAGCGCTGCCAGGTCGTCGACAGGGCCTGGTTCTTCTGCAGGAGTTCTTCGGGCGGGCAGAGCATGAAGGTGTCTGGAGGCGTTGCGGGAGTCGGTCGGCAGGGGCGCCGCACGCATGCGGCGCGGCCGGTGCGGAGTCTAGTCGCCGGTTCCTTCCGCCTCCAGGCGCAGATACTGGTTGTAGGCATTCACCCGGTTGGCTTCGTCGAACGCGGGAAGGCCGCGGTATTTCGACCAGTCGGTCTTCGCGTAGGCCTCGTCGAACGGAACCAGGTTGCGGGCGGCCTCGCCCATCCAGGTGCGCAGGTCGCTCAGGTAGGTGCGGGTGAAGGCGAGATCGGCGGCCGGCGTGCGCGAGGCGGCGCCGTGGCCGGGGACCAGCACCTTCGGGCGGAAGGCGATCAGCTTGTCGAGCGCGGCGATCCACGCGCGGCTGTCGGCGTCGCCGACGAAGGGCACGCGGCCGCGGAACACGATGTCGCCGGCGTAGAGGACGCCATCTTCGCGCACCAGCATCGCCAGGTCCTCGCGCGAATGGGCCGGCCCGACATGGCGCAGCGCGAAGTGCAGGCCGCCCATCTCGAAGTCGGTGTCGCCGTCGATGAAATGATCGGCCTCGAGCAGGCGGGTCTGGTCGTCGACCCAGGGGAACAGGGCCTCCTTCCGCTGGGCCAGTCGAGCCGCCGCCTCTTCGGTCCGCGTCGCCCCTTCGGCGGCGCGATGGGCCCAGATTTCGGCGCCCTGCGCCTTGAACACCTGCAGGCCGTAGAAATGGTCGGCGTGGTAATGGCTGACGATCACGCGCCGGATCGGCTGGCGGGTGACGGCGCGGATCAGGCCGAGCATTTTTTCTGCCAGCGGCGGCGACGCGAGTGCGTCGAAGACGACGACGCCGTCGCGCGTGACGACGAAGCCGGCGTTGGACATGAAGCCCTGGTTCTCGCTGGATGCCGCACCGGGCAGCCCCTGCACGAAGTAGCTGTGCGCGCCGACACGCACGGCCTTCATCGGCACGGTGACGACGTCGGACGCATGGGCGGCCGGCAGCAGGCAGACGAGGAGCAGCGCGAACAACCGGCGAATCATGGCGACACGCTCCTCGTGGCGGCAGGCGGGGCGATGGAAGCCGGATGCCGGGCGGCTGCGGCGCAGCCCTGGTGGCTGCGCGCCCACGCCTCGAAGATGGACGCCGGTTGAGGCTTGTTGAACAGATAGCCCTGATAGGCATCGCAGCCGTGCTTGGCGAGGAAGGCATGCTGCTCCGCGGTTTCGACGCCTTCGGCGACCACGGCGAGGTTCAGCCCCTGGCCGAGGGCCAGAATGCTGTGCGCGATCGAGGCGTCGTTGGGATCGGTGAGGACGTCGCGGACGAACGATTGGTCGATCTTGATTTCGTCGAGCGGCAGCTGCTTCAGGTACGCGAGCGAGGAATAACCGGTACCGAAGTCGTCGAGCGAGAAGCCGATGCCGCGCGCCTTCAGCGCGCGCATCTTGACGATGGTTTCCTCCATGTTGTCGACCAGCAGGCTCTCGGTCAGCTCCAGCTTCAGGCGGTGCGGGTTGGCGCCGGTGCGGTCGATCACCTGCAGCACCTGGTCGACGAAATCCGCCTGGCGGAACTGGCGCGCGCTCACGTTCACCGCCACGCTGAGGCCGGCCATGTGCGGCAGCGTCGCCCACGCGACGAGCTGCATGCAGGCCGATTCGAGCACGCCGAGGCCGATCGGCAGGATCAGCCCGGTCTCCTCGGCGAGGGGAATGAAGGAGATGGGCGGGATCCAGCCGCGTTCGGGGTGATGCCAGCGCAGCAGCGCCTCGGCGCCGCACAGGCGGCCCAGGCTGTCGACCTGCGCCTGGTAATGGAGCTCGAAGGCATGCCGGGCCAGCGCGCCGCGCAGCTCCGCCTCGAGCTCCGCGCGCGCGGCGACCACGGCCTGCATCGCGGGGTCGAAGAAGCGGAGGGTGTTGCGGCCCTGCGCCTTGGCCTGGTACATCGCCAGGTCGGCGCGCTGCAGCAGTTCGTCCTGCGTGGCCGGCTGGTCGTTGAAGAGCGTGATGCCGATGCTGGCCGTGCAGTGGTGGACGTAGTCGGCCAGCTGGAAAGGCGTCGCGAAGCCCGCGAGGATCTTTTCCCCGACCGCGGTCGCGAGCGTGGCGGCGTCGCGCGGCGCGGCCGCCAGGTTCTCCAGCACGATGACGAATTCGTCGCCGCCCAGGCGCGCCAGCGTGTCGCCCTTGCGCAGGCAGGCCTGCAGGCGGCCGGCGAGCTGCTGCAGGAAGAGATCGCCGATGGCGTGGCCCAGGGTGTCGTTGAGCGTCTTGAAATTGTCGACGTCGATGAAGAGCAAGGCACCGACCTGCTGGCTGCGCGCCTCGACCGCGAGGGCGTGCTGCAGGCGGTCGCGCAGCAGCTGGCGGTTGGGCAGGCCGGTGAGGTGGTCGTAGAACGCGAGATACTGGATTTCGCGCTCGGCGGCCTTGCGCTCGGTGATGTCGGTGTTGATCGCGAGGATCGCTTCCGGCCGCTGCTGGTCGTCGCGCAGCAGGGTCCAGTGCGCCTCGACGATGAGCGTGCTCCCGTCCTTGCGGTGCTGGGTGATCTCGCCGCTCCACTCGCCGTGCTCGAGCACCTTGACGGTGTTCTCGCGGAAGGCCGCGGGATCGCTGTACAGCAGCGCCTCGGTCGAGCGGCCAAGCACTTCGTCGTGGGTCCAGCCGTACAAACGCTCGGCGCCCTTGTTCCAGTAACGGACGACGTGGTCGAGGTCGCGCACCATGATCGCGTCCTGCGCCTTGTCGAGCAGCGATGCCTGCTGCCGGAGGCGGGCGTCGGTGGTCTGGCGTTCGAGCTCGGATGCGACCCGGGTGGCGAAGATCTGCAGCGTCGACGTGATGAAGGCCGTGTCCCTGAGGGGGTGACTGAACAGGACGAACAGCTGGCCGATCGGTTCGCCGGCCGAATTGTCGAGGCGGTGCCCGACGTAGGCTTGCGCGCCGCGCGTGCAGAGCCCGGCCGTGCACGGGAAGCGCTCGCCGGCCTGCGCGGGAATCACGTAGCTGCGCGACTCGGCAAGATGCGCGCAGGGCGTCCCGGCCAGCGGATATTCGAAATTGGGGATCAGGCGGCCTTCGACGTAGGCGACCTCGGTACGCGCCGAGGGGGGCTCCCCGGGCTGGATGCGCGCGATGAAGCCGGCATCGGCACCGAGCGCCTCGGTCATCCTGCCGACCAGTTCCTCGAAGAAGGCACTTCCGGACGCCACGGAAACGCCGGCGGCGATCTTCAGCACGGCGGCCTGGATGCGGTCCTGCTCGAGGCGGGCGCGCAGCGTCGCGATGGCGTAGGCGAGGTCGTCGGTGAGTTCCTGCAGCAGGCGCACCTCGTCGGGGCTGATGTGGCTCACGTCGGGCGCGAACAGGGCGAAGACGCCGTAGGTCCGCTCGGCGTCGTGCAGCGGCAGCGTCACCAGGCTGCGGTAGCCCTGGCGCAGTGCGGCATCCAGCCAGGGCTCGAAGCCGGGCTCGCGTTCCAGATCCTCGATCACGATCACCTCGTGGCTGCGCAGCGCGCGCCCGACCGGGCCGCGGCCGGCCGGCGTGGCGGGCAAGCGGCTGAGTTGGATCCCCTCGAGGTACTCGCCGGCGCCCCTGCCGGCGTGGGCCACGGGCCGGACCGACTGGGCGTCGTCGTCCTGCACGTAGCCGACCCACGCCATGCGGTAGCCGCCGACGTTGACGGCGATGCGGCAGATGTCGTTCAGCAGGGCCTGCTCGTCGGTGGCATGAACCACCGCCTCGTCGCAGGCGCTGCGCACGCGCAGCGCACGGTTGAGGCGCGCGAGCTCGAGCTCGGCCTCGTTGCGGCTGGTGAGATCGGTCATCCCCCCCACCATGCGGATCGCGCGTCCGGTCTCGTCGCGGATCACCGAACCGCGGTCGAGCACGTAGGCATAGCGGCCATCCTTGCGGCGGAAGCGATATTCGGACGCCCAGCTCTCGCCGCCGCCGTCGATCGCATGGCGGACGTTCTGCAGCACGCGTTCGCGGTCGTCGGGGTGAAGCTGCTCGGTCCAGCCGCGGCTGTCGGGCGGCAGGTCCGCGGGCGCGTGGCCGAAGGTGCCCTGCAGGCCCTCGCTCCACCAGAGGCGATCGGTTGCCAGGTCCCAGTCCCAGATCGTGTCCGAGGTGACGCGGGCCACGCTCTTGAAGCGCTCCTCGCTGGCGTGGAGCGCCTGGATGACGCGCTTGCGCTCGGTGATGTCGCGCTGCACCGCCACGAAGTGCGTGGTGCGGCCGCCGGCGTCGGCGACCGGGACGATGTCGAGCTCGAGCCAGACCGGCGTGCCGGCCTTGGTGTAGTTGATGAGTTCGCTGTGAACCGGCTCGTGCTTCGCGATCGCGGCCCGGATGCGGTCGAGCTCGCGCCGGTCGGTCAGCGGACCCTGCAGGAAGCGCGGCGAACGCCCGAGGACCTCCTCGCGCCGATAGCCCGTGATCCGCTCGAAGGCGTCGTTGACGAACACGATGCGCGGGCCGGGCTCGTCGCAGGGATCGGCCTCGGTAATGAGGACGATGTCGTTGAGCCGGGCGACGCTGGCCTCGAGCAGGGCGAGGTGTTGCCGCGCCACCCGGTCGCCGCGGGCGTCCGATTCGGAGGAGCGGGGGAGGTCGAAGCCGTCAGCGCTGGTCATGGCTTGCGGGCGCGGGCATGCCGTCCCCGAACGGGCGGCGGTCTCGCAACGGGCAGGAAAAACCGGTCAAAGCGGACATGTGGGGCGGACTCGGCGGCGAATGCGTCCTTTATACGGCCATTCCGCAGCAAAACTTGAAGCGACGCCCGCCGCGGCGCCCTGCGCCTGGGGCGCCGGGCGGGCCTGTGGTATCTTCTCGCGTTGGATGAAGGGGGTTTTTCCGTGTTCAAGAAACAGTGGCCGGCGTTTCTGCTGGCGTTCGTCTTCCCGATCCTGGCCGTGTTCTGGTGGTGGGGCGGGTTCAACACGGTCGAAGTGAGCGAAACCGTGGCCGGACCCTACCGCTACGCGTATCTCGACTACGAGGGGCCGATCAGCAACATGCGCAAGTCGCAGCGCGCGGTGCTCGACAAGTTCACCGAGGCCCGCGTGGCCGCCGGCGACACCATCAGCGTGATCCTGACCGACCCGCGTGCCAGCCATGGCACGGTGCGCGCCCAGCTTGGCTACGTCCTCGCCGACGGCGCACCGGTCCCGCCGGGGCTCAAGGAAGGCCGCATCGAGCGGCGCCCGGTCTACGCGGCGCGGGTGCAGGCGGCGGTGCTGCTGGCGCCGTCCAAGGCCTACCAGGCGCTGGCCGACACGCTGAAGCCGCTCGGCAAGGATCTCGTCATGCCGACGGTCGAACTCTACCGGCCCGCCGGCCAGGTCGGCCGCATCGGCGTGTTCACGCTGGAAATGAACCGCTGATGGCGTTCTTCTCGGTCCTCGCCGCGATCGTGCTCGAGCATGTCCGCCCGTTGCGGCAGCCGCTGCCGCACTACCGGCGCTACGCGGCGTTCATCCACTGGCTCGAAGGCAAGCTGAACGCCGGCGAGTTCAGCCACGGCGCGATCGCGTGGATGCTGGCAGTGGCGCCGGTGCTGGTCGCGGTCGGACTGGTGTTCTTCCTGCTCAACGCGATCAGCCCGCTGCTCGGCTGGGCGTGGAACGTGGCCGTGCTGTACCTGACGCTCGGCTTCAAGTATTTCGCCGACGACGCCGAGCGCATCGCGCAGTTCGTGCGGACGGGCGACCTCGACGCGGCCCGTGCGCAGCTCGAATCCTGGCGCGGCGGCGATGCCGGCCAGTTCAGTGCCGACGAGATCGCGCGCGTCGCCATCGAGCAGCTGATGGCGGCCAGCCACCGCCAGATGTTCGGCGTGCTGTTCTGGTTCGTGCTCCTGCTGCCGCTCGGCCCGGTCGGCGCGGTGCTGTTCCGCGCCGCCTCGATCCTCACGCGGCGCTGGGTCGACTCGCGCGGCCGCTTCGGCCTCTGCGCGCAGCGCATCTTCCACCTCATCAACTGGGTGCCCGCGCGCCTGACCGCGCTGACCTACGCGATCGCCGGCAACTTCGAGGATGCCACCTACTGCTGGCGCACCCAGGCGGCGAACTGGCCGGAAGACGAGGAGGGCGTGGTGCTGGCGGCCGGTGCCGGCGCCATGGGGATCAAGCTGGGGCAGAGCGTCACGGTCGGCGGCGAGAGCGTCTGGCGCCCCGAACTCGGCACCGGGCAAGCCCCCGACGCCGACTGCATCGACAGCGCGGTGAGCATGATCTGGCGCGGCCTGGTGATCTGGCTGGTCGCCGGGCTGCTGGTCGTCATCGCCGGCTGGGTCGCCTAAGGCCGCATGCTCAACGCGCTCTGGGTCGGCTTCTTCCTGGTCGCCTTCCTGATCGCGCTGTTCAAGCTCGTCGCGTTCGGCGACGCCGCGGTGTTCGCGGCGCTGGTCAAGGCGCTGTTCGACAGCAGCAGGACGGCGTTCGAGATTGCGCTGGGCCTCACCGGCGTGATGGCGCTGTGGCTCGGCGTGATGAAGGTCGGCGAGCGCGCCGGCATGCTGGACGTGCTGACCCGCGGGCTTGCGCCGCTGTTCCGCCGCCTGTTTCCCGACGTCCCGCCCAACCATCCGGCGCTCGGCGCGATGACGATGAACATGGGGGCCAACATGCTGGGCCTCGACAACGCGGCGACGCCGCTCGGCATCAAGGCGATGCGGGAACTGCAGAAGCTCAATCCCTCGTCCGACACGGCGAGCGACGCGCAGATCCTCTTCCTCGTCATCAACACCGCCTCGGTCACCCTGCTGCCGGTCACCATCTTCACCTTCCGGGCGCAGCTCGGCGCCGCGGACCCCACCGACGTCTTCGTGCCGCTGCTGATCACGACCTACGTCGGCACGCTGACCGGGTTGCTGGTCACCGGCCTGTTCCAGCGCCTGCACCTGTGGAACCGCGTGACGCTCGCCTATCTCGGCGGCGCCACTGCGCTGATCGGCGGCCTGGTCGCCTACTTCTCCCACCTCGACGCGGCCGAGATGGCGCGGCAGTCGTCCATCCTCAGCAACGTGCTGCTGACCGGCATCATCGTGCTGTTCCTGCTGATGGCGGCGTGGCGCCGGGTCAATGCGTACGAGGCCTTCGTCGAGGGTGCCAAGGAAGGCTTCCAGACCGCGGTCACGATCATTCCCTATCTGGTCGCGATGCTGGTGGCGATCGGCGTGTTCCGCGCGAGCGGCGCGCTCGACCTGCTGATGGACGGCATCCGCGGCGCCGTGCAGGCGATGGGCTTCGACGCGCGCTGGGTGGACGCGCTGCCGACCGCGCTGATGAAGCCCTTCTCGGGCAGCGGCGCGCGCGCGATGATGATCGACACCATGCAGGCGCACGGCGCCGACTCGTTCGCGGGGCGGCTCGCCTCGATCGTGCAGGGCAGCACCGAGACGACGTTCTACGTGCTGGCCGTCTACTTCGGCGCGGTCGGCATCAAGCGCGTGCGCCACGCGGTCGCGTGCGGCCTTGCCGCCGATCTCGCCGGCATCCTCGCCGCGATCGCCATGGCCTATCTCTTCTTTGGCCAAGCCGCATGAAAACGTACGACACGCTCGCCGCCGTCGACCTCGGCTCCAACTCCTTCCGCCTCGAAGTGGCGCGGGTCGCCGGCGACCAGCTCTATCCGCTCGACAGCCTGAAGGAAACGGTGCGGCTGGCCGGCGGGCTCGGGGTCGACAAGCGCCTCGACGACGCCGCCCAGGAGCGCGCGCTCGCCTGCCTGCAGCGCTTCGGCGAGCGCCTGCGCGGCCTCGCGCCGGAGGCGGTCCGCTGCGTCGGCACCTCGGCGCTGCGCGTCGCCAAGAACGCCGACGCCTTCATTCGCAAGGCCGAGGCCGCACTCGGCCATCCTATCGAGATCGTCGCCGGGCGCGAGGAAGCGCGGCTGATCTACCTCGGCGTCGCGCACTCCCTGCCGGCTTCGCCGGATCGCCGGCTGGTCGTCGACATCGGCGGCGGTTCCACCGAGTTCATCATCGGCCACGGCCTCAAGCCGCACGAGCGCGAGAGCCTGCACATGGGCTGCGTGCACTACTCGCAGCACTATTTCCCGGAAGGCCGGATCGAGAAGGCCGCGCTGAAGGCGGCCGAAACGGCGGCGCGCGTCGAGGTCGAGCGCATCGCGCGGGAATTCTCGCGCGACAACTGGCAGCAGGCGGTGGGGTCCTCCGGCACCGCGCGCGCGCTGCGCGAAATCCTCGAGCAGTGCGGCTGGTCGGCGCGCGGCATCACCGCCGACGGCCTTGCCCGCCTGCGCAGCCAGATGCTCAAGACCGGCCACGTCGACGCGCTCGACCTGCCGGGCCTGTCGCGCGAGCGCCGCCCGGTCATCGCCGGCGGCTTCGCCATCATGGCGGGTGTGTTCGCCGAACTCGCCATCGAGCAGATGGACGTCGCCGACACCGCCATGCGCGAGGGCATCCTCTACGACCTGCTGGGGCGCTTCCACCAGCACGACATGCGCGAGGCGACGGTCGACGAATTCACGCGCCGCTACCACATCGATGGCCAGCAGGCCGCGCGCGTCAGTCGCGTCGCGCTGGCGCTGCTGCAGGCGGCCGGCGGCGACGAGCACGACGCACGCCTGCTCGGCTGGGCCGCGCGCCTGCACGAGATCGGGCTCATGGTCTCGCACGGCGGCTATCACCGCCATTCCGGCTACATCCTGGAAAACGCCGACATGCCCGGCTTCTCGCGCACCGAGCAGGCGCGGCTGGCCTTGCTCGCCCGGGCGCAGCGCGGCGCACTCGCCAAGCTGCCGGCCTTCGCCGGCGGCACCGTCTCGGAACACGATCGCCTGCTCGTGTGGCTGCTGCGCCAGGCGGTGATCCTCTGCCGCAGCCGCGCCGAGCCGCGCCTGCCGGAACTGCACGTCGAGGCCGGCAGCAAGCGCGTCTGCCTTGCCCTGCCTGCCGGGTGGCTGCAGGCCCATCCGCTCACCCAGCGTGCACTGGAGGAGGAAGCGGCCCACTGGCAGGCGGTCGGCGTGAAATACGCGATCGACCACGCCGGCGCCTGAGTCCGGCCGCCCCGCCACCGCAGGACGTCGCCTCGCGTTTTCCGGTCGGGCCGCCGCCGCTGCGCATCCCTATTCGATTTCCAGATCGAATCTATATACAACTATCGATAAGTACGATGGCAAAGACCTGAAAACTTCGTTTGTTAAAAGTATTTCAAATACATATTCTGGCCCTTTCGCGACTTCATGGAAGGGGGATCGTCTCGATGGAAACGGAAGACAGCCTGGCTTTGGAGCCCGTGGGGCGCAGCCCCGCCGAGCAGGAGGCACCCGCGGTCATCCGCGACCTGGCGGCCGAGGCCGGCATCACGATCAACGGCGACGCGCCCTGGGACATCCAGGTGTTCGACGACGAGGTCTATCGGCGCATCCTGACCCAGGGCTCGCTCGGACTGGGCGAAGCCTACATGGACGGCCTCTGGGAGTGCGAACGACTGGACGAATTCTTCCATCGCCTGCTCGCCGTCGATGCCGACGAACGCATCGGCGGCTGGGCGCGGGCACGTCTGCTGGGCGAGATACTGCGCCACAGCCTGTTCAACCTGCAGTCCAGCCGGCGTGCCTTCCAGGTGGGGGAGCAGCACTACGACATCGGCAACGACGTGTTCGAGTCCATGCTCGACCCCACCATGAGCTATTCCTGCGCCTACTGGGACGATGCCGCCGGGCTGCGCGACGCGCAGCAGAAAAAGCTCGACATGATCTGCCGCAAGCTCGAGCTGCGGCCGGGCGAGCGCCTGCTGGAGATCGGCTGCGGCTGGGGCGGGCTGGCGCGCTTCGCGGCCGAGCACTACCGCGTCGAGGTGGTCGGCATCACCGTCTCGAAGGAGCAGCAGAAGCTCGCCCAGGAGCGCTGCGCGGGGCTGCCGGTGTCGATCGAGCTGATGGACTACCGCGACCTCGACGCGCGCTTCGACAAGGTCGTGTCGGTCGGCATGTTCGAGCACGTCGGCCCCAAGAACTACGCCGTCTATTTCGACACCGTCGACCGCGTGCTCAAGGACGACGGACTGTTCCTGCTGCACACCATCGGCAACGCCGTGACGTCGCCCAAGACCGACGCCTGGATCGACAAGTACATCTTCCCCAACGGCAAGCTGCCGTCGGCACGGGAGATCGCCGCGGCGGTCGAGAATCGCTTCCTGATCGAGGACTGGCACAACTTCGGCCAGGACTACGACCGCACGCTGATGGCCTGGTGGGAGAACTTCCAGACCGCCTGGCCCTTCCTCGAGGCCCGCTACGGCAAGCGCTTCTACCGCATGTGGAAGTACTACCTGCTGAGCTGCGCCGGTTTCTTCCGGGCCCGCCAGGGGCAGCTCTGGCAGCTGGTGCTCAGCAAGCGCGAGCGGAGCGCGGTCTACCGCTCCGTGCGCTAGCCTGCGCCGGGTGCGGCCGGGCGGGGCGGCCGCGCGTCGGCTAGCATGAACGGGAGGGCGCGTTCGCCCGGCTTGTCAGGGTAGCCATGGTGGAGATCGACGCATCGTTCGGCGAAGGCGGCGGCCAGATCCTGCGCAGCGCGCTTGCGCTTTCGGTCATCACCGGCAAGTCCATTCAGCTCACCCGCATCCGCGCCAACCGGCCGCAGCCGGGGTTGCGGCCGCAGCACCTCAAGGCGGTCGAGGCCGCGGCGCGCATCAGCGGGGCCCGGGTCGAGGGCGCGGCGCTCGACGCGCAGACGCTGCGCTTCGAGCCCGCCGGCCTGCAAAGCGGCCGCTACGACTTCGACATCGGCACCGCGGGCTCGGCCAGCCTGCTGCTGCAGACGCTCTGCCTGCCGCTCAGCTTCGCCGACGGTCCTTCGCGCCTCGTCCTCACCGGCGGCACCCACGTGCCCTGGAGCCCGTGCTTCCACTACCTGCAATGGCAATGGCTGCCGGCGCTGGCCGAGGCCGGCTACCACATCGCCTGCCGCCTCGGGCGTGCCGGCTTCTATCCGCGCGGCGGCGGCGTGCTGCATGCGGACATCGCGCCGGCGCGGCCGCGCGTGCCGCTGCGCTTCACCCGGCGCGGGCGGCTGTTGCGCGTCCGCGGCCTGTCCGCCGTGGGCCGCCTCGACCGCTCCATCGCCGAACGGCAGCGCGAGCGGGCGCTCGAGCGGCTGCTGGACCTCGCGGTGCCGGTCGAGATCGCGGTGGACGAGGTGGCCGCGGCCTCGCCCGGTACCTTCATCGTGCTGCAGGCGGAATTCGAAGGCGGGCGCTGCTGCGCCTCGGCGCTCGGTGCGCGGCACAAGCCGGCGGAACAGGTGGCCGACGAAGCCGTCGCCGAGCTGCGCGCCGACATCGACTCCGGCGGCGCGATCGACGCCTGGCTGGCCGATCAGCTGCTGCTGCCGCTTGCCTTCGTGCCTGGACGCTCGGAGCTGTCCGTCAGCCGCATCAGCAGGCATCTTCTCACCCAGGCAGAACTGCTCGGCCGCTTTCTTCCGGTCGCGGTCGAGATCGAAGGTGGCCTCGACGCGCCGGGGCGCGTTCGCATCGAGGGAACGGCAGGGCGCCGCTGAAAACGCAGGGCGCGCTCAGAGGCCCAGTTCAGCGTCGCTCGCGCTGTGGGCGTACTTGTCGCGCGGCGGCCAGGGGCGGGCGCGCCAGTCGGGAACGAAGGCGAACGAGGAGCGGCTGCGCCCGGGCGGCAGTGCACCGTTGCCGGCGCCCTTGGCGTAGTCGTAGTAGAGCTTGACGATCTGTTCCTTCGTCACCTGCCGGGCCGCCGGATGCGCAAGGCAGGCGTCGATCCAGCGGCGCACGCGCGCGTAGCGTGGCGCATCGGGGAGCGTGAAGCCCTCGTAGTATTCGAGGAACCAGAAGCGCTGGAAGAACGGCGTGAACACGGCCTCCGCCCAGCCGAAGTCCTCGAAGAGGAAGGGGCCCTCCGGCGCATGCGCCAGCAGAAAATCGTCGAGCAGCGCGTACTGCGCCAGCATGCCTTCGCGCAGCGCGTCGCGGCGCTCGAGGTCCTGGTTCATCACCCACGCATAGCCCTGGGTGCAGAAGTCGCCTTCGAGCCGCGTCAGCATGTTCTCCACCGCATGCCGCCACGGGTCGCGCTGCACGATGGCCGGCGCCGGCATGACGTCCTCGAAGTACTGCATGATGACGAGGCTTTCCTTGACGATGTGTCCGTCGGCCGTTTCCAGGACGGGCAGCGCGGTGGTGCCGCGCGTCCTCTGCAGGAGCCAGTCGGGACGCGGGACGGTGATGTCGATCACGCGGAAGTCGACCGCGTCGCGCAGCCCCTTCAGCTCCAGCAGGATTTCCAGGCGCTGGCTGAACGGGCAGACGGGGATGTGATAGAGGATCGGGCGCGTCATGGCGGAGGCCTGCGGGGCGGGCGGTTCAGCCGAAGCGGTAGCGCTTGCGCAGGGGCTCGATCACCTTCCAGGTACAGGCGAGGCCGGCGGGGAAGGTCGCCAGCTGGCCGGCGGCCAGCGCGACGGGCTCGCCGCCCTGCGGCGTCACCACCACCCGGCCCTCCAGGATGTAGCTGGTTTCCGTCTCCGCGTAGGTCCAGGGAAATTCCGCCACGCCCGTCTCCCACAGGGGCCAGCGGTCGACGCCCAGCGCGGCGAGGCGGCGGGCGCCGGGGGCGGCGTCGACGATGATCCCGGTCATGATGGCCCTCCGGCGGTGCAGGACGAGAAGCCCGCATTGTAGCGGACACGGCGTGGACCCCGCATCGGGCGGCGAACGCCCGCCCGCTTCAGAATTGCGCAAAATGGCCGAAATATACCCGTGTTCCCGCCATGCATGCGTCAAGGCCGGGGCACGGCATGGCACCCGTGCCGCGAGCGACGCGGGCGCCCACAACAAACAACAAATGTGACGCGGAGAGAGACATGAGTGATCGACTTTACCGGCTGATGCTCGGCGCGCTGCTGCTGGTGGCGCTGTATTTCGAGCTGCCCTACCTGATGTATTTCATCATCGCCATGCTGTTCTTCGAGGGCCTCAGCAACTTGCGCCTGCCCGTGCTGCTGAACAGGCTGCGGGGACGCATCCAGTCGGAGTGCGACCTGGCGCCCTTCCGGAGCACCGTCCGGCTGGGATTCGAGGCGGAGCGAGCCTGGCGGCTGATCGTCGCCCTGATGCTGCTCGTCACCTACGCGTTCTTCTACGACCGGCTGTGGTTCTTCCCCTGGTTCATGGGCTTTGCGATCTTCGGCGCCGGCGTGAGCGGCGTCTGTCCCGTGCTGATCGGCGTCAAATGGGCCGGGTGCCGGTGACGGACGGCAGCGGCGGCGACACCGAGATTCTCGCGTCCCGCCTGCCGGCGAAGATTACCGGCATCGTGTTCTGGGGCATGGTGCTGGTCGGACTGCTCATCGCGGTGGTCGTGCTGAAGGGGCGGGAGAGCGATCTCGGCGCGCGCAATCTCAGCGAAGCGCGCCTGCTGGCCCTCGCGCTGACCGAGCGCATCGAGGAGGGGGGCCTCGCGCTGGCGGAGCCGGGCCGCTCCCGTGCCGAACTGGAGCGGGTCGTCGGCACGCTCGGCGCCGGTCTTCATTTCGAAGCGCTCGAGCTCAGGGTGGGCGCCGACGTGGTGCGGATCGGCCGCCGGAACGGCGATCAGGAAGCGGTATCCGAGTCGCTGCGGATTCACGGCCGGCAGGGCGTATCGACGGATGGGGCGATGCAGCTCACCGTGCTGTTTCCGAGCCGGACGAAGACGATTTCGGAGTACCGCAAGAACGTCCTGATCTCGATCGGCCTGCTGGTGCTGGCGTTCGGCCTGATCCTGCAGCAGATCCTGCAGCGCATGCTGTCCCGGCCCTTCTTCGGCATGGTCGCGACCGCGAAGCGCTTCTCCGGCGGCAGCCGCGAGGTGCGCTTCGACGAGACGCGCGGCGACGAATTCGGCTTTCTGGCCAAGTTCATCAACCGCGCGCTCGATTCCATCGAGCAGCAGCAGGCGGACCTGCGCCGCGCGCTGGAGCGGGCGACCCGCTCGGAAGCCGAGCTGTTCGGGGAGAAGGAGCGGGCCGAGGTCACCCTGCAGTCCATCACCGATGCCGTCATCACCACCAACTCGGCCACCGAGGTTCAGTACCTGAACCCGGTCGCCGAACGCCTGACCGGCTGGGCCAACCTGGCGGCACGCGGCCTGCCGCTCGAGGACGTGATTCACCTGGTGCACGAGGAAAGCGGGCAGGCCGCGCGCAATCCGGTACCGGACTGCCTCGCCAACAACAGCGTGGAAGGGGTACGCGGCCCCGCCGCCCTGCGGCGCAGGGATGGCACCGTGGTCGCGATCGAGGCCTCCGCGGCCCCCATGCGCAACGACGCGGGGGACGTGATCGGGGCGGTGATGGTGTGCCAGGACGTGAGCCAGGCGCGCAAGCTCGCGCATCAGCTCTCCCACCAGGCGAGCCACGACTCGCTGACGGGGCTCGCCAACCGGCGCGAATTCGAGCACAGGCTCGACGCCGCGCTGGAAAGCGCCCAGCGGGAAGGCAAGCGGCATGTGCTGCTTTACCTCGACCTCGACCAGTTCAAGGTGGTCAACGACACCTGCGGCCACGTCGCGGGAGACCAGCTGCTCGCGCAGCTGGGGAACCTGCTGGGCCACAAGGTGCGCAACAGCGACACCCTCGCGCGCCTGGGCGGCGACGAGTTCGGCGTGCTGCTGGAAGGCTGCGACCTCGAGCGCGGCGAGCAGATCGCCGAATCCCTGTGCCAGAGCGTCGCGGACTTCCGCTTCGTGTGGAAGGACAAGATCTTCCCCATCGGCGTCAGTATCGGTCTCGTGGAGATCAACGACTCGAGCGAGAATTCGGCGGCGGTCCTGAGCGCGGCGGATGCGGCGTGCTACGTGGCCAAGGACGAAGGGCGCAGCCGCGTCGAGGTGTTCCGGGGAGACAAAGGGGGCGGCGAGCGCTACGGCGAGATGCAATGGGTCGCGCGCATCCACAAGGCCATGCAGGAGAATCGCCTGCTGCTCTATCGGCAGAACATCGTCGCCGTCGCGGGCGGCGAAGGCACGGCGCATGCGGAGATCCTGCTGCGCATGCGGGACGAGAACGGCTCGATCGTTCCGCCGATGGCCTTCATCCCCGCGGCGGAGCGCTACCACCTCATGGCGAAGATCGACCGCTGGGTGGTGACGAACGCGCTCGAGTGGCTGGCGGCCCATCCGCTGACGCCGAGCAGGCAGCGCCAGTGCTTCTCGATCAACCTGTCGGGGCAATCGCTCGGCGACGGCAATTTCCTGCAGTTCGTGGTGGACGAGCTGGTCCGCACCGGCGTGCCGGCCGAGCGGGTCTGCTTCGAGGTCACCGAAACGGCAGCGATCGCGAACATCGGCCGAGCGCGCGAATTCATCGCGGTGCTGAAGGCGCGTGGATGCACCTTCGCGCTCGACGACTTCGGCAGCGGGATGTCGTCCTATTCCTACCTGAAGAACCTGGACGTCGACTACCTGAAGATCGACGGTGCCTTCGTCAAGGACATGGCGCTCGACCCCGTCGATTTCGCCATGGTCGAGTCCATCAACCGGATCGGCCATGTCATGGGCATCCGCATCATTGCCGAATTCGTCGAGAACGGCGCCATCCTGGCGAAGCTCGAGGAGCTCGGCGTCGATTTCGCGCAGGGGTACGGCATCCACAAGCCCGAGGCCCTGCTCAGTCCCGCCGCCGAGGACCAGGCGGCGCGCACTGCCGGCCGGGTGCGTTCCGCGTCGGCACCGTGAGCCGCACGCGCCGACGGGGCGATCCCGGCGGCGAGCGGTTCGGCGCCTATCGGGGAGGCTTGCGGCAAAGCGGACCGTCGATCGGGTGCTCGACGCTGAGGGCGATGGCGGTGGCGATCTCGTGCACCTCCTCGGCCGTGAAATGCTCGAACAGGCGCCGCGCGATCGGAGGCGGAATGCGGATGGCGCGCGTCGTCCCGTCGCTGAGCGTGACGGTGACGCCGGCGACCGCGTGGCTGACCAGTTCCGCATCCCCTTCGGCGAGCCGCATCTGCTCGTCCATCAGCGCGTCGTACTCGGCCTCGAAGACGTCCTGCTCGGTGTCGTCCAGGCCGTCCGGCAACTCGACGACGAACCCCGTGATCACGTCGGGCCGCACCGTGCTGGCGACGCCGCGCGCCGACGCGAACTGCACGAAGCGGTCACGCAGCGCCTCGTCGAAAAACATGTACTCGAAACTCATCCGGAAATCCTCTTCGCCCCGTCGCGGGGCTTTCCCGGATTAGACGCCGTCGCGGCGACACGGGCAAGTGCGTCGGCCCCTCCGGCGGCGGGCGTGACGCGCCCGGGCGGTCAGGCGGCGCGGGCGACCTGCGGTCCCGTCGGCTCGCCGAGGGCGCTCACCGTCACCACGCAATCCTTGCCTTCCCGCTTGCCCTGGAGCAGGCCGCCGTCGACCGCCGACAGCGCCGCGAGGAAGTCGTCCCCGGGCTGCAGCTGGGCGATCGCGGCCGTCAGGGTGAAGGTCAGGCTCGCGTCGTTCCAGTTCAGCGGCTTGCCGGCGAGGCGCGCGCGCAGCTTGTCGGCGAGCACGCGTGCGCCCTCGAGATCGGTCTCCGGAAGCAGCAGCAGGAACTCCTCGCCGCCCCAGCGCGCGATGTGGTCCTGGCGGCGCATGACGGTGCGCAGGCAACGCGCGATCTGCTTCAGCGCGAGGTCGCCGCACTCGTGGCCATGCTGGTCGTTGATGCCCTTGAAATTGTCGATGTCCGCCATGAGCAGGGTGGCGGGCTTGCCGCTGCGCTCCAGCCGCGCCAGTTCCAGTTCGACCATGCCCAGCATGTGGCGCCGGTTGTAGAGGCCGGTCAGCGGGTCCAGCGTGGCGAGCTGCGCCAGCTCGTTCTCCGCCTGCCGCGCCACCGATGAATAGAAGCCGGTCACGTAGGCGACGAAGCCGAACGCGGCGAAGGTGTTGAACGTGCGCACCCAGAGCAGGGTATCCGGGCTCAGGGGCGCCGCGCCCGCTTGCGTGACGGGAGACAGGTCAAGCGTGGCGTAGGCTGCGGCGATGCCGGCCAGGTAGACCAGCTTGGCCGGCAGGCGCCAGTGCGGATGGAAGAAGGCCGCCGGAATCAGCGCGAACACGTAGTACTGGAAGCCGCTCTCGAAGCCCAGTGCCGACAGCGCGAGGCGGGCGTGCAGGATCACCTCGACCGTCGTCAGCAGCAGCGTCACGGTGAAGCGGCCCCGGCGAAGCTGGAACGCGAGCAGGGCATACAGCGCCACGCTGCCGGCGTTGAAGAGGGCGAGGTCGCGGAAACCGGTCAGCGCGAAGAAGACGCCGAATGCGACGTGCAGGGCGAGCGCCGCCCACACGCTATGGGTGATCAGATCCAGGTATCGGAGGTGCGCCGGTGAGGTCATCGATGCGGTCTTGCGCAGGGGACGGCCATAAAGAGTGGACGAAATATACTACGTCTGGCCAGAAATTCCGTTTATGGGCGTGCATCCAAGACCATTCCATCAACAATGGTATTCATGGCATTCATGCGCCTTCCCGCCGCGCGGTCATCAGGAACACCGGGTAATCGCGCGTGCCGCCGGCATGTTCCTTGGCGATGCTGAAAACGGTCTGGAAGCCGACCTCGGCGAAGCCCGCGCCGGCCGCGCGCCGGGCCAGGTCCGCGCGGTCGAAGCCGTGGTGCACGTCGACCTCGATCCCGTGGAAGCTGCCGTCCTCCCGGTCGAGGTCGGCGATGCACAGGTAGCCGCCCGGCTGCAGCAGGTCGTGGAAGACGCGCAGGATGCGGTCGGTGTCGGGCACGTGGTGCAGCGTCATCGACGTGTAGACCAGATCGAAGCGCCCGGCCGGCGGCGGGTCGGCAAGCAGGTCGAGCTTGGCCGGCGTCATGTTCGTCGCGCCCTGCGCGGCGATCTTCTCGGCCACGACCTCGAGCATGCCGGCCGAACTGTCCGCCAGCAGGATCGCGCCGAGTTCGTCCTTGAGCGGGAACGACAGCAGGCCCGTGCCGCAGCCGTAGTCGAGGGCGCGCATGCGCGGCGAAAGCGGCACGCTCGCGCGGATGGCCTCGGCGATCTTGAGTCCGCGCTCGCGGAACACCGGGTTGTCGTCCCATTGGCGGGCCTTGGCGTCGAAATGCGCCGCGTCGAGTCGGGTGGTTTGCGTGGAAGTCATGACGATGCCTGGAAAGGCGCCTGCAGGCGCGGATACGGGGAAGGCGAACGGCCGTCGCCGGCGGGCTCAGCCGGCCTGCGTCTGGTTGCGGCCAAGCGCCTTCGATTTATATAGGGCGTTGTCCGCCCGCGTCAACAGGTCGGCAACGGTGTCGTCCGCGTCGTGCCATTCGGCGATGCCGATGCTGACCGTCCAGCCGACCGGCGCGCTGTCGCGGGCCGCCTCGTGAAACCGCTGCGCGACGCGCGCGGCCTGCTGCTGGTCGGTGCCGGGCAGCACCACGAGGAATTCGTCGCCGCCGAAGCGGGTGAGCAGGTCCGCTTCGCGCAGGAGCGTCTTCGCGGTCCGCGCGAACTCGACCAGCACGCGGTCGCCTTCGAGATGGCCGCGGCTGTCGTTGATCGCCTTGAAGTGGTCGAGGTCGACCAGCATGACCGCGAGCCGGCTGCCGAAGCGGCGCGCCCGCGCGATCTCGCGATGCAGTTCCTGCATCGCCGCCTTCTTGTTGAGGCACTGGGTCAGGTCGTCGTAGCGGCTGCTGAATTCCAGGTCCCGGCGCAGCTTTTCCGTGGCGAGCATGATCAGGCTGATCGTGGCGAGCGGGAGCATGACGGCGGGGAGCGCCACGAAGAACAGGTTCGGCATCGACGCGTCGAACGGCCCCGTCGGGTGGTCGATGCCCAGCACCAGCCCGCCGAGGCGCACGATCCGCACGCCGGCCAGGATCGCCAGCGCGAGCACCAGCAGGGTGCGGCCCGCAGTACGCGGCAGCGCCTTGAGCGCCAGGCCGAGCTGGTCCAGGATCACGACGAGCGTGAACGCGCTGTGCGCCGCCACCCGCAGGCGGATATCCGGCTGCACGTAGGTGAGCCAGACGAACAGCGCGGCATAGACGGCGACGAACAGCACTCGCCATCCCGTGCGGGCACCCGCCTTCACGCCGCAGAACGCCTGCGTGCCGGCGTTCATCAGCATGAAGCCGCCCAGCACCAGCACGTTGGCGAGCACGATGCTGAACGCGTCCGGAACGAGGTCGCGTGCGACGAAGAGGCCGAGGCTCGCGGCCATTGCCAGCGTCGCCAGCGTCCACTGGTCCAGCCCCTGCACGCTCTTCGGGTAGGTGCGCGCGATGATGAACAGGATGCCGCTCATGGCGAGCGCCACGCAACACGACACGACAAGGATCAGCAGGGCAGCATTCATGGTTCAACCGCGTTGTGGTTTGCCCGTGGAGACTGCGTAACGGCGGTCGCGGGCAGCGCGATTATCCTTGGTTTTGCGGGAGGCGCGCAGGCATCGTCGCGGCGGGCCGGCAAGCGGGTGAGCCGGCTGCAGGGTCATGCCCGCAGCGCCGCCGCCCAGCGCGCCCGCTTTTCCTCGAACGGCATCGCGGCATGCGCCGGGCTGGTCGAGGGCAGGGTCGCGCAGGGGATCGCACGCAGCGTTTGCGGCAGGCCGGGCAGCACCAGGTGGCGGTAGAGCTCGGCTGCCTTGCCGCCGTTGAAGCCGATCAGCGCGATGTGCGGATGGCTGGCGAGAAAGGCGGCGAGGTCGTTCGGCACCACGCTCGCGTGGACGATGGCGGCATCGAGGCTGCCGGGCCGCTGCGCGGCGGCGCAAACGTCCCACAGCGCGATGCCGTGTCCCAGCAGACGTTGCGTGCGTTCCGGGTAGGGCAGCTCGGGGCCGGCGCCGAACAGGGCGCCCATGATCCGCCAGAAGGCGTTGTGCGGCTGCGCGTAGTACTGCCGCTGCCGCAGCGAGACCTGGCCCGGCAGGCTGCCGAGGATCAGGATGCGCGCGTGCGCATCGGCGATGGGCGGGAAACCTCGGGCGTGCATCGCTCAGGGGATGATCGCGGCGCATCCGCGCGGCCCGCACGACGGCGCGTGACCGCGCGCCGGGCCTCCGGCTACAGATATCGCCATATTCGATACGAAAGGCAGATAAATTTCGTTTGTTTCATGTTTCGCCAAAAGATACCCTTGGCATGAATGTTTTATAAACCGGGCGCACCCGCTGTCCCGCCCGCGCCAGTCGCTTCTGCGCGCCGGAAAAAAGGTGAAACATGAAATCTCCGACCCATTACATTGCCTTCTCGGGAGGGCAGGTGCTGAAGAGCAACGCGCCCTGGCTGGTGTACGGCTGGCTGGCCCCGGATGGCGCATTCGTCGCGCTGGACGGACGCAAGTTCCCGGGCGACCTGGCCGTGCCGATCAACCCGGCCGACGCGTCCGGTGGCGCGTCCGGAGCCGCGGGGCGCTGACGCCCGGCGCTCGACCGGGCTTAGGCTTCGTCCTGCAGGGCAGCCTGCATCGCCTGCTCGCTCACGGGGTAGGTCAGCACGGCGTGGACGGGAAACAGTTCCAGCAGCTTGCCGATGTGGTCCGCTTCGCGCGGATGCATGAGCACGATGATCTTCGCCTTCGGCGCCCGGGATTGCAGCGTGCGGATCGTCACGTCCAGGTTCGAGACGTTCGCGCCGGCGTAGTTGTTGCCCCAGCCGTAGATGAACTCGCCGACGAAGAAGTCGGGCACCTGCTTCTGCAGCGCCCGGTGCAGGTTGCGCGCCGAGGTGAAGCGCTCGGCCGTGATGCCGAGCTTCTGGTACAGCGCGCCGAGGTCGGGGTGGAAGGGGGATTCGATCAGGGAATAGAGCGTTCTCATGCGGCGAAGCGTGTGTCGTGTGAGCGGTTGCGGTTCCGAAGGGCAGGGACGCCGGAATAGCGCGGCGTAATTGCCGGCCCGATCATCCGGCGGCACCCGGAAACTATACGCGAAGCAACCGGTGACGACAGCCTAGGCGCGTCTCGGTAGCATGCGGGTCAGCGTATTGTCGCGTGCGATGTAATGATGGTACAGCGCGGCGGCCGCGTGCAGGCCGATCAGGAAATAGCCTATCGTTCCGACGGTTTCGTGCAGTTCCTCGAGCTGCTTGGCAAGCGCCTTGTTTTCACCGACCAGGGCCGGCAGTTCGAGGCCGAAGAACGGGATCGGCTTTCCCGCGGCGCTGAGCGTGAGCCATCCAGCGAGCGGCATGCCGATCATGAATGCGTACAGCGCCAGATGCAGCAGCTTCGCGGCGCGCTCCTGGAGCGCCGGGGGGCGGGGCTGGATGGCGGGCGCAGGCCGCGAGAGGCGGGCCGTCAGCCTCACCCAGACCAGCATGAACACCAGCAGGCCGAGCATGAAGTGCCACGTCTTCATGAGTTCCCGCGCGTCGCTGCCTTTTGCGAATATCTCGTGCAGTTCGATCGCGCCGTACACGCCAACGAACAACAGCAGCATCAGCCAGTGAATGCCGATCATGAAGGCGCCGTAGCGCTGCGCAGCGGGTTCGAGGTTCATGTTCCTATCCTTTCGACAGTCGGGGCCGGCCCAGCGCGGACGGCTCGTCGTCCGCCTTCGGGCAAGACCGGGAGGCGGCTGACGGCAGCATCGCGCGCGATGCTTAACGCTTCCTTAAGCGGAGGGGCGCCGCGCCGCCGCCTGCTCAGCCCGGATAGCCGGGGTTGACCCGGTCGTGGAAACGCGCGCGGAAGAGCAGCCGCTTCTTCGCCGCGTCGTCGCTGTCGACGAGCCGCTCGCGCGTATGCAGGACGTTGTTCGAAATCAGGCCCATCCCCGATTCGAGGCGGCCCTCGATGACATGCGCCGACTCGTTCGAGATCAGGGATTCCAGAACGTCCCTGGCGGCGGCGACGTCGCGCTCGCCGGACCAGGCCATGTCCGTCTTGCGGAAGGAGAACCGGTGGCACAAATGGCCGTCGGCATTGGTCCAGAAGACTTTTCCGCCCCGCTGCGCGTCGACCTCACCCGTCGCCGGATTCCGGTAGTTGAAGCAATCCCTGTTCATCAGGACATCGAGGGCGTCGGGCGCCTTGTCCCGGAGATGGATGTAAAGCATCTCGTGATCCAGCACCTTGTTGCTCCCGCCTTCCAGCGCGGGGCGCTTGCACAGGAGAAACAGCGCCTCGATCGGATTGTCAGAGCCGTAATACGTCGCGTCGGTATGCCAGTTGCAGTGCCGGGTGGAGAAGGGGATCGCGTGGTTCAGGATGCCCGAATCGGTCAACTCGTCGGACTGCGGATGACGGGCGGACTTGTCGGTGCGTGTAACGCCGAGCTGCCGTCCCAGAGCCAGCAGGGAGGCCATGTCCAGTTCGGCGGCCCCCGCCGTGAAGACGCACATGTTGGCCCGTTCCACGGTTTCCAGGATCTTGGTCCGCTCGGCGGGCTGGATGGCGGTCATGTCGCCCAGTTCGACGACGAGGTCGCCGACGTTCCCCGGGTAGGCTGCCAGCTTCTCGTCCCGCCACTTCAGATAGTCGTCATCCGAGGCCAGATCGAACCGTTTGGGATATCTCGCGTGCCACTGTTTCATGATTCGTGCCTCGCTTGGTCTGGGATATTGGGAGCGGAATATCGTATACGGAATTCGAGAAAAATCCGAGCGTGCGGCTTCAAGTCCACGCCCTAAGGCAAGACGTGCAGCAAAGGCCCGGCCGCAGTTGCGCTGCTCCGCGCACGTTCATGCGGAAACAGGCGTTCGGTCCGTGCCCGTGAACCGCAGCCGCCGAAACGAGTCGGATCAGGAACAACAGGCGGCGAGTTGATATGCCGGATTCACACGCAGCCTCCGTTGCGCCTCGCGCCTGGTCGGTCGAGCAGATTCCGTTCGACCGCCTCGAGCATGAGCGTATTGCCGGCGAAGACACGTGGTTCCATGTGCTGGCGGCCGCGTCGTTCGCAAAGCTGACCCCTTTAATTGGCGCGGCTCAGGGCGCCGAGTCATCCCACATCACCGCGCCATCAGCGCGAACGCGCCCCAGCCCAGGTATTCACGCGTGTAGGCGGCATAGCGCGCGGGCTCCGACGTCAGCTGGGCTCGCACCTCTTTCGCCAATTCGTCGTCGGGGTTGGCTTCGAGCCATCGGCGCATGGTCAGCCACTTGGCCGCCTCGTACCGGTCCCAGCTGTCCTGGTCTGCCAGAACCATTTCCACCACGTCGTAGCCGAGGCCGCCGAAAGACGCGAGCAGTTCCGGAAGCCCGAGGAAGTCGGAGATCGAGCCGGCAAGGCACCCCCTGGCAACGTCTTCCGTCGGCGGCATCTGCCGCCAGTAGGGCTCGCCGATGAGGATGATCCCTCCCGGGCCAAGGCTCTGCGCCAGAAGCGCGATCGTGCCCGCGACACCTCCACCGATCCACGAGGCGCCGACACAGGCAGCCACCCCGGCCTTCTGGTCGGAGACGTAGCCCGTCGCATCGCCGTGGATGAACGCGACCTGGTCGGCGACACCGAGTTCTTCAGCCCGGCGTTTCGCCTGTTCGGTGAACAGCTGGCTCAGGTCGATGCCGGTGCCGACGACGCCGTGATCGCGTGCCCAGGTGCACAGCATCTCGCCCGAACCGCTGCCGAGGTCGAGCACCCGGGTCCCCGTTTCCAGACGCAGCGCCGCGCCGAGCGTGGCGAGCTTTTCGGGCGTGAACGGGTTGTGGATGCGGTGCGCGCTTTCGGTGACGTTGAATATTCGAGGGATGTCCACGGTGGATAGCCTCCTCAGCGTGATGGTTCACCCGGCCGCATTAGCGTTGCATTGCAGGACGTGCCGCACAGTTTTCTTGCCCCGCGGTTTTCAGGTGGGCGGATGTGTTAATGCAAGACCTCGACGCTGGTCGAGTATTCGAGCCTGGTCCCTTTAATTATTTCTTTTAATCCTAGTTTGGTTAGGCGTCATTGCGTGAGGCAAACAACTCGCCATGGGAAAGGCTGCTTCATTTGCTCCAGGACTAAGTGGTCAAGAATTGTAGTGTAAGACTCCAATTCAATTTCTTGGTCTGCGTTCCAAGCAGCCTGGAAGTGGTTTAGCCACTCAGAGTCAGGCAGAACTAGCACTGCTTCAGCAGGCGAGATAGGGAGGGCGGCGCACTGCACGCGCCACTCCCTTTCCCACGTGAAGTCTATAGGCGGTTCAGCGGTTGGCTCGTAGCGGACATGACGCCAGCGCGCGGCTTCCCGGAGCTGTTCAAACTCGTCGTCCGTCTGGTAGATCACCGGCCGACCGCCATGGTCGAATATGTGTTTCTTGGGCAATAGAATTCCGAACGGGGAGTACCTTGTGAAAGAACCATCGTTCAATAGCTGGTCAGCAACTGCAGGGAGTGGTGCCTCTGTTAGGCAAACGCATCGGTATCCGCCTTTGATGAAACCATTTCCTCCAAGGATGACGCCAGAGTTCGAGATCTCAATGAGTTTGGCGAGCGCCTCACCCCAGTCCGCACCGCGAGTGAAGTGAATGAGCGAGTCGCTAATATCGGGCCGCGCAGTCATGTGTTTTGGGAGACAAAAAGGAAGTGTAGGGAGCTAGGCATGCATGTCGCTAGTTAGTAAGGTGACTAGAGATATTCGAGCCTGACCCTTTCGATTTATCTAATCTGTTAATTTCGTCCGCTCAAGATTTCGCCGAGATCTTAGGCGTTCTCAAATGGGTATCGTTGTATATACATTTTCATGATGAGTTCCAGGCGTGTGCTGTCCGGACTGGAAGCGAGTCGTTGACGCTCGGATATTGGCATGTCCGCAGCCAGCATTTCGAAATCCATTAATGTGAATTCGTGTTCGACTCCGTCAAAAGTAAGCCCTGCGATCACTTCGTCACTAGTCTTGCTGTAGTTGTCGCTGCCTTCTAAGAACGCTTCCAACAACTGCTCTTCAAACCAGAAGATGGCTCCAGCTGGAAGAGATACCGTCGTTCTCCGAATCAGTTTTTCTGGGGGGATCTCTCTGGCGTCAGGACGATTCCCTAACGTGGTAATAATCGCTTCAAATATTCCGAGTGCCTGTCGGGACCGTCGATCTAGGTTTGAAGTTGGAATTCCGTACGATGAGAATCTCGTTGCCGTTGTCGGTGGATGCGTTATCAGTGATGGAATATGAATCTGCAGCCAGCAGTAAAGCAAGTTACGACAGCCGCTAAACATCGGCATGTCCATCGTTGAGTCACCGATCTTTATCAGCTTGTCCTGGACAACGTCTCTTGCATGATCATTGGTCAGACCAAAGGTAAGGCCATTGTGAGCAAATGCAACTTTCGTCACATCTGCTGCGATGAAACCGTATGTCTTTTTGTTGTCATGCCTGCGCGGCATTCGCTCGATCAATTGATTCCGGGCTTTTATCAGGTTTTGTCGAAAATTATTCGAACTAGCAATTCTCTTGCACTCTAAATAGAACGCGTGTTTCGCGGTTGTTGCAATTACATCGGTGCCGGTTGACAGGTCGACTTCGCATCCAGCTTGACAGAAGTAGCTCGCTATTCTTAGCTCGAACTGGGTATTTCGCGACTCTGTGTGGGTATCTAAGGCAGCAAAGTCGCTTCCACCAATAATTTTTCTGAGTTTATCGTCCACGCCCTTTGGAATATGCACCTTGAGACCCTTTAGGATCCACATCAGTTCGTGGACCTCTCTCAGAACATAGAGCTTCCAATCAAGGTCACTTTGAAATCGAGTATCGGAAATGTTTTTAAAAATATGGGCTTCGTTGATTGGGTTACCAGACGTGGCTTGCTCAAGGTATTTCTTGTACCGATCTATTCGAGTGTTATTAGTCGATATCCCTCGAGATTCGAAGAATGACTGTAGTTCGATAAGATCCGCAACGTGGGCAGAGAGCTGCAACCACGGGATCGAGTGAGTTGGTACTGGATAAGACCGTTTCTCTTTCATCATCAGCGCTAAAGCAAGGGTTAAAGGGGCCAGGCTGAACTGGCCTCATTTGTTACTCGCAACTAGCCAAATCGAGTAAGTGAATAACCGCGTCCGATGATGTACTTGAGAAATTCGCGACCGTCCTCGGTTATTGAAACAACATCGCCTTCTACCGACACCCCCTTTGCGGCGTCTGCAAGCCATGCGAGCCATGGCTCGAACGCGTAATTCCGGTAATAGTCGGGGAAGGTTCGCGCAGATTGGTCGTAAAAACCCCGAACCTGAGTGAGGTTTAGTGCTTGTGTATTTACGGCCTGTAGAACTGCCAATTGGCTGCCGAGGATTGAAAAATTTACTGTTTCAAAATGCCAGCCGATTTGCCATCCACTGAGTGAGCGAACAAGTTGCGCCTCATGTTCAGCTGGAGGAACCTTCTGCAGCCACTCACGAATAGATGTTTCGAAACGCCCGACAAGAGAGTTCGGTGGTGGCAGCTCGGCTGGTGGGGTGTTCGCTGTTAGAAGGAGGCCCTCATCTGAACCCGGCTGCTGGGGACTGGGGTCAAACTCTGCGGATCCGAACTTTCTCAAACGATCGACAGCTTTCCCAATGGCTGACTCGAACTTGCCTACAGCAAACAAGCCTAATCGATAAAGCATGTATGCCCAGATAATTGTTGCAGTAGTTGGTTGAAGAAAATCAGCGAGCCAATTCATGTTGGTGCCTCAAATTCCGCAGTAGAAATTTCTACCGGCTCATTTTATTGAGGTGATGACGTTTGCCTAGGCAAGCACACCTATCTCCCTTTTACCCCTGCGCACAACCGAGTGCATGTTGGATAGGACTTAGGATTGCAGCATTCGGGTGAGCGCGCAACTTTGCGACTGGGCCTAAGCAACCAAATAAGCGCGGCTGATTGCTCAGTCGCGCTTGATCCAACACATGCGGTCATTCGTGTTTCGACAAGCTCAACACGAACGGCCTGTTACCTTCAACTCGGCAACATCGCCAGCAACCCATTCAACCGCCGCACGAAGCTCGCCGGATCGTCGAGCTGACCGCCTTCTGCCAGCAGCGCCTGCTCGAACAGCAGATTCGCCCAGTCTTTGAAGCGATCTTCGTCGGATTCGCTGTTGAGGCGTGTGACCAGGGCATGGGCAGGGTTGATCTCCAGCGTGGGCTTGACGGTGGGCGCGGCCTGGCCGGCGGCCTTGAGCAGGCGTTCGAGGTTGGCGCTCATGTCGCCTTCGCCGGTGACGAGGCAGGCGGGCGAGTCGGTGAGGCGGTGGGTGACGCGGACGTCCTTGACGCGCTCGCCGAGCGTGGTCTTGATGCGCTCGACCAGGGGCTTCATCGACTCCTCGGCTTCCTTCTGCGCGGTCTTTTCGGCTTCGTCTTCGAGTTCGCCCAGATCGAGGCCGCCCTTGGCGACGGACTTCAGCGGTTTGCCTTCGAACTCGGCGAGGTTGCCGGTCAGCCATTCGTCGACGCGGTCGGACAGCAGCAGGACCTCGATGCCTTTCTTGCGGAAGATTTCGAGGTGCGGGCTGTGCTGAGCGGCGGCGAAGCTGTCGGCGGTGATGTAGTAGATCGCGCTCTGGCCTTCCTTCATGCGGCCGACGTAGTCCTTGAGCGAGACGACCTGGGCATCCGTGTCGGTGTGGGTGGAGGCGAAGCGGAGCAGGGCGGCGATCTTCTCGCGGTTGGCATGGTCCTCGCCCGGGCCTTCCTTCAGCACCTTGCCGAAGGCCTTCCAGAACGTGGCGTACTGCTCGGGCTGGTTGTCGGCCATGTCTTCGAGCATGCCCAGCACCTTCTTCACCGAGCCATTCTTGATGGCGTCGATGTCGCGGCTCGACTGCAGGATCTCGCGCGAGACGTTGAGCGGCAGGTCAGACGAGTCGATGACGCCGCGGACGAAGCGCAGGTATTGCGGCATCAGCTGCTCGGCGTCGTCCATGATGAAGACGCGGCGCACGTACAGCTTGATGCCATGCCGCTTCTCGCGGTCCCACAGGTCGAACGGCGCGTGCGACGGGACATAAAGCAGCGAGATGTATTCCTGCTTGCCCTCGACGCGGTTGTGCGACCAGGCGAGCGGCGGCTCGAAGTCGTGGGCGACGTGCTTGTAGAACTCCTTGTACTCGTCCTCGGTCACGTCCTTCTTGGCGCGCGCCCACAGCGCGGAGGCCTTGTTGACGGTCTCGTCCTCGTCGGTGGGGACTTCGACGCCGTCCTTCCATTCCGTCTTCTTCATCACGATCGGCAGCGTGATGTGGTCGGAATAGGTGCGGATGACCGACTTGATCTTCCAGTCGGAGAGGAACTCGTCCTCGCCTTCTCGCAGATGCAGCACGATCTCGGTGCCGCGCGCGGGCTTCTCGACGGTTTCCAGCGTGTAGTCGCCGGCGCCAGCGGATTCCCAGCGCACGCCGTGCTCGGAAGTGAGGCCGGCGCGGCGGGTGGTGAGCGTGACGCGGTCGGCGACGATGAAGGCGGAGTAGAAGCCGACACCGAACTGGCCGATCAGCGCGGCGTCCTTCTTCTGGTCGCCGGACAGCTGGCTGAAGAATTCGCGGGTGCCGGATTTTGCAATCGTGCCGATGTGGTCGATGACCTCCTGCCGGCTCATGCCGATGCCGTTGTCGCTGATCGTCAGCGTGCGCGCCTCGCGGTCGAAGGCGATGCGGATCTTGAGGTCGGGGTCGTTCTCGAACAGCGCGGAATCCGACAGCCCTTCGAAGCGCAGCTTGTCGGCGGCGTCGGAGGCGTTGGAAATGAGTTCGCGCAGGAAAATGTCCTTGTTGGAATACAAGGAATGGATCATCAGCTGCAGCAGCTGTTTGACTTCGGCCTGGAAGCCCAGGGTTTCTTTGGTGGTGGCGGACATGCCTTGATCTCCCATGACTACGCACAAAGGTGGCGGGGAGATGGGGGCGGGGCGGAGGGTTTCAAGCCCCGCCCCGGGGAAGATGGCGTTACGCGGCCGCCGGGGCGGCTTCCGGCGCAGCCACCGGATGCAGGTGCGCGACGAATTGCTCGGTGGCGGCGCGCCAGGAGAACTGCTCGGCGTGGGCGCGCGCGGTGCCGCGGTCGATGTCGAGCGCGGCCAGGCAGGCCTCGCGCAGGTCATCGCGCATCGCGCCGGCGGCGGAATCGCCGAGGACGTCGAGGGGGCCGGTGACCGGGTAGGCGGCGACGGGCAGGCCGCAGGCCATGGCCTCGAGCAGCACCAGCCCGAAGGTGTCGGTGCGGCTCGGGAAGACGAACACGTCGGCGGCGGCGTAGACCTCGGCCAGTTCCGGCTGCTGCAGCACGCCGAGGTAGTGCGCGTCGGGAAAGCGGGCGCGCAGGCCGGCCAGCGCCGGGCCGTCGCCGACCACCCATTTCGAGCCGGGCAGGTCGAGCTCCAGGAAGGCCTCGACGTTCTTCTCGACGGCGACGCGGCCGACGTAGAGGAAGATCGGTCGCGCGGTGTCGAGCCGATGCGACGGCTGCATGCGGAACACGTCGAGGTCGACGCCGCGGGTCCACAGCACGACGTTGTCGAAGCCGAACGCCTCGAGGTCGGCCTTGACCGTCGGCGTGGGCGCCATGACGGCCCGCGCGGGGGCGTGGAACCAGCGCAGGAAGCGATAGGTCCAGGCCAGCGGGATGCCGGTCCGTGCCCTGACGTATTCGGGGAAACGGGTGTGGTAGGCGGTGGTGAACGGCATCCCGGTGCGCAGCGCATGGCGGCGCGCGGCCAAGCCGAGCGGCCCCTCGGTGGCGATGTGCAGCGCATCCGGCGCGTAATCGCGGATGCGCCGGCGCACCGCCGCGCCGGCGAGGATCGAGAGGCGGATGTCGGGATAGGTGGGGCAGGGCAGGGTGCGGAATTCCTGCGGCGACAGGATGTCGACCGCGTGGCCCATCGCCTCGAGTTCGCGGCGCGTGGTGCGCAGGGTGCGGACGACGCCGTTGACCTGGGGCGACCAGGCGTCGGTCACGATCATCACTTTCATGCGGTCTCCAGTGTGCGGGTCTTGCGGTGGGCGGCTGGTTCCGACAGGCAGGCGGTCCAGTGGATCACTTCGAGGCGGCCGTCGGCGTGCTCGGCGAGCGCGGTCAGGCTCTCCACCCAGTCGCCGTCGTTGCAGTACAGCAGCTCGTCGATGGGGCGGATCTCCGCCTTGTGGATGTGGCCGCAGATGACGCCGTCGCAGCCGCGCCGGCGCGCCTCGTCGGCCATCACCTTCTCGAAGGCGGTAATGAAGCTGACCGCGTTCTTGACCTTGTGCTTCAGATACTGCGACAGCGACCAGTACGGGTAGCCCATGCGCGTGCGCATGCCGTTGAACCAGCGGTTGAGGGCCAGGATCAGCGTGTAGCCGGTGTCGCCCAGGTAGGCGAGCCAGCGCGCGTGCTGCATCACGCCGTCGAACAGGTCGCCGTGGGTGACGAGGAAGCGCCGGCCGTCGGCGGTGACGTGGATCACTTCGTCGGCCACCTCGATGTCGCCGAAGGCCAGCCCCATGAACTGGCGCGCCATGGAGTCGTGGTTGCCCGGCACGTAGATCACCCGCGTGCCCTTGCGCGCCTTGCGGAGCAGCTTCTGCACCACGTCGTTGTGCGACTGCGGCCAGTACCAGCCGTGGCGCAGCTGCCAGCCGTCGATGATGTCGCCGACCAGGTACAGCGTGTCCGATTCGTTGTGCTTCAGGAAGTCGAGCAGGTAGCGGGCCTGGCAGCCGGCCGTGCCGAGGTGCACGTCGGAAATCCACAGCGTGCGGTAGTGGCGCGGAGCGGTCGCGGGGAGCGGCTCGTCGGGCACGCCGGCGACCGGCGCCACACAGCCGGTTGCCGGCTGCGGCGGGCTGGCCGTGCGTTCGCGGAAAAGGGTGGTGACGCGATTCAGCATGGCGCCATGAAGCCACGCGCATGTGAAGCGCGTATGGCAGGCGCGTGACGTTTCGTTGACGCCGCGGACTTGGCAGGGCGCGGATTTGCACGCAGGATTGGGCAGTCAAGGACATCTGCCGACAGGAGACCTGCATGAATCTGCGTCACGTCTTGATTGCCGCCGGGCTCGCGACGCTGGCCGGCTGCGCCGTAGGCCCGGACTGGGGCGACGAGGGGGCATACGGGCCGGGCTACCCGGTCTATCGCGATACCGACGCCTACGGCGGCTACTTCTACGTCCAGATCGTCTACATCGACGGCGAGCCCTGGTATGTCGACGACGATCGCCGCGCGCATCCGGTCCCGCCGCACCTGCGCAGCCATTTCCGCCAGTCGGGGTGGGCCCGCTCGCTGCCGCCGCGCTTCGGCCACGACGACGACGTGCGCGACGGCTACCGGCTGTCGCGCATCGTCTACGTCAACGACGTGCCGCTCTACGTCGACGACGACCGTCGGGCGCGTCCGCTGCCGGTGCAGGAGCGCAGCCGGTTCTCGTATCAGGGCGTCGTGAGGCCGCGCGACGCCGGCCGCACCGGGCGCGAACCGCAAGCCCTTCCGCAGCCGCGCTACGACAACGCGCCGCGGCCGCTGCCGCCGGCGTCTGGCCGTGAGCCCGAACGCCCGCAGTCGCCCGCCTACGGCCGCGAGCGCCAGACGCCGCCGGCGGACGGACGGGTGCAGGAGCGCGGGACGCCGCCGGATTACGGCCGCGAACGCGACCGCTCGGGGCCGCCTTCCGCCGTGCCGCAGCCCTTGCCGAGGCCGGCGGCCCCGCCGGAGCGCGTGCGCGAGATGCCGCAAGGCCGCCCGCAGCAGCCGGCCGACCGGGATGACCGTGGGCAGCCTCCCGGACGGGGGGCGGAGCAGTTGCCCGACCGCGGCGCGACCACGGGCCGTCCGCCGTCGCAGGGGCGTGGGCGCAAGGCGGACGACGGGCAGCGGCCGGGCGGCGCCGACGCACGAAAGAACGGCCAGCCTTCCGGCAACACGGAACGGCGGAAAGACGATGGGCAGGGCACGCGCCGAGGCGTGGGGGACCCGGGCGGCAACTGAGCCGCCGTCCGATTCGCACCGCGCCCGGTCCGCGCCGCCGGGCGCCTATTTCTTCGGCTTGCCCAGCAGCGCCAGCAGTTCGCTCTGCGCGCAGTAGGCCTTGGCGCCGCGCTTGGCGCGCCGGCGATAACTGCCGTCTGGCTGCATCTCCCAGGCCTGGACGTTGTCGCGCAGGTAGGGCTTGAGGCCTTCGGCGATGACGCGCTTCCTGAGTTTGGGGTTGAGGATCGGGAAGCCGGTCTCGATGCGGCGGAAGAAGTTGCGGTCCATCCAGTCTGCGGACGAGAGGTAGACCTTTTCGTCGCCGCCGTTCCTGAAGTAGAAGATGCGCGTGTGCTCGAGGAAGCGGCCGACCACCGAGCGCACGCGGATGTGCTCGGAGAGCCCGGGAATGCCGGGCCTCAACGCGCAGACGCCGCGCACGACGAGGTCGATCTTCACGCCGGCCTGGCTGGCGGCGTAGAGCGCGGCGATGACCTGCGGCTCGAGCAGCGCGTTCATCTTGGCGATGATCGCGGCGGGCTTGCCGGCGGCGGCGAGCTCGGCCTCGTGCTTGATCGCGGCGACGACTTCGCTGTGCAGCGTGAAGGGCGATTGCCACAGGCGCTTCAGCTTGCCGGCCTTGCCGAGGCCGGTGATCTGGGTGAACAGGCTGCCGACGTCGGCGGTGACGGCGTCGTCGCAGGTCAGCAGGCCGAAGTCGGTGTAGAGGCGTGCGGTGCGGGCGTGGTAGTTGCCGGTGCCCAGATGCGCATAGCGCTTGAGCGCGCCTTCCTCGCGGCGGATCACCAGCGCGAGCTTGGCGTGGGTCTTGTGGCCGACGACGCCGTAGACGACATGCGCGCCGACCTCCTCCAGCTTCGCCGCCCAGTTGATGTTGGCCTCCTCGTCGAAGCGCGCCAGCAGCTCGACCACGACGGTGACTTCCTTGCCCGACTGCGCGGCGCGGATCAGCGCCTGCATCAGCTGCGAGTCGGTGCCCGTGCGGTAGACGGTCTGGCGGATGGCGACGACGTGGGGGTCGGCGGCGGCCTGCTCGATGAAATCGATCACCGGCTGGAAGGATTCGAAGGGGTGGTGCAGCAGGATGTCGCCCTTGCGGATCTGCGCGAAGATGTCCTCGTCCTTGGCCAGCCGTGCGGGCAGCGACGGAAGGAAGGGCGCGAACTTGAGGTCGGGGCGGTCGACCCAGTCGGGCACCTGCATCAGGCGCACCAGGTTCACCGGGCCGCGTTCCTGGTAGAGGTCCTCGGCGTCGAGCTCGAACTGCTCGAGCAGGAAGGCGGCCATGGCCGGCGAGCAGTTGTCGGCGACCTCGAGCCGGACCGCGGCGCCGAAGTTGCGCTGCGGCAGTTCGCCCTGCAGCGCCTGGCGCAGGTTCTTGGTCTCCTCGTCGTCGACGAAGAGGTCGGAGTTGCGGGTGACGCGGAACTGGTAGCAGCCCTGCACCGCCATGCCGGTGAAGAGCTCGCCGACGTGGGCGTGCAGGATCGACGACAGGAAGACGAAGCCGTATTCGCAGCCGGCGATCTCCTCCGGCATGCGGATGACGCGCGGCAGCGCACGCGGCGCCTGCACCACGGCGGCGCCGGAATTGCGGCCGAAGGCGTCGCGGCCGGAGAGCTCGACGGCGAAGTTGAGGCTCTTGTTGAGCACGCGCGGAAACGGATGCGACGGGTCGAGCCCCACCGGCGTCAGCACCGGCATCAGCTCGCGGAAGAAATAGTCGCGGATCCACGCCGCCTGCGCCTCGCTCCAGCGCGTGCGGCGGATGAAGTGGATGCCCTGCTCGGCGAGCGCCGGGATGATCGCCTCGTTGAACAGCGCATACTGCCGGGCGACCAGCGCGTGCGCCGTCTCGGCGACGGCGCGGAACTGCTGGCGCGGCGTCATGCCGTCGGGCGAGCGCTGGGTCGAACTGGCGCGGATCTGCTCCTTGAGGCCGGCCACGCGCACCTCGAAGAACTCGTCCAGGTTGGAGGCGAAGATGCAGAGGAATCGGAGCCGCTCCAGCAGCGGCACCCTGGGATCCTCGGCCTGCGCCAGCACGCGGCGCTGGAATTCGAGGATGCCGAGTTCGCGGTTGAGCAGGGTGTCGGGGACGGGGGGGCTCATCTTTCTGGTATTCGTATGGGTCTCCTCGATAATAAGCGGGCGTCCAATTTGCAATATGACACTTAAATGACCGGTGCGCATCCGCAGGAAGTCGAACTCAAGCTCGCGCTGCCGCCGGCGCAGGTCGGCGCGTTCCTGAAGCGCATGGCGCGGCGGCGCGCCGAGCCGCTTGAGCAGGAGCTCGTCACGCGCTACTTCGACACCCCGGACTTCGCCCTGAGTGCCCGCGGCGTCGCACTGCGGGTGCGGCGTTCGGGGCGGCGCTGGCTGCAGACGCTGAAGACCGAGGGCGAGCGCAGCGGCGGGCTGTCGCGGCGGATCGAATACGAAATCGCCGTGACCGGCGGCACGCTCGACTGGGGCCGCTTCCCCGCCGAGGCGCGGGCGTTCGTGCCGGAGGCGCTGCGCGGGTGCGTCGTCCCCGTGTTCGAGACGCGCTTCCATCGCACCGCCTGGCTCGTGCGGAGCCGCGCCGGCGCGCAGATCGAAGTCGCACTCGACGTCGGCGAGGTCGTTGCGGGCGGGCGCCGCCAGCCGCTGTGCGAGATCGAGCTCGAATTGAAGTCGGGGCAGGCCGACGCGCTGTTTGCGCTGGCGCTCGACTGGGCGGGCGACTTCGGCTGCCTGCCGTTCGACGTCAGCAAGGCCGAGCGCGGCGTGCGGCTGGCGCACGGGCTGGCTGCGGCCCCGGTCAAGTCCGCGCCGATCGAGCTCGATGCGGAGATCAGCGTGGAGGCAGGCTTCGCCGCGATCGTGCAGGACTGCCTCGCGCAGTTCCAGGGGAATCTGCCGGCGCTGTTCGATGCCGGGCCCACGGCGCTTGACGACATCGAGTATGTGCATCAGGCACGCGTGGCGCTGCGGCGGCTGCGCGCGGCGCTGCGGCTGTTCCGCCGCGTGTGCGCATTGCCGGACGAATTGACGGCGGGATTGCGGGCGCTCGCCACCGCGCTGGGGCCGGCGCGCGACTGGGACGTGCTGTGCGCCGAGACCCTGCCGGCGATCGCGCCACATTGTCCTGACGCGGCGGCGTGGCAGGCGGGGATGGCGGCGCTCGAGGCGCGGCGCGCGGCCGTGCATGCGGCGATGCGTGCGGCGCTCGCGGAGGCGCAGCCGGGCGCGTGGCTGCTGGCGATGCAGCGCTGGCTGCAGCGGCAGGGCTGGCGGGCCGAGGCGCGTGAGGCGCAGCGCTTCGCGCAAGGTGCGCGACTCGACGACTGGGCCCGTCTTGCCCTGAGGCGCGGTCATCGTCGCGTCGCCCGTGACGCGCGGCGGTTCGCCGCGCTGGAGCCTGCGGAACGGCATGCGCTGCGCATCGCGATCAAGCGCCAGCGCTACGCCGCCGAGTTCTTCCAGTCGCTGTTCGTCGAGCGGCCGAAGCGCCAGATGCGCTATCTTGCCGTGCTGCGCGACGCGCAGGACAGCCTGGGCTGCGCGAACGACGTGTGCATCGCGCGGGCGCTGCTGGCCGCACACGCGACCGGGCCCGGACCGATGCGCGACTTCGCGCTGGGCTGGCTGGCCGCGCGGGAGGTGGGCGTGGTCGATGACGCCGGCGCCGGACACCTGCGCGACTTCCTGGCGCTGAAACCGTGGTGGTAGAAGGACGTCCCATGTCGACCGATATTGCGAGGAGAAGCGGATGGATCTGATTTTGTGGCGGCATGCGGAGGCGGAGGACGGCGTTCCCGACCTCGGCCGCGAGCTCACCGAAAAGGGCCGCAAGCTGGCGGCGCGGGTGGCGGACTGGCTCAATCCGCGCTTGCCCGAGGACATCCGCATCCTGGTCAGTCCGGCGGCGCGCGCGCTGCAGACGGCGCAGGCGCTGGGCCGCGACTACACGGAGTCGCCGGCGGTGGCGCCGGGCGCGCGCGCGGACGAGGTGCTCGCCGCGGCCGGCTGGCCCGATGGCGTGCACCCGGTGCTCGTCGTCGGCCACCAGCCGACGCTGGGGCAGGTGGCGATGCAGCTGCTCGCCGGCCAGCGCGGCGACCTCGCGGTGAAGAAGGGCGCGATCTGGTGGTTCCAGGGCCGCGAACGGGGCGGGCAGCTGCAGGTCGTGCTGCGCGCGGTGGCGACGCCGGACTGGCTCTAGTGCCGTTCCCCGGCGCAGCGGCATGCAGCCATTTGCGCGCCGGTTCAATATAATCGCCGCGTGAGTATCCAAATCATCCCGCGTGAAGCGATGCGGCCGGACCCGGCCGGACAGACGAGGTGCGTCCCGTGCCGGGCTGGCTGAGCGGCCTGCGCGACCTGATCGCCGAAGCGAGCCCCTGGCGCCGCGTCATGCTGGCCCTGCTGGTGCTGCTGCCGTTCGCCGGGCTGGCGGCGGCCTACGTCTGGTTCAATCCTCCGGTCTACCGCGTCCTCTACGCCCACCTGTCCGACCGGGCGGGAGGCGAGGTCATCGCCGCGCTCGACCAGCTCGACATCCCCTATCGCCTGTCGGCGCGCGACGGCAGCATCGAGGTGCCGGCCGAGGAACTGCACGTCGCCCGCTACCGCCTCGCGGCGCGCGGGCTGCCGCGCTCGGATGCCGATGCGCAGGATGCGGTCGAGCGCGCGCCGCGCTTCGGCGCCTCGTCGCTCGAAGAGCAGCAGCGTTACCAGCATGCGCTCGAGATCGACCTCGCGCGTTCGATCCAGTCGCTCGACGCCATCGAGCTGGCGCGCGTGCATCTCGCCTTGCCGAAGGTCTCGCCTTTCCTGCGCGACGCGCCGGCGGCGACCGCCGCGGTGCTGGTGCGGCTGCGCCCCGGCGCACGGCTCTCGGCCGACCAGGTGGCGACGATCCAGACCCTGGTCGCGGCGAGCGTGCCGCGCATGAAGCGCGCCGACGTGCAGGTGCTCGATCCGCACGGCGTCCTGCTTGGCGGCGGCGCGCCGGAGGTGGTGCAGTCGCGGCGGCTGGCGGTCGAGCAGGACCTGGCGCGGCGGGTGCTCGCGGTGCTCACGCCCTGGCTCGGCAAGGACCGGGTCAACGTCCAGGTGACGGCCACGCTCGACGACACCGACGTGCAGCAGACCGAGGAGCGGATGCGCACCGTCGTTGTCGCTGGGCAGGCGCGGCCGCTGGAGAAAACGGTGCGCACCACGCATACGCCGGAAGGCCGCGTGCGGCGCGTGAGCGCGATCGTGATCCTGGGATTCGAGGCCGGTGCCGATGAACTCGCGCGCGCCGGCCAGCTTGCGCGCGAGGCGCTCGACCTGCAGCCGGCGCGCGGCGACACCCTGAATGTCTATGCGCTGCCGGTTGCCGCGACCGCACAGCCGTCCGCGGCGCCGCCGGCGGCGCCCGCGCCGCGGCCGATTCCGCGGCTGCCGTCGCCCGCCGTGCCGCAGGCTTCGCCCGCATGGCCGCTGTGGGCGCCGGCGGCAGGAGCCGCCGTGCTGCTGCTGATCGTGCTGGCCGTGTGGCAGCGCACCCGCCGCCCGCCCGCGGTCGAGGCGCCGCAGCGCGACGATCTCGACGACGAACTGGCCGCCGCCCGCAGCCAGGTGCTCGCCAACCCGCGGGTGACCGCCGACGTCATCAAGTTGTGGATGCGCGCATGAGCCAGCCCGGCATCGACAAGGCGGCCGCCCTGCTGCTCGCCCTCGGCGAGGAAGCGACCGCCGCCGTGTTCCGCTACCTGAGCCCGCTCGAGATCAGTCGCATCGGCGCCGCGATGCGCGAAGTGGGCGTGCTGCCGCGCGAGCGCGTGCGTGCGATCCTGCGCGACTACGCGGCCGAGGCCGCGGAGCAGACCGGATTCGCCGCCGACACCGGCCGTTTTCTCGACGACGCGCTGAAGCAGGCGTTCCAGCCGGAACGGGCGCAGGCCATCCTGCAGCGCCTCGGCGCGCCCGGCGCGCAGGCGCTCGAGAAGCTGGCATGGCGCGAGCCGGCCGAGATCGCCGGCCTGCTCGACGGGCAGGCGCCGCAGCTGATCGCGGTGGTGGCGGGGCAGCTGCCGCGCGACGTCGCCGCGGCGGTGCTGGAACTGCTGCCCGGGCCGACGCGCGCCGACACGCTGCTGAGCCTCGCGCACAGCGAGACGCCGAGCGCCGACATGCTGGCCGAACTCGACGACTGGCTGGCGGGGCTGGAAGCGGCCGCCGCGGCGCCGCAGGGCGAGGCGGCGGTGGCGAGCCTGCTGGGACAGATGAGCGAAGGCAGCGCGGCGGCCGCGCTGGTGCAGCTCGACCGCAACGATGCCGACCTGGCGGCGCGCCTGCGTGCGCGCAACCTGGGGTTCGAGGACCTCGCACGCCTGCCCGAGGCCAGCCGCAAGACCTTCCTGCGCAACATCGGCGCGCGTACGCTGCTGCATGCGCTGAAAGGCAGCGATGGCCGCGTGCTGGACGCGCTGACGGCAGTCATGAGCCCGACCGCGGCGCAGCGCATGCGGACCGACCTGGACACGCTCGGCGCCGTGCCGGTGACCGCCATCCAGGCGGCGCAGGACGAGGCCGGCGCGACCTTGCGGCGGCTCGCCGCCGAGGGCGCGATCCTGTTCCCGGATGAGGAGGCGGCATGAGCACACGCGACGACGGCACGCGCGACGACCGGACGGCGTTCGAGCAATGGGAGGTGGTCGAGCTGGCGGTGGCGAACGGCGACGCACCGGCCGTGCCGGACCCCGAGGCCGAGCTCGCGGCCCTGCGCGAAGCGGCGCGCGCGGAGGGCTATGCCGAAGGCATGGCGGCGGGGCGCACCGAGGGCGAGCAGGCATGCAGCCGCATGAAGCAGCTCGCCGAGAGCTTCTCCTCGACCCTCGACAACCTCGATTTCCGGCTCGCCGACATGGTGCTGGAACTGGCGCTCGACGTCGCGCGCCAGGTGGTGGCGGGCGAACTCGCCGTGCGCCCGGAGCGCATCCTCGACGTCATCAACCTGGCGCTGAAGCAGATGGCCGAGACGACCCGCGAGGCCCGTCTGCTGCTGCATCCCGACGACGCCGCGCTGGTGCGCCCGCACCTCGACCAGGTGCTCGACAAGAACCGCCTGCGCATCGTCGAGGACGTGCGCATCGTGCGCGGCGGCTGCCTGATCGAAACCTCGCAGGGCGACCTCGACGCCACCCTGCCGGCGCGCTGGCGGCAGGTGGTGCAGATGCTCGGCAGCAACCAGGGCTGGCTCGAGTGATGGACCGCATCGTGCGCCTGCGCGAATACCTGGCCGACTGCCGACGGGCGGTCAGCTGGGCGACGCCGATCGCGTCCAGCGGGCGGCTCACGCGGGTGTCGGGCCTGGTCATGGAAGCAGTGGGCCTGCGCCTGCCGGTCGGCAGCCAGTGCCACATCCACATCCCCGGCGGCCAGAGCATCGAGGCCGAGGTCGCGGGCTTTTCCGGCGACCGCCTGTTCATCATGCCGGCCACCGACATCTATGGCGTGATGCCGGGGGCGCGGGTGGTGCCGGACAATCCGATGGCGGCGCAGCCGCCGCGCCCCGGCATGCGCTACATCCCGCGCCGCCGGGCCCAGGACCGGGTGCGCCAGGTGCCGGTCGGCGACAGCCTGCTGGGGCGCGTGCTCGACGGCGCCGGACGGCCGCTCGACGGCCTCGGACCCTTGTCGCTGGAACGCCGCGTGCCGCTCTACAGCCGTCCGATCAACCCGCTCGAGCGCGCGCCGATTCGCCAGACGCTCGACGTCGGCGTGCGCGCGCTGAACGGCCTCCTGACGGTCGGACGCGGCCAGCGCCTCGGCCTGTTTGCCGGCTCCGGCGTCGGAAAAAGCGTGCTGCTCGGCATGATGGCGCGGATGACCGAGGCCGACGTGGTGGTGGTGGGGCTGATCGGCGAGCGCGGCCGCGAGGTGAAGGAATTCATCGAGCGCATCCTCGGCGCCGAGGGCATGGCCCGCGCCGTGGTGGTGGCGGCGCCTGCCGACCATCCGCCGCTGATGCGGCTGAACGGCGCGGCATACGCGATGTCGATCGCCGAGTATTTCCGCGACCAGGGCAAGCATGTGCTGCTGATCATGGATTCGCTCACCCGCTACGCCATGGCGCAGCGCGAGGTGGCGCTGGCGATCGGCGAGCCGCCTGCGACCAAGGGCTATCCGCCGTCGGTGTTCGCCAAGCTGCCGCAGCTCGCCGAGCGTGCCGGCAACGGCCGCAGCGGCAGCGGATCGATCACCGCGTTCTTCACCGTGCTGATGGAAGGCGACGACCAGCAGGATCCGATCGCCGACGCGGCGCGCGCGATCCTCGATGGCCACATCGTCCTCTCCCGCGATCTCGCCGACGCGGGCCATTATCCCGCGATCGACATCGAGGCCTCGATCAGCCGGGCGCAGCCCGACCTGCTGTCCGACGAGGCGCTGGAGCGGACGCGCCGCTTCAAGTATCTCTATTCGCGCTACATGCGCAGCCGCGACCTGCTCGCCGTCGGCGCCTACGTCCCCGGCGCCGACGTGGTGCTCGACGAGGGCGTGCGGCTTTATCCGCGCATGCAGCAGTACCTGATGCAGGGCATGCGCGAGCACTCGACGCTGGACGAGGCGCGCGCCGGCCTCGAGGAGGTGCTCGGATGAAGCCGTTCGCGCTGGCGCGCGTGCTGCAGCTCGCCGAACGGCGCAGCGAAGCGCTGGCGCGCGCCGTCAAGCTCGCCCACGGCATGTGGCTGCGTGCGCGCGGCCATCAGGTGCAGCTGCGCGCGCTGCGCGACGCACGCATCGTGCAGCTGGCGGGCGAGCTGCGCGGCGGCGTGCCGGCCGCGCAGCTGCGGGAAACCCATCGGCTGCAGTGCGCGCAGGCCGAAGACATGCTGGCGGCGCAGGCCGCCATCGACGCCGCGCATCGCGAATGGCAGGCCCGGCTGGCCGAGTGGCTGCAGAGCGAACAGCGGGTGAAGGCGCTGCGTCTGCTGGAACAGCGCCACCGGGCTCATGCCGCGGTTCAGCAGAGGCGTCTCGAGCAGCGCGACCACGACGAGCTGGTCGAGCTGACGCATCGGCGCGAGGGCGGGGGACGCTGATGGCGCTGCACGGGCTCACGCCGGCGGAAGTCGCCTTCCTCACCGCGCCGGGCGACGGCCTCTCCGAGCGCCTGACGCGCAGGCTCGCCGCCATCCTGAGCGCACGGCTGCAGCTGCCCGTCCGGCTGGAGGCCTGCGTGGCGCCCGCGCCCGCAGCGGCCCCGGCGCATCCCGCGTGGCACCCCGATCCGGCCTTGAGCGCGCTGTGGCTGACGCGCCGCCTGGGTGGGCGCCGCGTGGCCGGCGCGGCGCCCTTCGTGCCCGGCACCTGCATCCGCACGCTGGATGCCGCGCTGGCCGAGTGCTGGCTCGATGCGCCGGCGCAGGGCACGTTGCCGCCCGTGCTCGCGTGGCGCATCGCGGCCGATTCCACCGAGGCGGGGCTGGTCGTGCAGCTGCCGTCTTCCACCGACGACATGACGCGCTGGGCGCGGGAGGTCATCCGGCATGGCTAGATTCTGGGGGGCAGGGGGGCTCCTGCTGGTTCCATCCTGGGCGCTCGCGGCGACGAGCCCGGCGGCGGGCATGGCGACGGTGCTGCTCAGCCTCGTGCTGATCCTCGGCGGCTTTGTCGCGGTCGCCTGGCTGGTGCGGCGCTACCTGCCGGGCGCCGGCGCCCAGGGCGTGGTCAAGGTGGTGGGGACCACGGCGGTCGGCGCGCGCGAACGCGTCGTCGTGGTCGAGGTCGACGACACCTGGCTGCTGCTCGGCGTGGGCGGCGGCAACGTGCGGCTGCTGCACACCCGGCCGAAGCCGGACGGCGGTGCGGAGCGCATGCGATGAAGGCGCTTGTTTTCCTCCTCGCGCTGGCGCTGGGCGCGCCGGCCTGGGCCGGCGACGCCAGCGTGCCCCTGCTCGCCGTGACGCCCGGCGCCGGCGGCCAGGTGATCGGCGTACCCGGCGCCAGCCTGCCCTGGCTGCTGCTGTTCCCTTTCCTGCCGGCGCTGCTGCTGGCCTTCACCGCCTTCACGCGGATCGCGGTGGTGCTGTTCCTGCTGCGCCAGGGGCTCGGCAGCCCGACCGCGCCGCCGAACCTGGTGCTGACCGGGCTCGCGCTGCTGCTGACGATTTTCGTGATGTCGCCCGCCCTGAAGGCGATCAACGCCGACGCCTACCAGCCCTATCTGGCCGGTACGCTGGGCTTCGAGGCGGCCGCCGAACGCGCCGCGGCGCCGCTCAAGGCCTTCATGCTGCGGCAGACGCGCGCCGAGGACCTCGGCCTCTTCACCGAAGACGACAAGCGCATCGATCCCAAGCGCGTCGAGACGGTGCCGCTCGCTGCGCTGGCGCCGGCCTTCCTGACCAGCGAACTCAAGACGGCCTTCCAGATCGGCTTCATGGTCGTGCTGCCCTTCCTGGTGATCGACCTGGTCGTGGCGGCCGTGATGACCGCGCTGGGTATGGTCATGATGCCGCCGCAGCTGGTTTCGCTGCCGCTGAAGCTGCTGCTGTTCGTCACCGTCGACGGCTGGCACCTGCTGGTCGGTTCGCTGATCGGCAGTTTCTGATGGCCATGGCGAACCCTGGCCGTCCCCCTCTCCCCACCCTCGCCCCGAATGGGGGAGGGGGACAAGGTTTCGCTGCGCGAGGAGAGCTTTGATGGAAGACCTCGCCCGCGACGCGCTCTGGCTGGTGATCCTGCTCGCGGCGCCGCTGCTGCTCGCGGGGCTGGTCACCGCCTTCCTCGTCAGCCTGTTCCAGGCCGCCACGCAGATCCTCGAGCCGACCCTGTCCTTCGTCCCCAAGCTCATCGTCGTGCTGCTCGTGCTGGTGCTGCTGGGCGGCTGGATGGGCGGACAGCTGCTGGAGTTCGCGCGCACCCTGCTGACGGGTTTCCCGGGCCTCGTCGAATGAGGCAGCCATGCCGCTGAGCGAGGCGAGCGCGTCGGTGTGGCTGTTCGCCTTTGCCCGGGTTGCCGGCTGGGCGGTGTTCGACCCGCTGGTGGGGCGCCTGCCGTTGAAGCTGCGGCTGTTCCTCGCGGCGGTGCTCGCCGCTGCGCTCGCGCCCGGGCTCGCAGTGGGCGCCGTGCGTCCCTTTTCCGTGCCGGGCCTCCTGGGGCTGGGCCTCGAGTTCGGCTGGGGCGCCGCGGTCGCGCTCTGCGTCTGGCTGGTGTTCGCCGCGGTGGCGGCGGCGCTGACCTGGAGCGGGCACACCGCGACTGCCGGCCTCCTCAATCTCACCGCGGAGCAGGCGACGGTCACGGACGCCGCCTGGCGCGCACTCGCCGGCTGGCTCGCGGCGATGGCCTTTCTCGGCGCGAGCGGCCATCTGCTCGTGGTGCATGCCTTGCGCGACAGTTTTGCCGCCATGCCCGTCGCGGCCCTGCCGGGCGGTGCCGACCTGCGTGCGCTGGGCGAGGCGGGCAGCTGGCTGTTCGTCACCGGCGTGCAGCTCGCGCTGCCGATGCTGGCGCTCGCGCTGCTGATCCAGCTGGCCTTCGGCATCGTGGCGCGCACCACGCCCGGCCTGAACATGTTCTCGATCGGGCTGGGCGTCGCGGCGCTGGGGCTGATGGTCGCGTGGATATGGGCGGTGCCGCTCCTGATCCAGGGCGTGAGCGCGGGCGTCGCGCAGCTGGCGGATTGGCTCGGACGGCTCAGCTAGGGGCGTGCGGGCGCGGCGCCGTCCGCGCGCAATCGACGGAGGGGGAGCAAAAATGACGGATGACATGCAATCCGATGCCTTGGTGCTGTTCGGTGCCACCGGCGATCTGGCGCGGCGCAAGATCTTTCCGGCCTTGCACGACATGCTGCGGCACGGCCGCACCCTGCCGCCGGTGATCTGTGTTGCGCATACGCCGGGGTGGGATCTCGACCGCCTGCGCGAGCACGCGCACGCGGGTATCCGCGAGTTCGGCGGCAGCGTGGACGAGGCCCTGTTCCGCAATCTCGCGAGCCTGATCACCTACATCAACGGCGACTATGAGGATCCCGAGACCTTTGCCGCGTTGCGCCGCGCGCTCGACCGACGGCAGCGCCCCCTGCATTACTTCGCCATCCCGCCGGCGATGTTCTCCGTGGTGGTGCGCGGCCTGCAGGCGGCCGACTGCACGCGCGGCGCACGCGTGGTCGTGGAAAAACCCTTTGGGCGCGACCTCGAGTCGGCGCGTTTGCTGAACGCCACGCTGCACGAGGCGCTGCCCGAATCGGACATCTTCCGCATCGACCACTACCTCGGCAAGGAGGCGGTGCAGAACATTCTGTATTTTCGCTTCGCCAACTCCTTCCTCGAGCCGATCTGGAACCGCAACCATATCCGCCAGGTGCAGATCACCATGTCGGAGGATTTCGGCGTCGCGGGGCGTGGGCGCTTCTACGATTCGGTCGGCGCGATCCGCGACGTGCTGCAGAACCATCTGCTGCAGATTCTCGCGTTGCTGGCGATGGAACCGCCGCTCGGCACGAGTGCCGAGGCGGTGCGCGACGAGCAGGCCAAGCTCCTGAAGGCGATCCGCCCGCTGGCGCCGGGTGACGTGGTGCGCGGGCAGTACGACGGCTATCGGGGCGAGGAGGGTGTGGGGCGCGGCTCCGATACCGAAACCTTTGCCGCAGTGCGCTTTTTCATCGACACCTGGCGCTGGGCCGGCGTGCCCTTCATCGTGCGCACCGGCAAGCACCTGCCGATCACCACCACCGAACTGCGCGCCGAATTCCAGCTGCCGCCGCAGCGCGTGTTCGCGCTGTCCGAATCCGGGCCGCTGGCTCCCAACTACCTGCGCATGCGGCTGTCGCCGACGGTCTCGATCGCGCTCGGCGCCCGCACCAAGAATGTCGGCGATCGCATGGTCGGCCGCCCGGTCGAGCTCTACGTCTGCAACAGCCACCCGGACGAAATGAGCGCCTACGAGCGCCTGCTTGGCGACGCCATGGACGGCGAGGCGATGCTGTTCGCGCGCCAGGACGCGGTCGAGGCGGCCTGGCGCGTGGTCGAGCCGGTGCTTTCGCACAGCGATCCAGTGTGCGGCTATGAGCGCGGCACCTGGGGGCCGCCGGAGGCGGACCTGCTGCTGGCGGGCGGTCGCTGGCACAATCCGCGTCCGCCGCAGCGGTGAGCCGGCCGCGCGGCGGGACACGACCAGACCCGCGAGATCGATTAGAATGCTGCATTTGACATTGCAGCGCCGGCCAGGCCGGCGCCTGTTTGGAGCACACGCGGCGGACCCAGTATGGCAGACATGAATACGCTCACCGGCAGCCTGGTTGCGATCGTCACCCCCATGGGGGACGACGGGGCGCTCGATCTCGACGCGCTGCGCAAGCTCGTCGACTGGCACATCGCGCAGGGGACGGACGGCATCGTCATCGTCGGCACCACGGGCGAATCGCCGACGGTCAGCTACGATGAACATTGCCTGCTGATCCGCACCACCGTCGAACAGGCGGCGGGGCGCGTGCCGGTGGTCGCGGGCACCGGCGCGAATTCCACGGCCGAGGCGATCGAGCTCACCGAATGCGCGAAGGCGGCGGGCGCGGCGGCCGGCCTGTCGGTCGTGCCGTACTACAACAAGCCGACCCAGGAAGGGCTCTACCAGCACTACAAGAAGATCGCCGAGTCGGTCGACCTGCCGCTGATCCTCTACAACGTGCCCGGCCGCACGGTCGCCGACCTGTCCAACGACACCGCGCTGCGGCTGGCCCAGGTGCCCGGCATCGCCGGCATCAAGGACGCCACCGGCAACATGGAGCGCGCCGCCGACCTGCTGCGCCGCGCACCGAAGGATTTCATGCTCTACAGCGGTGACGACGCCTCCGGCCTGCCGTTCATGCTGCTCGGCGGGCACGGCGTCATCTCGGTCACCGCCAACGTCGCCCCGAAGCTGATGCACGAGATGTGCGCGGCGGCGTTCGACGGGAACCTGGCGCGGGCCCGCGAGATCAACAACCTGCTGCTGCCGCTGCACAGCAAGCTGTTCGTCGAGGCCAACCCGATACCGGTCAAGTGGGCGTGCGCCGAGCTTGGCCTGATCCCGTCGGGCATGCGCCTGCCGCTGACGCCGCTGTCTGCCGGCCTGCACGACACCGTGCGTGACGCGCTGCGCCACGCCAGGCTGATTTAGCGCCGCGCGATGCGTCGGCCGGTTTGATGTAAACCATCCACTTAGGACCCCTTATGCGTTTATTGCCCCTGTTTCTGATGGTTAGCGTGGCCGTGTCGGGCTGCGGCATCATGGAAACCAAGAAGATCGACTACAAATCGGCGCAGAAGGCGCCGACGCTGGAAGTGCCGCCGGACCTGGTGGCGCCGACGGCGGACAACCGCTACGCGATCCCGGATGCCCAGGGCGGCGGAACCGCCACCCTGTCGGCCTACAGCGCCGAGCGCAAGACGGAGCCGGCCGGGGCACAGACACTGCTGCCGACCGAAGACAAGGTCCGCATCGTGCGCGCCGGCAGCCAGCGCTGGCTGGTGGTGAACGCGACGCCGCAGCAGGTGTGGCCGGTCATCAAGGACTTCTGGCAGGAGAACGGCTTCATCATCAACCTGGAGTCGCCCGAGACCGGCATCATGGAAACGGACTGGGCGGAGAACCGCGCCAAGATTCCGCAGGACATCATCCGCCGCACCATCGGCAAGGTGATCGACGGCCTCTATTCCACGCCCGAGCGCGACAAGTTCCGCACCCGCATCGAGACCGGCAAGGACGGCACCGAAATCTACATCAGCCATCGCGGCATGAAGGAGGTCTACGCCACCGAAGGCAAGGACAAGACCGTGTGGGAGCCGCGCGACCCCGATCCCGAACTCGAGGCGGAGATGCTGCGCCGGCTGATGCTGCGCTTCGGCGTCGAGAAGAGCCGCGCCGATGCCCTGCTGGCGCAGAAGCAGGCGCCCGAGCAGGCGCACCTCGTCCAGCAGGCCGGTGCACCGGTGCTGCAGATGGACGAAGCCTTCGACCGTGCCTGGCGTCGCGTCGGCCTCGCGCTGGACCGCGTCGGCTTCGCCGTCGAGGACCGCGACCGCTCCAAGGGCATCTACTACGTGCGCTACATCGATCCCGACGCCGACAACGCCAGCAAGCGCGACGACGGCATCCTCGCCAAGTTCGCCTTCTGGCGCAGCAAGAAGCCGAAGGCCTCGCCGCAGTTGCAGGTCGTGGTCAGCGAGACGGGCGAGAAGAGCGAGGTCAGCGTCACGGCCGCCGAGGGCAAGCCCGCGGACGAGAAGACGCGCAACCGCATCCTCAATCTGCTCTACAAAGAATTGAAGTGATGCGGGTGCCGGCCTGATGCGCTTCGCCAGCCTCGGCAGCGGCAGCGAGGGCAACGGCCTCGTCGTCGAGGCCGGCGGCACGCGGGTACTGATGGACTGCGGGTTCGGGCTGGCCGACAGCGTGGCGCGGCTGGCGCGCCTGGGCCTTCGGCCGGACGAGCTGGCGGGCATCGTGGTCACGCACGAGCACAGCGACCACATCGGCGGGGTGGGGCGGCTCGCGCGCAAGCATCGGCTGCCGGTCTGGCTCACCGCCGGGACGTGCGCAATGGCGCAGGATCTCGATGGCGTGCCGGTGCAGGTGATCGACAGCCATGCGCCGTTCGCGGTGGGCGACCTCGAGATCCAGCCGTATCCGGTGCCGCATGACGCCCGCGAGCCGGTGCAGTATGTTTTCGGCGACGGCGATCGCCGGCTCGGCGTCCTGACCGACACCGGCTGCAGCACGCCGCATATCGAGGCGATGCTGGCCGGCGTCGACGCGCTGGTGCTCGAGTGCAACCACGACGCGGCGATGCTGGAGAACGGGCCTTATCCGGCGAGCCTCAAGCGCCGGGTGGGCGGGCGCTTCGGCCATCTGGAGAACGGCCAGGCGGCGGCCTTGCTGGCGAGGCTGAAGCACGCCAAACTGCGATGCGTGATGGCGGCGCATGTGTCGAAGACGAACAATACCGCTGCGCTGGCGCGGCGGGCGCTCGCGCAGGCGCTGGACTGCGCCGACGCCGACGTCCCGGTGGCCTGCCAGGCGGCAGGGTTTGACTGGATCGAGATTTGACTGGACAGCGTTTTGACGACCTTTGCTGAACTCGGGCTGGCGCCCGACATCCTGCGTGCCCTCGACGAGATGGGCTACGCTTCGCCGACACCGATTCAGGCGCAGGTTATTCCGCGCGCCTTGCAGGGGGGCGACATCCTCGGCGCGGCGCAGACCGGCACCGGCAAGACCGCGGCCTTTGCGTTGCCGCTGATCCAGCGCCTGTTGCCTTTCGCCAACACCAGCACCTCGCCGGCCAAGCATCCGATCCGCGCGCTGATCCTCACCCCCACGCGGGAACTCGCGATCCAGGTCGAGGAAGCCATCCAGGCCTACACCAAGCACGTTCCGCTGCGCTCGCTGGTGGTGTACGGCGGAGTCAACATCAATACCCAGATCCCGATCCTGAAGACCGGCGTCGAGATCCTCGTCGCCACGCCCGGCCGCCTGCTCGACCACGTGCAGAACAAGACGCTGATGCTGACCCAGGTCAACACGCTGGTGCTCGACGAGGCCGACCGCATGCTCGACATGGGCTTCATGCCCGATCTCAAGCGCATCGTCGCGCTCTTGCCCGCGCAGCGGGTGAACATGATGTTCTCGGCGACGTTTCCGGAAGAGATCCGCAAGCTCGCCGACAGCATCCTCAACAATCCGACCTTCATCGAGGTGGCGCGCAACGTCACGGCGGTGACCGTCACGCAGGTGGTGCACCCGGTGCACCAGGAGCGCAAGCGGCAGCTGCTGGCACATCTGATCAAGAGCCGTGATCTTCGACAGGTGCTGGTGTTCACCGGCACCAAGCTCGGCTGCAACCGCCTCTCCAACGAGCTCAACAAGGCCGGCATCCATGCTGACGCGATCCACGGCGACAAGACGCAGCAGGAGCGCATCAAGGCGCTCGACGCATTCAAGGCGGGCAGCATCCGCGTGCTGGTCGCCACCGATGTCGCCGCGCGTGGCATCGACATCGAGGCGCTGCCCTATGTCGTCAACTACGACCTGCCGCACAACGCCGAGGACTATGTCCACCGCATCGGCCGCACCGGACGCGCGGGGGCCAGCGGCGAAGCGATCTCGCTGGTCAGCGAGGCGGAGACGCGCTACCTCAAGGACATCGAGAAGCTGATCGGCAGCACGGTCGAGGCGGTGATCGTGCCGGGCTTCGAGCCCGGCGCGGCGGACGTGCCGGCCTACGACTCGCGTCCGCCCCGGTCCGAACGCCATGGCGAGCGGGAGCGGGATCGGGAACGCCGCGCACCGCGCGCCAGGCCAGCGGCGCCGCGCGATGCGCTGTTCGACGCGCCCTATGTTCCGAGCGAAGCGCCGCGCAGCGAAAGCGCACCGGCGCTGACGCGCCCGGCGCCGAAGAAGCAGGTCGCGGCGCTGTTCCGCAGTCCGGTCAAGCCCGATTCCGCCGGCCAGTGAGTGGCGAGATCCTGCTGCTCGCCGCCCTCGGCGCGCTCGGCTGGTACTGGTATGCGGGGCTGCAGGTGCGGGAGCAGGCGGTGGCCGTCGGTCGCCGCGCCTGCCGTGACGCCGGCGTGCAGTTCCTCGACGACAGCGTGGCGCTCGGCCGCATCCGCCTGGCGCGCAACGGCGACGGGCAGCTGCAGTTCCGGCGCGACTACCGTTTCGAGTTTTCCGACACGGGGGACAACCGCCGCCCCGGCGTCGTCCGCATGCTCGGCGACCACGCCGAGTGGGTGAGCCTGGACCGTGACTGGCAGCCCGGTGCGCTGGCCGGCGTGACCCGGCTGCGCGACTGAACGCAAGCCGCCGCGCATCGGCGGCGACTCCTGTTTATTCCTGTTCGATTTCGAGGATCGCCAGGCTGATCTGCTGGCCGAGGTTGGTGTCCCACTCCGGCCAGTCACGGAACGCCTTCAGTTTCTCGGCGATCACGGGCTTCATTTCGTAATCGCTCTTGCCTTCGTCGTACATGCGACGCACTTCGGAGACCAGCGTCTCGAACCAGACCTTCTGGTCCTCGACGAAGGTGCGGTCGCCGGTGCGGCCGTGGCCGGGGACGTAGAGGCGGGCATTCAGGGCGAGCGCACGGTCGGTGGCCTTCAGGACGCCCTTGAAGGTGCCGTCGCGCAGGTTCATCACCTGATGGTCGAGCACGTTGTCGGCGGTGAAGAGGATGCGGTCCTGCGGCAGCTCGATCATGAGGTCGGTCTTGCTGTGGGCGTCGGTCGAGGAATGGATGCGGAAGATCTTGCCGCCGATGCGGAATTCCTGGCCGTCGGCCGCCGCGATCGTGGGAATCTCCGCGCGGGTGCCGTCGGTGTAGCCGCCGGTCATGTCCGACATCAGCTTGATCCAGAACGCGCCGGCGCCGTCGTGCGCCTGCTTGATCATGTCGGGATGCGCGATCAGGGTCGCCTTCGGCCACGCGTCCAGGATCGCCTGGTTGCCGAGCCAATGGTCGCCGTGGACGTGGGTGTTGAACACGTGGGTGACCGGCTTCTGCGTCGTCTTGCGCAGTTGCTCGACGACCATGCGGCCGGCCTGCACGCTGGAGCCCGGGTCGATCACGACGACGCCGTCGTCGGTGACGACCCACGCCGGATTATTCATGAAGCTCTGGTTTTCGCGCGACGGCACGCCCTGCGGGCCGTGGATGACGTAGACGCCGGGGCTGACCTGCTCGGCCGGATAGGGCCGCACGACGTCGTCGGGGCCGGCGAGGGCCGCGCTGCTGAGGACAAGGGTGGCGAGGAGGGCAATGATGCGCATGGGGTTCTCCGAACAGGAAACGCGCTTAACCTTACACGAGCCGGGGGAATGCTTGAATAGCCGAATCGAACCAGTCCGGCCTACCACCATTTCTCGAAAATGATGCGGCTCATCGGCACGCCGAGTTCATGCAGCAGGACGCTCAGGTCCTCGACCATGCCCCGGGGGCCGCACAGGTAGTAGAGGGTGTCGTCCGGCGCGTCGAGCGCATGCAGCTTGACCGGATCGATGCGCCCGGTCAGGCCGTGCCAGGCCGGATCGGGCTGCGTGACGGTGACGCTGACGTGCAGGTTCGGGTGCGTGCGCGCCGCGGCATCCAGTTCGTCGCGGAACAGGATTTCGCGGCTGTCCGATACGCTGTACACCAGATGCGCCCGGGTGGGCAGGCCGGCGTCGCGCACGTGGCGGAAGATCGAAAGCAGGGGGGTGATGCCGACGCCGCCGCCGATCAGCACGACGTTGTCACTCATCTCGGGCAGGTAGACGAACGGCCCCTGGCCCTGGCTCACGCGCACGCGGTCGCCGACCGCTGCGCGCTCGTGCACCCAGCGTGAGAGCGGGTGCCGCCCGCTCGCCTTGATCGCCAGTTCGATCTCGCCGCGGTGGATCGGCGAGGTGGTGATCGAGTAGCCCGAGGTCCAGGTCGTGCCGTCGGCGTCGACGCTGAGATCGACCCACTGGCCGGGCAGGAAGCGGAAGGCGGGATCGGATATCGTCAGGCGCAGGACGCGAATGCTGGGCGTGGCGGCCGTGATCGCCGCAATGCGGGCGTCGAAGATATGCAAGGTTCAGTCCTGTTTTTTGCGGAACGTGAGCGCGGCCGAATTGATGCAGTAGCGCAGCCCGGTGGGCGCCGGGCCGTCGGGGAAGACGTGGCCCAGGTGCGAGCCGCAGCGGTGGCACAGTGCCTCCACGCGGACCATGCCGTGGCTGCTATCGCGCTTTTCCGCCACCGCGGCGGGATTCACGGGCTGGTAGAAGCTCGGCCAGCCGGTGCCGGAATCGAATTTGGTATCGGACGAGAACAACTGCTCGCCGCACGCGGCGCAGCGGTATTCGCCCGCCTCGTGGTGGTCCCAGTACTCGCCGGTGAAGGCACGCTCGGTGCCGTGCTCGCGCAGGATGCGGTATTGCTCGGGGCTGAGTTCGGCGCGCCACTCGGCGTCGGTCTTCGTCTTGTCAAAGCTCATGGCGGTTCTCCGATGAGTCGTGAGTGTACAACGAGGTTGACAGCGTCATCGCAGCCGGTTTAATCTTCGTTCAGGTATTAGACTTAGTCTAAAAACCGGATTTCATCCACGGCCCGGCCTGCTATACATAAGGGGTCGGGCGCGCCAGACAGGGTGAAAATTTCAGTGCTGCAAAGCATGTCTATGTAAACCAAGGAGATCAGGTTATGCAACTCAAAGGTTCGAAAACCGAAGAACATCTGAAGGCCGCGTTCGCAGGCGAATCGCAGGCCAACCGCCGCTACCTCTACTTCGCAGCCAAGGCCGACGTCGAAGGCTACAACGACGTTGCCGCCGTCTTCCGCTCCACCGCCGAAGGCGAGACCGGCCACGCCCACGGCCACCTGGAATACCTGGAAAAGTGCGGCGACCCTGCCACCGGCATGGCCTTCGGACCCACCGCCGACAACCTGAAGACCGCCATCGCCGGCGAAACCCACGAGTACACCGACATGTACCCGGGCATGGCCAAGGATGCGCGTGCCGAAGGCTTCGACGAGATCGCCGACTGGTTCGAGACCCTGGCCAAGGCCGAGCGCTCGCACGCCAACAAGTTCCAGAAGACCCTGGACAGCCTGGGCTCGTAATTCCGCCCGTGCCGAAAGCGGGTCGGCCACGGCCCGCTTTTTTTGCCCCTGATTTTCATAAGACCAACTGGAGTTCGCATGAGCACCCGCGAAGGCAGCCTCGAAGCCCCCACCCGTCATCCGCTTGATTGGACCAACCCGGATTTCTACAGCGAGGACAAGCTCAACCACGAGCTCGAGCGGATCTTCGACATCTGCCACGGCTGCCGCCGCTGCGTCTCGCTGTGCACCGCGTTCCCGACCCTGTTCGACCTGGTCGACGAGTCCTCGACCATGGAAGTCGACGGCGTCGCCAAGTCCGACTACTGGAAGGTGGTCGACGAGTGCTACCTGTGCGACCTCTGCTACATGACGAAGTGCCCCTACGTGCCGCCGCATCCGTGGAACCTCGATTTCCCGCACACGATGCTGCGCGCCAAGGCGATCAAGTTCCGGAAGGGCGGGACGACCTTCCGCGACAAGCTCCTGTCGAGCACCGACGCGATGGGCAAGCTCGCCTCGATCCCGGTGGTGGTGCAGGCGGTCAACGCCAGCCTGAAGAGCAAGCCGATCCGCAAGATCGTCGACGGCGTGCTCAAGATCCATCCCGACCGCAGGCTGCCCGAATACGACAGCGCGAAATTCCGTTCCACCGCGAAGCCGCGCAGCGACTTCCCGGTGAAGGCCGGCGAGAAGACGCCCGGCAAGGTGGCGATCTACTCGACCTGCTATGTCAACTACAACGAGCCCGGCATCGGCCACGACCTCATCAAGCTGCTGACGCACAACGAGATCCCGCACGTGCTGGTGGAGAAGGAGGCGTGCTGCGGCATGCCCAAGCTCGAGCTGGGCGACCTCGATGCCGTGGCGCGGCTGAAGGAAACCAACATCCCGCATCTGGCGAAACTGGCGCGCGAGGGCTACGCGATCCTCACGCCGGTGCCGTCCTGCACGCTGATGTACAAGCAGGAACTGCCGCTGATGTTCCCGCACGACGCCGACGTGCAGGCGGTTAAGGAGGCGATGTGGGACCCGTTCGAATACCTGATGGCGCGCAGCGCCGACGGCCTGCTGAAGACCGACTTCAAGTCGCCGCTCGGCAAGGTCGCCTACCACGTGCCCTGCCACCAGCGCGTGCAGAATATCGGCAACAAGACGCGCGACGCGCTGCAGATGGCCGGTGCCGAGGTGACGCTGGTCGAGCGCTGCTCGGGCCACGACGGCACCTGGGGCGTCAAGACCGAGTTCTTCGACAAGTCGATGAAGATCGGCAAGCCGGTGTTCCGCCAGATGGCCGAGCCGCAACCCGACTACGTGAGTTCCGACTGCGCGATCGCCGCGCGTCACATCCTGCAGGGCATGGGCGAAGCCGCCACCGCGCAGAAGCAGCACCCGATCACGCTGCTGCGCATCGCCTATGGCCTCGAATGAATCAACGCTACAAGGAGAAACCCATGCCGCAGATCACCCGTGACAGCCTGCTGACCCTCGAGGGCTATGCCAAGGTGCGCCCAACGATGCGCGCCGAAATCATCGCGCACAAGAAGACGCGCATGGTCGAACTGGGCGGGCACGTCACGCTGATTTTCGAGGACGAGAAGACCATGCGCTACCAGATCCAGGAGATGCTGCGCGCCGAACGCACCTTCGAGGAGGCGGGCATCCAGGACGAACTCGACGCCTACAATCCGCTGGTTCCGGACGGCACCAACTGGAAGGCGACCATGATGATCCAGTACTCCGACCCGGACGAGCGCAAGGCGGCGCTCGCCAGGCTGAAGGGCATCGAGGACCGCGTGTGGGTGCAGGTCGCCGACCAGCCGCGCGTGTATGCCATCGCCGACGAGGATCTCGAGCGCGAAAACGAGGAGAAGACGTCCTCGGTGCACTTCCTGCGCTTCGAGCTCGATGCCACCTCGATCGCCGCCGCCAAGTCGGGCGCTGCGATCCGCATGGGCATCGACCTGTCGGCCTACACCGTGGAGTCGTTCACGCTGCCGGAGAACGTTCGGGCGGCGCTGGTGGTCGATCTGGCTTGAAACACGGTTTTATTTACTTACATTGAATGGGTGCAGTAATGCGGTAGCAGGGACATGGCCTGAGAGGAGGGCGCGATGCTGGATCAGATGTTGGTGAATCAGGTGCGGCGACGGGTGGAAGGCGCGGATCTTCCGCTCGTGGTCGAATTGTGGAACGGCCAGCAGCTGGGAAGGCGCGATGCCGCGGCCGTGCGCGTGAAGCTGCGCCAGGCCGCAAGCCTCAAGGCGATGGCCGCGCCCAGCATGGGTGCACTGGCGCGGGCCTATGTCGAGGGCGACCTCGATCTCGACGGCAACATCCGCGACATCCTGGCCCTGGGCGACCGTTTGTGCAACGCGGCCCATGCGAAGCCGAAGCCGTCCGCGGACCGCTGGAAATGGTGGCGCCACACCCGCAGCACCGACCGCCGCAACATCCAGTACCACTACGACGTCTCCAACGACTTCTACGGTCTCTGGCTCGACGCGCGGCGCGTCTATTCCTGCGCCTACTTCAGGTCGCCCGACATGAGCCTCGACGCCGCCCAGGAGGCCAAGCTCGATCACATCTGCCGCAAGCTCGACCTCAAGCCCGGCGAGCGCTTTCTCGACATCGGCTGCGGCTGGGGCGGCCTGCTGCTGCACGCCGCCGAACGCTACGGCGTGCAGGCCGTCGGCATCACGCTGTCCGATGACCAGCATGCCTATGTTTCCGGGCAGATCGCCGCGCGCGGCCTTGCCGGCCGGGTCGAGGTGCGCAGGATGGACTACCGCGACGTCCCGGAGACCGGTGCCTACGACAAGATCGCCAGCGTCGGCATGTTCGAGCATGTCGGGCGGGCGAACCTCGCAACCTATTTCGACAAGATCATGAGCCTGCTCAAGCCGGGCGGGCTCGTGCTGAACCACGGCATCACCTCGGCGGCGACCGAATCCGGCGGCCTGGGCAGCGGCATCTCGGAGTTCATCGACGACTACGTCTTCCCCGGCGGCGAGCTGGTTCATGCGTCGGAAGTCCTGCGCGCGGCCGCGCACAGCGGACTCGAGTGCCTCGACAGCGAAAACCTGCGTCCCCACTACGGGCGGACGCTGTGGCACTGGGTCGGCCGGCTGGAACAGCGTGCCGACGAGGCGCGCCGCCTGATCGGCGAGCAGAAATACCGCATCTGGCGGATCTACATGGCGGGCTCGGCCTACGCCTTCGACCACGGCTGGATGGAACTCTGGCAGGTGCTGGCCGGCAAGGGCGTGCACGGCAGCCAGCCGAACTATCCCTACACGCGGGACTTCATCTACCGCTGAGCGCGGCCGCGCCGCCGTTCGCGGCTGCGCGATCGTGCGTGGCCCAAGGAGCCCGCCATGACCCCACGCCCCATCCGCCAGCGTGTTCCGGCCCTCGAAGTGAGCGAGGGGGCCGGCGTGACCGTGCATCGCAGCATCGGCACGCCCGCGCTGCGCCATCTCGACCCCTTCCTGATGCTGGACCATTTCGGCAGCGACCAGCCGGACGAGTACATCGCCGGCTTCCCCGATCATCCGCACCGCGGCTTCATCACCTTCACCTACATGCTCGACGGCCACATGGAGCACCGCGACAGCATGGGCAACCGCGGCGACCTCAAGGCCGGCGGCGTGCAATGGATGAAGGCGGCCAGCGGCGTCATCCACTCGGAGATGCCCAAGCAGAACGACGGCCTGATGCGGGGCTTCCAGCTCTGGATCAATCTCCCCGCCCGGGAGAAGATGTCGGCGCCGGCCTACCAGGAATTTTCCGCGTCGGCGATTCCGGAACTCGCGCTGGACGGCGCCCGCGTGCGCCTGCTGGCGGGCACGTTCGGCGGCCAGCGCGGCGTAATCGACGATCCGGCGACGGACGTCCTCTATCTCGACGTCGGCCTGCCGCCATCCGCCCGGTTTCGCCATCCGCTCGACGATGCACGCAACGCCTTCGCCTACGTCTTCGAAGGCGACGCGCATCTCGCGGGCGAGGCGCTCCCCGCCCACACGCTCGCGGTCCTGGGCCCGGGTGACACGGTCGAGTTGACGGCGGGCGCCGCGGGCGCGCGCTTCATCCTCGTCGCGGGGCGTCCGCTCGGCGAGCCGGTCGTGCAGTACGGCCCCTTCGTGATGACGAGCCGCGAGGAGATCGAACAGGCGCTGGCCGACTATCGGGCGGGCCGCCTGGTGCAGGCGAAAGCCACGCTGACCGGCCGTTGAGCCCCGCGAACCTGCCCCCGCGCGCGCGTTCCGGAAACGGCGGGCGCGGCGTAGGATGGCGGGGTGAGCCCGCCCACCGCCGCACCGTCCTGTGACACGCCGGATTTCCGGGGGCTGACGGCCGCCCAGGTACGGGAGCGCATGGCCCAGGATGGGCCGAACGCGCTGCCCGAAGCCGACGCACATGGCATCGCGCGCCTCGTGCTCGAAGTCGTCCGCGAGCCGATGTTTCTGCTGCTGCTCGCCGCGACCGCGATCTACCTGGTACTGGGCGACCTGCACGAGGCGCTGCTGCTGCTGTTCTTCGTCTGCGTGGTGATGGGCATCACGCTCTACCAGTCGCGCAAGACCGAGCGCGTGCTGCAGGCGCTGCGCGATCTCAGCAGCCCGCGCGCGCTGGTGGTGCGCGACGGCGAGAAGCAGCGCATCGCCGGGCACGAGGTCGTGCGGGACGACATCGTCTTCCTCGCCGAGGGCGACCGGGTGCCGGCGGATGCGCTGCTGTTGATGGGCAACGGCCTGCAGATCGACGAATCGCTGCTCACCGGCGAAGCCGTTCCGGTGCGCAAGGCCCCCTGCGCCGCGGCGCCGCCGCCGCCGCGGCCCGGTGGCGACGATACGCCGATGGTGTATTCCGGCACGCTGGTGGTGCAGGGGCAGGGCATCGCCCGCGTGACCGCCACCGGGCCGCGTACCGAGATGGGCCGGATCGGCACCTCCCTCGAGGCGCTGCGCCCCGGGCCGAGCCCCATGCAGCGCCAGGTGCGGGCGCTGATGTGGCTGTTCGCGCTGCTCGGCGCGGTGCTGTGCGGCGCGGTCGTCGTCCTCTATGGCCTGACGCGCGGCGGCTGGCTCGATGCCCTGCTGGCGGGGATCACGCTCGCGATCTCGCTGCTGCCGCAGGAATTCCTGGTCGTGCTGACGGTCTTCCTCGCGCTCGGCGCGTGGCGCATCTCGCGGAGCCGCGTCCTGACACGGCGCATTCCGGCACTCGAGACGCTGGGGGCCGCCACCGTACTGTGCGCGGACAAGACCGGCACGATCACCGAAAACCGCATGGCCGTCGCACAATTGCTGACGCGCGACGGAACCTTCCGGGTCGACGACGGCGAGGGCGGCGAGCTGCCCGAGTGTTTCCACGAACTGGTCGAATTCAGCGTGCTCGCCAGCCTGTCGGACCCCTTCGATCCGATGGAGAGGGCGTTCCGCCGCCTCGCCGACCGTTATCTTGCCGGGACCGAGCACCTGCACGACGACTGGACACTGGTCCAGCACTATCCGCTGAGCCGCGAGATGCTGGCGATGTCGCACGGCTGGCAGGCCACCCGCCGCGACGAGTTCGTGGTGGCCGCGAAGGGGGCGCCGGAAGCGATCGCCGATCTCTGCCATTTCTCGGCGGCCGATACGGCGGCGCTTGCGGAACAGGTCGACCGGCTCGCCAAGCAGGGCCTGCGCGTGCTGGCGGTCGCCAGGGCGACCTTCGCCGGCACCCGCCTGCCGCCGATCCAGCACGATTTTCCGTTCGTCTTTCTCGGCATGATCGCGCTGACCGACCGGGTGCGCGCGCGCGTGCCGGAGTCGATCCGGCTCGCGCGCCAGGCTGGCGTACGGGTCGCGATGATCACCGGCGATTACCCCGGCACTGCCGAGGCGGTCGCGCGCGAAGCCGGCATCGATCTCGCCGGCGGCATCCTCACCGGCGCCGATATCGGCAGGCTCGACGACGCGGCCTTGCAGGAGCGCCTGCGGGCGACCCACGTCTTCGCGCGCGTGATGCCGGAGCAGAAGCTGCGCCTGGTCGAGGCCTTCAAGGCCAACGGGGAGGTCGTGGCGATGACCGGAGACGGGGTCAACGACGCGCCCGCGCTGAAGGCGGCGCACATCGGCATCGCCATGGGCGGGCGCGGCACCGACGTCGCCCGCGAAGCGGCATCGCTCGTCCTGCTCGATGACGATTTTTCCGCCATCGTCGACGCGATCCGCCTCGGCCGCCGCATCTTCGCCAACCTGCACAAGGCGATGGCCTACATTCTGGCCGTGCACGTGCCGATCGCGGGGATGGCACTGCTGCCGCTGCTGTTCGGGCTGCCGCTGGTGCTGGCGCCGGTCCACATCGTCTTCCTGGAACTCGTCATCGATCCTGCGTGCTCCATCGTCTTCGAGGGCGAACCCGAGGAGGCGGGCAGCATGCAGCGGCCGCCGAGGCGCCCCGACGTGCCGCTGTTCAGCCTGCCCACGCTGCTGCTGTCGCTGCTGCAGGGGGCGACGGTGTTTCTGGCGGTTGCTGCCATGTATGCCTTTGCGCTGCAGCGCGGGGAGGGCGCCGACACGGCGCGCGCGCTGACCTTCGCCACGCTGGTGGCCGGCAACCTGTGGCTGATCCTGGTGAACCGCTCGTGGTCGACGGCCTTGCGCCAATCGCTGCGCGTCCCGAACGTGGCGCTCTGGCGGGTGGTCGCCGGCACGCTCGCGTTTCTCGGCTGTGCGCTTTATGTGCCGTGGCTGCGAGATGTGTTCGGCTTCGGCGTCCTCCACGTCGACGACCTGCTGCTGGTGCTGGCGGCCGGCGGCATCGGGGTTGCGTGGTTCGAACTGTTCAAGTGGGTGCGCCGTGCTAGGGGCGGTCGAAGATGAGCATGGCGCTGCTGGCGGCCGATGCCCTGGTGGTGCTGCACCTGCTCTTCATCGTATTCGTCATGGCCGGCGGCTTTCTGCTCGGTCGCTGGCCGCGCGTGGCCTGGGTGCATCTGCCGGCTGCGGCGTGGGGCGCGTTCGTCGAGTTCAGCGGCGTGATCTGCCCGCTGACGCCGCTGGAAAACCGTCTGCGCGTGCTGGGCGGCGGCAGTGCCTATGGCGGCGGCTTCGTCGAGCGCTACCTGCTTCCGCTCATCTACCCCGAACACCTGACGCCGGCCATCCAGCAGGCGCTGGGCGTCATCGTGGTGCTCGTCAATCTCGCTGCCTATGCCTGGGTCTGGCACGCGCGGCGGCGCAGGCGGTCCTGAGCCGCTGGTCTCAGCGGTCGAGGTGCTGGTCCTCCAGCGAGACCGGATCCTCCTTCGGTTCGAGGTGGGTGGTGATGTGGGCGTGCTCGATCGCTGCGCGGATGTCGGCCTCGATGCGTTCCGACCAGTCGTGCCCGTGCTGGACGGTCCAGGCCCCGGGCACCAGCAGATGGAAGGAGACGAAGGCGCGGGTGCCCGCCTGGCGGGTGCGCAGCGCGTGGAACTCCAGCCCGTCCTGGCGATAGCGATCGAGGATGCCCTCGATCGCGCGGACATCCTCTTCCGGCAGCGAGACGTCCATCAGGCCGGCCGCCGAGCGTTGCAGCAGCTGCCAGCCGGTCCACACGATGTTGAGCGCGACCGCCAGCGCGATCACCGGATCGAGCCACAGCCAGCCGGTCGCCCAGACCAGGCCGACGCCGACGATGACGCCGACCGAGGTCCAGACGTCGGTGAGCAGATGATGGGCGTCGGCTTCCAGCGTGATCGACTTGTACTTGCGGCCGACGTTCAGCAGAACGCGCCCGGTGAGCAGGTTGATGACCGACGCCGCGACCGATACCGCGAGGCCGATGCCGACCGCCTCGAGCGGCTGGGGCGCCAGCAGGCGCTCGATCGCCGCATAGGCGATGCCGCTCGCGGCAAGGAGGATCAAGAAGCCTTCGAACGCGCTGGAGAAGTATTCCGCCTTGCCGTGCCCGTGCGCGTGGTTGTCGTCGGCGGGCAGCGCGGCGAGGGAGAGCATTGCCAGCGCCATCATGGCCCCGGCCAGGTTGACGAAGGATTCGAGCGCGTCCGACAGCAGGCCGACCGAGCCGGTGAGCCACCAGGCGACGCCCTTGAGCACGATGGTGGCGAGGGCGGCGGCGATGGAGAGCCAGGCGTAGCGTTTGAGGGCGGGAGGGAGCATCTCGGAAGGGTTGATCGACGGGTCGCCCGGGATTGTATCGCAGGCGCCGCGTCGCCTCGCACGCTGCCCGATAAGCTATGGTGAAGGCATCTTCCCGAGGCCGATTCCATGATGCCCACGCTCAACGAAGCCATCCGGCAACGCTACGCCTGCCGCGATTTCGACGCCGGCCGGCCGCCGACTGCGGAACAGTTGCGCCTGCTGCTCGAGGCGGGACGGCTGGCGCCTTCGTCGTTCGGCCTCGAGCCCTGGCGCTTCATCGCGGTGACCGGCGTCGCGCGGCGCGGCGCGGTGGCCCGCGCCTGCTTCGACCAGCCGGCGGCGCAGACCGCCCCCGCGCTGGTCGTGATCATCGCGCTGGTCGCCGCGCTCGATCCGGCCGCCGACTACGTGCGGGACCGCCTCGCCGCCGAGGCGCGCGGGCAGGATCCGGCGCCGATCCATGCGGCCTACCGTGCGTTCCATCACCCCGATTCGATCGGCGCCTGGGCCGTCGGGCAGTGCAATTTCGCCGCGGCGCACATGCTGTTGCAGGCCGCGCACATGGGGCTGGGAAGCTGCCCGATCGGCGGCTTCGACGAGGTGGCGCTCGCCGCCGCCCTCGACCTGCCGCCCGGCGAGACGCCGGCGCTGGTCATCGCGGCCGGGCCATGCCGGCATGCGGCGCCCGAGCGCGTGCGCAAGCCCCTTGGCTGACACGCGGCCGGCCACTTTTCCTGCAGACAGCGCGCGGGCGAACCAATAAAATGCCGGGCATGAGACTCCTGCCCGCCTTGCTCCTGTGCCTCCCGCTCGCCGCCCACGCGGCGTGGATCGACATCGAACACGACTTTTCCGACGACAAGCCCTGGTCCGAGGTGGCGGCCAAGCTGCCGCCCTACCCGAAGGACGCGAACCTGCTGCCGTTCAACGTGTCGTCGGCGACGAGCAACCGCTTCTTCGTCGACGCCGATTCGATCAGCGTCGGGGCCGACCAGGTCGTGCGCTACACGGTCGTGGTCAAGGCCGCGGGCGGGGCGACCAACGTCTCCTACGAGGGCATCCGCTGCGAAACCGGCGAGCGCCGCCTGTATGCCTACGGCCATCCGGACGGGACCTGGTCGAAGGCGCGCAATGCCGGCTGGGAGCCGATCCGCATGCGCTCGCTGCTGTCCTATCGGAAGGCGCTTTACGAAGACCATTTCTGTCCCGGCGGCATCACCGTCCGCGACGCCAAGCAGGCCGTGAACAGCTTGCGGCGCGGGGCGCGCTGATGCAGTCCGTCGTGAAGCACGCGCGCCGGATCGTCGTCAAGGTCGGCTCCAGCCTGGTCACGGCCGAGGGGCGCGGGCTCGATCACGCCGCGCTGTCGCGCTGGGCCGAGCAGATCGCCGCGCTGTCCGCCCAGGGCAAGGAGGTGGTACTGGTTTCGTCGGGCGCGATCGCCGAGGGCATCGCGCGGCTGGGCTGGAAGAAGCGGCCGAAGGCGGTCAACGAGCTGCAGGCCGCGGCCGCGGTCGGTCAGATGGGCCTGGTGCAGGCCTACGAGTCGATCTTCCGCACCCACGGCCTGCACGCCGCGCAGGTGCTGCTGACCCACGAGGACCTGGCGGACCGCACGCGCTACCTCAACGCCCGTTCGACCCTGCGTACGCTGCTCGAGCTGCGCGTGGTGCCGATCATCAACGAGAACGACACGGTCGCGACCGACGAGATCCGCCTCGGCGACAACGACACGCTCGGCGCGCTGGTGACCAACCTGATCGAAGCCGACTGCCTGATCATCCTGACCGACCAGCCCGGCCTGTATACGGCCGATCCGCGGAAGAATCCCGATGCGACGCTGGTGATGGACGCCCACGCCGGCGACCCCGAGCTCGAGCGCATGGCCGGCGGCGCCGGCAGCAGCGTCGGCACCGGCGGCATGCTGACGAAGATCCTCGCCGCCAAGCGCGCAGCACGCAGCGGCGCGCATACCATCATCTGCAGCGGGCGCGAAGAACGCGTGCTGCTACGGCTGGCCGCTGGCGAGTCAATCGGCAGCCAGCTGGTGGCGCGCCAGGCGCCGCTCGCCGCCCGCCGGCAATGGCTGGCCGACCACTTGCAGCTGCGCGGCGGCGTAGTGCTCGATGCGGGTGCCGTGCGCGCCCTGCGCGAGGACGGCAAGAGCCTGCTGCCGGTCGGCGTGAAGGGCATCACCGGCGAATTCGAGCGCGGCGAAGTCGTCGCCGTCGTCGACGATGCGGGCCGCGAAGTCGCCCGTGGACTGACCAACTACAGCGCCAGCGAGGCGCGCCGCATCGCCGGCAAGCCATCATCCGCGATCGAGTCCGAGCTCGGCTACATGGACGAGCCCGAGCTGATCCACCGCGACAATCTGGTGGTGCTGGGGTGACGACGCTCGACCTGATGCGCCACGGCGAACCCGTCGGCGGGCGCCGCTATCGGGGCCAGGTCGACGATCCGCTCTCGGAGAAGGGATGGGCACAGATGCACGCCGCGGTGGGCGAGCACGCCCCGTGGTCGCGCATCGTGTCCTCGCCGCTCCTGCGCTGCCGCGCGTTTGCCGAGACACTCGCGTCGCGCCATGGACTGCCGCTCGCCTTCGATGAGCGCCTGAAGGAAGTCGGTTTCGGGGTGTGGGAGGGCAAGTCGGCCGCCGAGATCGAGGCCGAGGCCCCCGGCACGCTGGCCCGTTTCAAGGCTGACCCGGTCAACGCCCGGCCGGCGGGTGCCGAGCCGCTCGCCGATTTCCACGCGCGCGTCGCCGCGGCGCTGGACGACCTGCTCCGCCGCTTCACCGGCGAGCACATCCTGCTGGTGGGGCATGCCGGCGTCATGCGGATGGCGCTCGGCTGGGCGCTGCAGCTCCCGCTGGAAAACGCCTACCGCATCGAAGTGGCGACCGCCACGCTGACGCGGCTGCGCTTCGACGATGGCCGCGCCAGCCTGGTCTTTCACGGCAGCTCGCGCGTCGAGCGGTGATCCGCCGCGCGCTTCTCTGCCTGTGCTTCGCGCTCGCGCTGCCGGCGCAGTCGGCGGCGATCCGCCTGGTCGACGACGTCGGGCGCGTCGTCGATCTGCCCCGGACGCCGCGACGCATCGTCTCGCTGGCGCCGCATCTCACGGAGCTCCTGTTCGCGGCCGGCGCCGGTGCTCAGCTGGCGGGCGTGGACAGCGCCAGCGACTATCCGCCGGCGGCGCGGACGCTGCCGCGCGTGGGCGACGCCACACGCGTCAACTTCGAGCGTGTGCTGGCGCTGAAGCCTGATCTGGTCGTGGTCTGGGTGGATGGCAATCGGGCCGTGGACATTCATCGCCTGGAAACGCTGGGGGTCCCCGTCCTGCATACCCGCGCGACCCGGCTCGACGATGTGGCGCGGTTGCTGCGGCTGCTGGGGCAGGCGAGCGGTCATGTCGAAATGGCCCAGGCGGCGGCCGCGGCGTATACCGCACGGATCGACGCGCTCCGCGCAGCGCGTGCGGGCAGGACGCCGGTGAAAGTCTTCTACGAGTTATGGGATCGGCCGCTGATCACGGTCGGCGGCACGCACTGGATCAGTGATGCGCTGGCGCTGTGCGGCGCCCGCAACGTCTTTGCCGACGTCGCGGCGCTCGCGCCGGTGGTCTCGCGCGAGGCCGTGCTGGCACGCGCACCCGACGTCATCGCGAGCGGCAGCGACGCGCCGGACGTGCGATGGGCATGGAAGCGGTTTGCCCGCCTGCCGGCGGTGCAGAAGCAGGCCTTCGTGAGGATCGATGCCGACCGCCTGCATCGCCTGACGCCGCGCCTGGCCGACGGTGTTGCCGCCCTGTGCGCAGCACTTGAACCTTATCCCCGCTGACGCGGGTCACCCGCTTTGCGGTTGGGGCAGTTTTCCTTGACGCAGTCGGCGTAGATCTGCAGCGAGTGATCGCGGATTGCGAAGCCGCGCTCCTTGGCGATGCGGTGCTGGCGCTTCTCGATCTCGCTGTCGACGAATTCCTCGACCTTGCCGCACTGGAGGCACACGAGGTGGTCGTGATGGTCGCCCTGGTTGAGCTCGAACACCGCCTTGTCGCTGTCGAAATGGTGGCGGATCAGCAGCCCGGCCTGCTCGAACTGCGTCAGGACGCGATAGACCGTGGCGAGGCCGATGTCCTGGCCTTCGTCGGACAGAAGCCGATAGACCTCTTCGGCGGTCATGTGCCGCTTGCTGCTCTGCTCGAACAGGTCGAGGATTTTCAGGCGGGGCAGGGTGGCTTTGAGACCGATGCTCTTGAGATCGGACGGATTGCTCAACGGGGGCTCCAGAACGGGAACGCGAATACGTTATGATACGTTTTTTTCCAACCGCCCCAACCTTTCCGGTTTCCTGGCCATGCGTCGTGTCCTGTCTTCTGCCCTGCTTTTGAGCCTGCTCGCGGGATGCTCCAGCTTCCATGTCGCCCCGCACCGCATCGACGTGCAGCAGGGCAATGCGCTCGACCAGGAAAACGTCGCCCGCCTGAAGCTCGGCCTGAATCGCTCGCAAGTCCGCTTCCTGCTGGGCACGCCGCTGGTCGTCGACCCCTTCCGCACGGACCGCTGGGATTACGTCTACCTCTTCTACAAGGCCGGGAACCTGACCGAACAGAAGCACATCACGCTTTACTTCGACGGTGACACGCTGGCGCGCATCGAGGGCGACGTGCCCGAACAGGTCCTGCACTCGGCGCCGCCCGTCGCGCCGCAAGCCGCGCCTGCCGCCGCCGGGGCCGTAGCGGAACCGGCTGTCGCGGCGGCAACCGGAACGCCCCCCGCCGAAGCGGCGCGTCCTGCCGAACCAATCGTCCAGACGGCGCCGGTGGCGTCAGCGCCGGCACCCGCGGCGACGGCGCTGGCCGCGCAACCGGAGCCCGCCAAGGCGGAGCCGGTGCCTCCTGCGGCCGCGACGAGCGCGTCCGTGGAACCGGTGACCGCCGCACCTGCCGCGCAGGCCGTCCCGGCGACGGCGAACGAGCCGGTGAAAGCCGAACCGGCCGCCGCGCCGACCGCGGCGCAGACGAGCGTCGTCGCGCCGCTGCCGAGTCCGGCGGAGGCGCCGCCCTACGTCGACCCGCGCACCCCGCCCGAATTGAGCCTGAAGCCGGAAACGGACGTCACGCAGCTCAAGCCGGACGCCATGCCCTCGTTTCCGGAGGCGCAGCCGTCGGCACCGTCGGCCGGTGATCCGGTGCTGAACGCCGTGAACGCCTGGGCGGATGCCTGGCGGCACCGAGATGTCGCCGCCTATCTGGCGGCCTACGATGCGAGTTTCGTCCCCGAGGGCGGCGCCAGTCGCGATGCCTGGGCCGCGCGCAAGCGGCAGGCGCTGGCGGCGGCCGGTCGCATCGAGGTGAAAATCGATGCGCCGACGGTCGAGAAGGGCGACGACGGCACGGCCACGGTGACCTTCAGGCAGGCCTACCGCTCGGCCCGCTACCACGACGTCGTGCGCAAGCAGTTGCGCATGGTCGAGCGCGATGGCCGCTGGCTGATCACCGAGGAGAAGGTGCTGGACGTGCCGACGGAGGGCCGGCCGTGAGCGTGCGGATCGCGATCGCGGGCGTGTCCGGACGCATGGGGCGCGCCCTGCTCGAGGCGGTGGCCGCCGACGCGGACTGCGCGCTGGCCGCCGCCATCGATCGGCCCGGCAGCCCGCTGGTGGGGCAGGATGCGGGCGCCGCCTGGGGGGCCGCCAGCGGCGTCAGTGTGACCGACCAGCCGGCCGCGGCGCTCGCGGGCGCTCGGGCGCTGATCGACTTCACCCGCCCCGAGGCGACCTTCGGCTACCTCGACGCCTGCGTCGCCGGGAAAGTGCCGCTGGTGATCGGCACCACGGGCTTCGATGAAGCGGGCAAGGCCCGCATCGCGGCGGCGGCGCAGCGGATTCCCGTCGTCTTCGCGCCGAACATGAGCGTCGGCGTGAACCTGCTGATGAAGCTGGCCGAGGTCGCCGCCCGCGTGCTGGAGGACGGCTACGACATCGAGATCATCGAGGCGCACCACCGCCACAAGGTCGACGCGCCGTCCGGCACCGCGCTCGGCCTCGGGCAGGCGGTCGCGCGCGCGATCGACCGTGATCTCGCGAGCTGCGCCGTGTACGGCCGCGAGGGCGTGACCGGCGAGCGCGACCCGAAGACGATCGGCTTCGCCACCGTGCGCGGCGGCGACATCGTCGGCGACCATACGCTCTTGTTCGCCGGCATCGGCGAGCGCGTCGAGCTGACCCACAAGGCGAGCAGCCGCGCCACCTTCGCGCAGGGCGCGCTGCGCGCAGCCAAGTGGCTGCAGGGCAGGGCACCGGGTCTCTACGACATGCGCGACGTGCTCAATCTGAAATAACCTAACCGCATCGACCAGGAAACCATCATGAACGCCGTCAAGGTCTACAGCACCGGCACCTGTCCCATCTGCGTCAAGGCCAAGGCCTTCCTCGACAAGCGCGGCATCGGCTACGACGAGGTCCGCATCGACCTCGACCGCGAGGCGATGAAGGAATTCGCCGTGGTTACGAACGGCGCCCGCACCGTGCCGCAGATCGTCGTCGACGGCAAATGCATCGGCGGCTTCACCGAGCTGACCGAACTCGACATGGACGGCGGGCTGGACCATTTGCAGCCCTGAAAAGGGCGCGCGGAGGCGGTGGCAAGCATTGAAGCCGCCTCCCGGATCGGCTACAATGCGGGCATTCAAATTCAGGCGGGTTCGCGCGAGCGACTCGCCTGAATTTTGTCACCTGCCTTTCGGAGTGTTCCTTGTCCTCTGCCCAACCCGCCATCCTGGTTCTAGCTGACGGCTCGGTGTTTCGCGGCCGCTCGATCGGTGCCGACGGCATCACGACCGGCGAGGTGGTTTTCAATACCGCGCTCACGGGATACCAGGAGATCCTCACCGACCCCTCGTATTCGCGGCAGATCGTCACCCTGACCTATCCCCACATCGGCAACACCGGCGTCAACGCCGAGGACGTCGAGGCGGGGTGCATCCACGCCGCCGGCCTGGTCGTGCGCGACCTGCCGCGGCTGCATTCCAACTTCCGCGCCGGCCAGTCGCTCTCCGACTACCTCAAGGGCGAGAACATCGTCGCCATCGCCGACATCGACACCCGTCGCCTGACCCGCATCCTGCGCGAAAAGGGCACGCAGGCCGGCTGCATCATGGCGGGCGCGGCCGACGAGGCGAAGGCGCTCGAGGCTGCGCGTGCGTTCCCAGGGCTGGCCGGCATGGATCTGGCCAAGGTGGTGACGGCGCCGGCCGCCTACGAGTGGACCGAGACCGAATGGAAGCTCGGCACCGGCTACGGCAAGCAGACCGCGCCGCGCTTTCATGTCGTCGCGTTCGACTATGGCGTCAAGCGCAATATCCTGCGCATGCTGGCCGAGCGGGGCTGCCGCCTGACCGTGCTGCCGGCGACAGCCACCGCGGAGCAGGCGCTGGCGCTCAAGCCCGATGGCGTCTTCCTTTCCAATGGTCCCGGCGATCCCGAGCCGTGCGATTACGCGATCCGTGCGATCGAGCAGTTCGTGGCGGCGAAGATTCCGCTCTTCGGCATCTGTCTCGGCCACCAGCTGCTGGCGCTGGCGTCCGGCGCGAAGACCATCAAGATGAAGTTCGGCCATCACGGCGCCAACCATCCGGTCAAGGATCTCGACAGCGGACGCGTCGCCATCACCAGCCAGAACCACGGCTTCGCCGTCGATGCGGGGACGCTGCCCGCCAACCTGCGCTCGACGCACGTCTCGCTGTTCGACGGCTCGCTGCAGGGCATCGCCCGCACCGACGCACCGGCGTTCAGCTTCCAGGGCCATCCCGAGGCGAGCCCGGGTCCGCACGACGTGGGTTATTTGTTCGACCGATTCATCCAGCTGATGGCTGACCACGCCAAGGCGCCCTGATCATGCCCAAGCGCACAGACATTCATAGCATCCTCATCATCGGCGCCGGCCCCATCGTCATCGGGCAGGCGTGCGAATTCGACTACTCCGGCGCGCAGGCCTGCAAGGCGCTGCGCGAGGAGGGCTACAAGGTCATCCTCGTCAACAGCAACCCGGCGACGATCATGACCGACCCGGACATGGCCGACGTCACCTACATCGAGCCGATCTCCTGGCAGGTGGTCGAGAAGATCATCGAGCAGGAGCGCCCCGACGCGCTGCTGCCGACCATGGGCGGGCAGACCGCGCTGAACTGCGCGCTCGACCTCGCCCGGCACGGCGTGCTGGAAAAGTACGGCGTCGAGATGATCGGTGCCTCCAAGGAGGCGATCGACAAGGCCGAGGACCGCGAGAAGTTCAAGGCGGCGATGACCAAGCTGGGCCTCGGCTCGGCGCGCTCGTCGATCGCCCACAGCATGGAGGAGGCGCTGCAGGTGCAGGCCGCGCTCGGCTTCCCGACCATCATCCGGCCCTCCTTCACCATGGGCGGATCGGGCGGCGGCATCGCCTACAACAAGGATGAATTCGTCGCCATCTGCGAGCGCGGCCTCGAGGCGTCGCCGACGCACGAGCTGCTGATCGAGGAATCGCTGCTCGGCTGGAAAGAGTATGAGATGGAGGTCGTGCGCGATCGCAAGGACAACTGCATCATCGTCTGCTCGATCGAGAACTTCGACCCGATGGGCGTGCACACCGGCGACTCGATTACCGTCGCGCCGGCGCAGACGCTGACCGACAAGGAATACCAGATCATGCGCAACGCCAGCCTCGCGGTGCTGCGCGAGATCGGCGTCGACACCGGCGGTTCCAACGTGCAGTTCTCGATCAACCCGGCCGACGGCCGCATGGTGGTGATCGAGATGAACCCGCGCGTGTCGCGTTCGTCGGCGCTGGCGTCGAAGGCGACCGGCTTCCCGATCGCCAAGGTTGCGGCGAAGCTCGCAGTGGGCTACACCCTCGACGAACTGCAGAACGACATTACCGGCGGCGCGACCCCGGCTTCCTTCGAGCCGTCGATCGATTACGTCGTCACCAAGGTGCCGCGCTTCGCGTTCGAGAAATTCCCGCAGGCCGACGATCGCCTGACCACGCAGATGAAGTCGGTGGGCGAAGTGATGGCGATGGGCCGCAGCTTCCAGGAATCGCTGCAGAAGGCGCTGCGCGGGCTGGAAGTCGGCGCCGACGGCTTTGATCCGAAGACGGCCGACCGCGAGGAGATCGAGGCCGAGCTGATGTCGCCGGGACCGGAGCGGATCTGGTACGTCGGCGACGCCTTCCGTGTCGGCATGAGCCTGGAGGAAGTGCATGCGGTGTCGAAGATCGACCCGTGGTTCCTCGACCAGATCCAGCGCCTGATCGAGATGGAAACGTCGCTCGCCGGGCGCGCGCTGAAGGATCTTGGCCGTGACGAGTTGCGCGAGCTGAAGCGCGCCGGCTTCTCCGATCGCCGCCTGGCCAGGCTGCTCGACACCGACCAGCACGCGGTGCGTGCTCGCCGCCACGAACTGGCGCTGCATCCGGTCTACAAGCGCGTCGATACCTGCGCCGCGGAGTTCGCCACGCAGACCGCCTACATGTACTCGACCTACGAGGAAGAGTGCGAGGCGCACCCGAGCGACGCGAAGAAGGTCATGGTGCTGGGCGGCGGGCCGAACCGCATCGGCCAGGGCATCGAGTTCGACTATTGCTGCGTGCACGCGGCGCTGGCGCTGCGCGAGAACGGCTTCGAGACCATCATGGTCAACTGCAACCCGGAGACCGTGTCGACCGACTACGACACCTCCGACCGTCTGTACTTCGAGCCGCTGACGCTGGAAGACGTGCTGGAGATCGTGCGCATCGAGAAGCCCTTCGGCGTGATCGTGCAGTACGGCGGCCAGACCCCGTTGAAGCTGGCGCGCGATCTGGAACGCAATGGCGTGCCCATCATCGGCACCAGCCCCGACATGATCGACGCCGCCGAAGACCGCGAGCGCTTCCAGCAGATGCTGCACGACCTCGGCTTGAAGCAGCCGCCCAACCGGACCGCGCGTACCCCTGAGAGCGCGCTGCGCATGGCCGCCGAAATCGGTTACCCCCTGGTGGTTCGCCCGTCCTACGTGCTGGGCGGCCGCGCAATGGAAATCGTGCGCGAGGAAGCCGACCTCGTCCGCTACATGACCGAGGCGGTCAAGGTCTCCAACAAGTCGCCGGTGCTGCTCGACCGCTTCCTCAACGACGCCATCGAGGTCGATGTGGATGCGCTCTCCGACGGCGAGCAGGTCGTGATCGGCGGCATCATGCAGCACATCGAGCAGGCCGGGGTGCACTCGGGCGACTCCGCGTGCTCGCTGCCGCCGTACAGCCTGTCGAAGGACGTTCAGGACGAGCTGCGCCGCCAGACGGTGGCGATGGCGAAGGCGCTCAAGGTCTGCGGCCTGATGAACGTGCAGTTCGCGATCCAGGGCGACACCGTCTACGTGCTCGAGGTGAACCCCCGCGCGTCGCGCACCGTGCCCTATGTCTCCAAGGCGATCGGTGCGCCGCTGGCGAAGATCGCCGCGCGCGCGATGGCCGGCATCTCGCTGAAGTCGCAGGGCTTCGAGAAGGAGATCATCCCGCCGTATTACTCGGTCAAGGAGGCGGTGTTCCCGTTCCGCAAGTTCCCCGGCGTCGACACCATCCTCGGACCCGAGATGAAATCGACCGGCGAGGTCATGGGCGTCGGTGACAATTTCGGCGAGGCCTTCGTCAAGTCGCAGCTGGCGTCGAGCTCCGAGCTGCCGAAACCGGGCGGGCGCGCCTTCGTCAGCGTGCGCTCGGGTGACCGTGCCGCGGTGATCGAAGTGGCACAGATGCTGCACGATCTGGGCTTCAACGTGGTCGCCACCCGCGGCACCGCGCACACGATCGAGTCCGCCGGCATTCCGGTGGCCATCGTCAACAAGGTCATGGAAGGCCGGCCGCACATCGTCGACATGATCAAGAACGGCGACATCGACTTCATCGTCAACGTCGTGGAAGACAAGAAGGCGGTCAAGGATTCCTATGCCATCCGCGCCGAGGCGCTGGCGCGCCGGGTAGTCTACTTCACCACGCTGGCGGGTGCGCGTGCCGCGTGCATGGGCATGCAGCACGGCAATGAACTCAAGGTGTATTCCCTGCAGACGCTGCACAAGCGCCTGCACTGAACTCTAAAGGTAAGGTTGTGAACAAGGTTCCTCTCACCGTCGTCGGTGCCGAAAAGCTGCGCCTCGAACTGCAACATCTCAAAAGCGTGGAGCGGCCCGCCGTGATCCAGGCGATCGCCGAGGCGCGTGCGCAGGGCGACTTGTCGGAAAACGCCGAGTACGATGCGGCCAAGGAAAAGCAGGGCTTCATCGAAGGGCGCATCGCCGAGCTGGAGGGCAAGCTGTCGAACGCGCAGATCATCGATCCGGCCACGGTCGATGCCGACGGGCGCATCGTGTTCGGCGCCACCGTCGAACTCGAGGATGCGGAATCCGGCGACGTGGTGACCTACCAGATCGTCGGCGACGACGAGGCGGACATCAAGCAGGGCAAGATTTCCGTATCTTCGCCCATCGCCCGCGCGCTGATCGGCAAGTACACCGGCGACAGCGTCGACGTGCAGGCGCCGGGCGGCGTGCGCCAGTACGAAGTGCTGGACGTGCTGTACAAGTAGGATGCGGCGCTTCTGGGACGGGCTGGCCGGCGGGCTGCTGGTGCTGTGGATCGGCGGCATGTGGGCGATCGGCTATGTCGCCGCACCGGTGCTGTTCGCTTCCCTGGGCGACAAGCAGCTGGCCGGGATGCTGGCGGGCAAGCTGTTTGGAGTGATGGCGTGGATCGGCATCGCCGCGGCCGTCTATCTGCTCCTCTACCGGATCGTCCGCGACGGCGCCGCGGCGATGAAAACCCTGTTCTTCTGGGCAGTGGCGCTGATGCTGCTGCTGACGCTCGCCGGCCATTTCTGGATCCAGCCGATCCTGCAAAGCCTGAAGGATCAAGCCATGCCCCACGCGGTGATGCAGAGCGTGTTCGCCGACCGCTTTGCGCACTGGCATGGCGTTTCCAGCATTCTTTACCTGATCCAGAGCGCGCTCGGGCTGCTCCTGGTCTGGCGCTCGGGGCTGGCGCGATAAACGCCCCGTGTGCCGCTTCAAGCGGGCAGGATGATCGCCGGCTTCGCGGCAGCGCGATAAATCACCAATATCTTGCCGATCTGCTGCACCGGCGCTGCGCCGGTTGCCGTGCAGATTTCCTCGAGCCAGGCCCGACGCGTATCCGCCTCGTCGCTGGCAGCCTTGATCTTGATCAGTTCGTGGGCGGCGAGGCCGCGCTCGATTTCCTTCAGGACGGCCGGCGTCAGGCCGTTGCTCCCGATCATGACCACCGGCTGGCGGCTGTGCGCCAGTCCCTTGAGGTATTGCCGCTGGGCGGGGGTGAGTGATTTCATGCGTATTCCTTCAATCGAGGGCGGATTGTAGCCGATAGAGATGGTGCATAAGCCGAAGCGAACCAAATCGGGCAAGGCCTGGATGCACGAGCACGTGACCGATCCCTACGTCAAGCGGGCGCAGGTCGACGGCTACCGCTCGCGTGCCGCCTACAAGCTGCTGGAGATCGACCAGCGCGACCACCTGCTGCGCCCGGGAATGACGGTGGTGGACCTCGGCGCTGCACCGGGCAGCTGGTGCCAGGTGGCGGTGCAGAGGATGAAGCGGCAGGGGCGCGTGCTCGCGATCGACCTGCTGCCAGTGGCGCCGCTGGCGGGCGTCGAGAGCCTGGAGGGCGATTTCAGCGACATCGCGGCCCTGGCGTGGCTGGAGGAACGCTTGCAAAATGGGCGGGTTGACCTTGTATTAAGCGATATGGCCCCCAATATCAGTGGCGTGATGCTTCGCGATCAGGCGCGCCACTATGAACTGTGCGAGTTGGCGCTCGAATTTGCGGTGAAATGGCTGAAACCGGACGGTGCATTTCTCGTCAAAGTGTTTCAGGGCGTCGGTTTCGAGGCATTTCGGCGGCAGATGCGCGAGGCGTTCGAGCAGGTGCTGATCCGCAAGCCGGACGCGTCGCGCGACCGCAGTACCGAGGTCTACCTGCTGGGGCGCCGCCCGCTGGAAGCGGGGGCGCGGGATTCGGTGGCAAGTCCGCAGGACTAGGTTTAGAATGAGTCTAAACGCAGGGCGTCGTATTAATCGTGCTGGACGCGGCACCAAGGAGCAATCGTGAACAATTTGTCCAAGAACATCGCCATCTGGCTGATCATCGCGGTGATCCTGATGACGGTGTTCAACCAGTTCGGTACCCAGCGGGCCGCGCAGTCGCAGATGCCGTACTCGCAATTCATCGAGGAAGTGCGGCAGCAGCAGATCGCCAAGGTGGTGATCGAGGGCAACGTCCTGCGGGGCGAGCGGACCGACGGCCAGCGCTTCACGAGCTATGCGCCGAACGATCCCTGGATGGTGTCCGATCTCCTGAAGAACGGCGTGTCGGTCGAGGCCAAGCCGGAAGAGCAGCCGTCCTTCCTGATGAGCCTGTTCATTTCCTGGTTCCCGATGCTGCTGCTGATCGGCGTGTGGATCTTCTTCATGCGCCAGATGCAGGGCGGCGGCCGCGGCGGCGCCTTCTCGTTCGGCAAGAGCCGTGCGCGGCTGCTTGACGAGAACGCGAATCCCGTGACCTTCGCCGACGTCGCCGGCTGCGACGAGGCGAAGGAGGACGTCGCCGAACTGGTCGAATTCCTCAAGGACCCGTCCAAGTTCCAGAAACTCGGCGGCCGCATCCCGCGCGGCGTGCTGATGGTCGGCCCGCCGGGCACCGGCAAGACCCTGCTGGCACGTTCGATCGCCGGTGAAGCGAAGGTTCCGTTCTTCAGCATCTCCGGTTCCGACTTCGTCGAGATGTTCGTCGGCGTCGGTGCCGCGCGGGTGCGCGACATGTTCGAGCAGGCGAAGAAGAACTCCCCCTGCATCATCTTCATCGACGAGATCGACGCGGTCGGCCGCCAGCGCGGTGCCGGCCTCGGCGGCGGCAACGACGAGCGCGAGCAGACGCTCAACCAGCTGCTGGTCGAAATGGACGGCTTCGAGGCGAACGCCGGCGTCATTGTCATCGCCGCGACCAACCGCCCCGACGTGCTCGACCCGGCGCTGCTGCGCCCGGGCCGCTTCGACCGCCAGGTCGTCGTGGGCCTGCCCGACATCCGCGGCCGCGAGCAGATCCTGCTGGTGCACATGCGCAAGGTGCCGGTCGCGCCCGACGTGCGCGCCGACATCCTGGCACGCGGGACTCCCGGCATGTCCGGCGCCGACCTCGCCAACCTGGTCAACGAGGCGGCGCTGTTCGCGGCGCGGAGCAGCAAGCGCCTCGTCGACATGGACGACTTCGAGAAGGCCAAGGACAAGATCCTGATGGGGGCCGAGCGCAAGTCCATGGTGATCACGCCCGAGGACAAGAAGAAGACCGCCTACCACGAGTCCGGCCACGCCGTCATCGGAATGAGCTTGCCGGGCTGCGACCCGGTGCACAAGGTGACCGTGATCCCGCGCGGCCGCGCCCTCGGCGTGACGATGTCGCTGCCGGAGCAGGATCGCTTCAGCCTGTACAAGGACCAGATGCTGGCCCAGATCAGTATGCTGTTCGGCGGCCGCGTAGCGGAGGAGATCTTCGTCGGCAGCGTTTCGACCGGCGCCTCCAACGACTTCGAGCGCGCGACCAGCATCGCGCGCGACATGGTGACGCGCTACGGCATGTCCGAGGCGCTCGGCCCCATGGTCTACGGCGAGAACGAGGGCGAGGTCTTTCTCGGCCGCTCGGTGACCACGCACAAGAACATGAGCGAGGCGACGATGCAGAAGGTCGATGCGGAGATCCGTCGCATCCTCGACGAGCAGTATGCGCTCGCGAAGAAGATCCTCACCGACAACCGTACCAAGGTCGAGGCAATGACCGCGGCGCTGCTCGAGTACGAGACCATCGACGCCGAGCAGATTGCCGACATCATGGCCGGGCTGCCGGTTCGTCCGCCGAAGCCCTCGGCCACGCCGCAGCCGCCTTCCGGCGGCGGCGACAAGCCCAGCGCACCGGCGCCGACGGCGCAGCCGGCCCAGGAAGCCTGAGCGGCGTTCCGAGCTTACCCGCTACAATAGAGGGGCTTTGGCCCCTCTTTTTTTCATGTCCGTCCTCCACGCCGGCTCCCACCGCCTGTCGCTCTCCCGCCCGCGCATCATGGGCATCGTCAATGTCACGCCCGACTCGTTCTCGGACGGGGGACGCCTGCCCGACGCGCAGGCGGCGATCGTTCATGCGCTCAAGCTCCGCGAAGCCGGAGCCGATATCCTCGACGTCGGCGGCGAATCGACCCGCGCGGGCTCCGCAGCCGTTTCCGTGGCCGAGGAGATGCGGCGTGTGCTGCCGGTCGTCGAGGCGCTCGCCCGCGAGCATTGCCTTGTGTCGGTCGATACCCGGAAGCCGGAGGTGATGCGTGCGGCGTTTGCGGCGGGCGCCGCCATGGTGAACGACGTCGCGGCGCTGCGGGCACGGGACGCGCTCGACGCCGTGGCGGCATCCGGCGTGGCGGTCTGCCTCATGCACATGCAGGGCGAGCCGCAGCACATGCAGGAGGCGCCGCATTACGTCGATGTCGTCGCGGAAGTGAGGGATTTCCTGCAAGAGCGGGTCGATGCCTGCCTTGCAGCCGGCATTGCGCGCGAACGGCTGGTGATCGATCCCGGCTTCGGATTCGGCAAGACCCTGCAGCACAACCTGGCGCTGCTGCGGCGATTCGAGCAGCTTGCCGCGATCGGGCTGCCGGTGCTGGCCGGCCTGTCGCGCAAGTCGATGCTGGGCATGCTGACCGGACGTGACGTGGACGAACGCGAATTTGCCGGGGTGGCGGCCCACCTGATCGCCGTCGCGAAAGGGGCACGGCTGCTCCGGGTGCACAATGTGGCCGCCATGCGCGACGCGCTGGCGGTCTGGAATGCAGTGGAGGAATACAGGGATGGGACGTAAATATTTCGGTACCGACGGCGTGCGGGGCCGGGTGGGCGAATCGCCCATCACGCCTGAGTTCGTCATGCGCCTCGGCTATGCGGCCGGGCAGGTGCTCGTGGCCGACCGCGGCAGCCTGCCGCCCAACCAGCATCCCACCGTGCTGATCGGCAAGGACACGCGGATCTCCGGGTACATGCTCGAGGCGGCGCTGGAAGCCGGCTTCACGGCCGCAGGCGTGAACGTGCTGATGACGGGCCCGATGCCGACGCCGGCGGTCGCCTATCTGACGCGCGCGCTGCGGCTGCAGGCCGGGGTGGTGATCTCCGCGTCGCACAATCCCTTCGAGGACAACGGCATCAAGTTCTTCTCCGCCAGCGGCCAGAAGCTTCCCGACAGCGTCGAGGAGGCGATCGAGGCGCTGCTGGAGCAGCCCATTCGCACCGTCGAGGCACGCCAGCTCGGCCGCGCGCGGCGGATCGAGGATGCCGCGGCGCGCTACATCGAATTCTGCAAAAGCACCTATCCCAACCATCTCGACCTGCGCGGGCTGCGCATCGTGGTCGACTGCGCGCACGGCGCCACCTATCACATCGCGCCGCACGTGCTGCATGAACTGGGTGCCGAGGTGATCGCCATCGGCAAGGACCCGAACGGCTTCAACATCAACGAGGCATGTGGCGCGACGCATACGCAGGCGCTGTCCGACGCGGTGCGTGCGCACCAGGCCGACCTGGGAATCGCCCTCGACGGCGACGGCGATCGCCTGATGATGGCCGATGCCAGTGGGCGCATCTACGACGGCGACCAGCTCGTCTACGTCATCGCGCGTCACCGCGTCCAATCCGGCGGCATGAAGGGCGGGGTGGTCGGCACCCTCATGACGAATCTGGGTACCGAGCACGCGCTGGCGCGCCTCCATGTTCCGTTCGAGCGCGCCAAGGTCGGCGACCGCTACGTGCTGGAGCGGCTGCACGCCAACGGCTGGACGCTGGGCGGGGAAACGTCGGGCCACATCCTGTGCCTCGACAAGCACACCACGGGCGACGGCATCGTCTCGGCGCTCCAGGTGCTGCATGCCCTGCGCGCGACCGGCGAGACGCTGGAGAGCTTCACCGCCGACCTCGAAATCTATCCGCAGATGATGATCAACGTGCCCGTGGCCAAGGGCTTCAAGCTTGGTGACGCGCCCGCGGTCGACGCCTCGGTGGCGAGCGCCGAGGCGGTGCTGAATGGCAGCGGGCGGATCGTGCTGCGCGCGTCGGGCACCGAGCCCTTGATCCGCGTGATGGTGGAAGGCCGCGACGCCGCGCTGGTCAGGGAAACGGCCGAATCCATCGCCGCTGCCGTGAGGGCGGCGGCGTCCGGCGGATGATTTCCCCGGGCTGAAATAGTTCTGTAATATTCGCCCGTTAGTATGCCTGCGTCGCCTATGCGGCACAGTCAAAACTACCGGAGATTCACATGCTTGCACTGAACAAACTGGCCAAGGGCTCCCTGGCCGCCGCCATGGGTCTGGCTTTCTCGGTCAGCGCGCTGGCCGCCGACATCACCGGCGCGGGCTCCACCTTCGCTTATGCCATCTATACCAAGTGGGCCGAAGGCTACCAGGCCAAGACCGGCGCGAAGGTCAACTACCAGGGCATCGGCTCGTCGGGCGGTGTCAAGCAGATCAAGGCCAGGACCGTCGATTTCGCGGGCAGCGATGCACCGCTCAGCGAGGCCGATCTGGACGCCGCGCACCTGGTGCAGTTCCCGACCGTGATGGGCGGCGTCACCATCGTCCTCAACGTTCCCGGCGTACAGTCCGGTCAACTGAAGCTGGACGGCGTCACCGCTGCCGACATCTTCCGTGGCGCGATCACCAAGTGGAACGACCCGGCCATCGTCAAGCTCAACCCCGGCCTGAAGCTGCCCAGCCTGGCGATCACCGTGGCGAACCGCTCCGACGGCTCCGGTACGACCTACGCATTCAGCAATTACCTCGCCAAGCAGTCCGCCGCGTTCATGCGTGAAGTCGGCGCAGGCAACACCGTGAACTGGCCCGCCAACTCGATCGGCGGCAAGGGCAACCCGGGCGTCGCCGCCAACGTCGAGAAGATCAAGGGCACGATCGGCTATGTCGACTTCTCCGATGCGGTGAAGAACAACATGAAGTTCGTGGCGCTGAAGAACCGTGCCGGCAGCTTCATCGTTCCGAGCCAGAAGTCGGTCGCCGACGCCGCTGCCGGTGCGAACTTCAAGGTCCGCGGCATGGCGCCGGACCTGCTCGACCAGTCGGCGAAGAACGCGTGGCCGATCACCACGGCGACCTACGTGCTGGCCTACGAGAAGGGTGCCGATGCCGCCAGGCAGAAGGCCATCGTCGACTTCTTCACCTGGTCGCTCAACAACGGCCAGAAAGAAGCGGCTGAACTGGGCTATGTGGCGTTGCCGTCCACCGTCGTGAAGATGGTCGAAGCGGAAATGAAGAACATCAAGTAAGACCGCAGATCCGTTGAACCGATGTCGGCCGGGGCAGCATGCTGCCCCGGCTTTCTGCTAAAGCGGCTGCCGTTCCTGCGGCTGTTTCAGCAGATATCAAGAACCGAACCCATAGGCATCCCATTGTGAGCGAGCCCAGCGCACCTTCCGGAATCGACCTGCATGCAAGGCAGGTCCGAAAATTCCGGTTGCAGGACATGTTCTTTCATCATTCCACGCAGCTCTTCGCGTTCGTCGTGCTCGCGGCGCTGGCCGGAATCCTCGTGTCGCTGGGGATCGAGGCCTGGCCCAGCCTCAAGACCTTCGGACCGGCTTTCCTCTGGACCAACGTGTGGAGCGTGCCGGACGACCAGTTCGGCGCGCTGGCGGCCATCTACGGCACCGTCGTCACGTCGGTGCTGGCGTTGCTGATGGCGGTGCCGATCAGCTTCGGCATCGCCCTGTTCCTCACGGAGACCTGCCCGCTGTGGCTGCGCCGGCCCCTCGGAACGGCGATCGAACTGCTGGCCGGCATCCCTTCGATCGTCTACGGCATCTGGGGCCTGTTCGTCTTCGCGCCACTGTTTTCCGAGCATGTGCAGCCGCCTCTTCAGGAATGGCTGGGCGAAGTACCGGTCATCGGCGGATGGTTCGCCGGCCCGCCCATCGGCGTCGGCATTCTCGCAGCCAGCATCGTTCTTGCGCTGATGATCATTCCCTTCATCGCCTCCGTCATGCGGGATGTGTTCGAGACCGTGCCGCACGTGCTCAAGGAATCCGCCTACGGCGTCGGCTGCACGACGTGGGAAGTGGTGCGCAACATCGTCCTGCCCTACACGCGCGTCGGCGTCATCGGTGGCATCATGCTGGGCCTGGGGCGGGCCCTGGGCGAGACGATGGCGGTCACCTTCGTGATCGGCAACGCCAACCGCATCACCGGCAGCCTGTTTGCGCCAGGCACGTCGATCGCGTCGACGCTGGCGAACGAATTCGGCGAAGCCGACCCGGGCCTGCACATTTCGTCGCTGTTCGCGTTGGGCCTGGTGCTGTTCGTCATCACCTTCGTCGTGCTTGCGATTTCGCGCTGGCTCATCAGCCGCAGCATGGGTTCCGAAGGGCTGTAAACGACATGATGAGTCTCTATACCCGTCGGCTCTGGCGGAACCGCATCGGCATCACGCTTTCCATGCTCGCCATGAGCGTGGGGCTGGTGGCATTGCTGTGGATCCTGTGGACGCTGTTCTCGAAGGGCTTTGCCGTGCTGAGCTGGGATCTCTTCACCCAGGACACCCCGGCACCGAGTTCGGACGGCGGCGGACTGCGCAACGCCATCGTCGGCAGCGGTCTCATCCTGCTGTTCTCGATGCTGATTTCCACGCCGGTCGGCATTCTGGCGGGCATCTATCTCGCCGAATTCGGCCGCGTGTCGAAGTTCGCGTCCCTCACCCGCTTCATGACGGACATCATGCTGTCCGCGCCGTCGATCGTCATCGGCCTCTTCGTCTACGCCCTGTTTGTCGCGACGACGGGCGGCTTCTCCGGCTGGGCGGGATCGCTGGCCCTGTCGCTGATCGCGATCCCCGTCGTGGTGCGGACCACCGAGAACATGCTGAAGCTGGTGCCGACCAGCCTCCGCGAAGCGGCCTTCGCCGTCGGTGCGCCGCGCTGGCAGGTGTCGCTGAAGGTCACGTTGCGGGCGGTCAAATCCGGTGTGGTGACCGGCGTCCTGCTGGCGATGGCGCGCATTACGGGTGAAACGGCCCCCCTGCTGTTCACCGCGCTGAACAACCAGTTCTTCAGCACAAACATGGCCAAGCCCATGGCCAACCTGCCGGTCGTGATCTACCAGTTCGCGCTGAGCCCGTTCGACAACTGGGTCAACCTGGCCTGGGGCGGGGCGCTGCTGATCGCCTTTCTGGTGCTCGCGGTCAATGTCGGCGTGCGTGTCGTCTTCCGCAACAAGGACAAACGTTAATTTCTCCGGAGCGATCTGATGTCTGAACGAACCCTGCCACCCGGCGAGAACGTCGCACTGCAAGTCCGCAACCTGGACTTCTACTACGGGGAATTCAAGGGCCTCAGCAAGGTCAATCTCGACATTGCCCACAAGAAGGTGACCGCCTTCATCGGCCCGTCGGGTTGCGGCAAATCGACATTGCTGCGCACCTTCAACCGCATGTACGACCTCTATCCGGGGCAGCGTGCCGAGGGCGAGATCCTGTTCCATGGCAAGAACCTGCTCGACAAGAGCCAGGACGTGAACCTCGTGCGAGCCAAGATCGGCATGGTGTTCCAGAAGCCGACGCCTTTCCCGATGACGATCTACGAAAACATCGCCTTCGGCGTCCGGCTCTACGAGCGCATGTCGAAGAGCGCGATGGACGACCGCGTCGAATGGGCCTTGAAGAAGGCCGCGCTGTGGGGCGAAGTGAAGGACAAGCTGAACAAGAGCGGCCTGTCGCTCTCGGGCGGCCAGCAGCAGCGCCTGTGCATCGCCCGGGCCGTGGCGGTGAAGCCGGAAATCGTCCTGCTCGACGAGCCGACCTCGGCGCTCGACCCGATTTCCACTGCCAAGGTCGAGGAGCTCATCAACGAATTGAAGAGCGACTACACCATCGCCATCGTCACGCACAACATGCAGCAGGCCGCGCGGATCTCCGACTACACGGCATTCATGTACATGGGCGAGCTGGTCGAGTTCAACGAGACCGGCACCATCTTCATGCGGCCCGCCAAGAAGCAGACCGAAGACTACATCACGGGGCGCTTCGGCTGACCGCAGCGGTTGACCGGGGCGCGCTCAGCGCTTACTATCGCGCACTTTTCTTTGGCAGACTCCCATGCGCAAGAAGCTCGTAGCCGGTAACTGGAAAATGCACGGCAGCCTCGCAGAAAATGCCGCGCTGCTGGCCGCCATCAAACCCGCCCTCGCCGGAATCGAGGCCGCCGTGTGCGTGCCGTTCCCCTATCTTGCGCAGGCGCAGGCCGCGCTTGCGGGCTCGTCGATCGCCTGGGGTGCGCAGAATCTGTCCGAGCAACCCAAGGGTGCGTTCACCGGCGAGGTGTCGGCCGCGATGCTGCTCGATTTCGGCTGCAAGTACGTCATCGTCGGGCACTCCGAGCGCCGCAGCCTGTACGGCGAGCGCGACGAGATCGTGGCGAAGAAATACATGGCGGCACAGGCGGCCGGCCTGACGCCGATCCTGTGCGTCGGCGAATCGCTGCAGGAGCGCGAATCCGGCGTGACCGAAGCCGTCGTCGCGCGCCAGCTCGACGCCGTGATCCAGGCCGCCGGCGTGGGGTCGCTGGGCAAGGCCGTGGTGGCCTACGAGCCGGTCTGGGCGATCGGCACCGGCAAGACGGCAACCCCGGAGCAGGCGCAGGCCGTGCATGCATTCATCCGTGGCAAGATCGCAGCGCTCGACGGTGCCGTCGCCGATGGCCTCGTCATTCAATACGGGGGTAGCGTAAAAGCCGCGAATGCGGCAGAATTGATGGCTCAGCCGGATATCGATGGCGGACTGATCGGCGGGGCCTCCCTGGTTGCCGACGAGTTCATCGCCATCTGCCGCGCAGCCGCTCGATAGGCATTGCCCCGCAAGCATCAACTCATGGAAACTCTGGTCTGGATCGTTCACGTTCTCGTTGCCATCGCGCTGATTGCGCTGGTGCTGCTGCAGCATGGCAAGGGGGCGGACATGGGTGCGGCATTCGGCAGCGGTTCGGCAGGCAGCCTGTTCGGGGCGAGCGGTTCGGCCAATTTCCTGAGCCGCAGCACGGCCGTGCTGGCAGGGCTGTTTTTCCTGACCAGCCTGGGACTGGCCTATTTCGGGCTCCAGCAGCACAAGCCGACGAGCGTGCTTGAGCGTGCGGCGGTGCCGGCACCTGCAGCGCAGCCTGCAGCACCGGCGCAAGTCCCGGCCCAAGGGCCGGGCTCGAAAGCGGGAGAGATCCCGAAGTAACTCTGAAGTACCCATCCGGGCGCAAGCCCAATGGCCGACGTGGTGGAATTGGTAGACACGCTATCTTGAGGGGGTAGTGACCTAGGTCGTGCGAGTTCGAGTCTCGCCGTCGGCACCATCAAATTTCCTGATTGATTCATTAGTGTTAGCTATTGAATAAGTCACTGATTAATAAGACAAAAATACCGCTTTTTCGCCTTGACAGGCGGCGCTCCGCACTAATACACTCGACTCACAATTAAACGCCTGGCACAGGCAAAGTCGGAGGCCCCGGTGCTGGAGAACTACCTCCCCATTCTGCTGTTCATTCTGGTTGGCTTGGCTTTCGGCATCGGGCCGATCGTTGCAGGGGGAATTCTGGCGCCGCATCGCCCCGACAGCGAAAAGCTCTCTCCCTACGAGTGCGGCTTCGAGGCATTCGAGGATGCGCGCATGCGGTTCGATGTGCGCTACTACCTGGTCGCCATTCTGTTCATCCTGTTCGATCTCGAGATCGCGTTCCTGTTTCCGTGGGCGATCGTGCTCGAGGAGATCGGCCTCGCGGGTTTCATCGCCATGCTCGTGTTCCTGGGCATCCTCGTCGTCGGGTTCATCTACGAGTGGATGAAGGGTGCGCTCGAGTGGGAATGACGGCATGAGCATTGAAGGTGTCCTCGAGCAGGGATTCGTCACGACCAAGGCCGATCAGCTCATCAATTACATGCGCACCGGCTCGATGTGGCCGATGACGTTCGGCCTGGCATGCTGCGCCGTCGAGATGATGCAGGCCGGTGCGTCGCGCTACGATCTCGATCGCTTCGGCATCGTGTTTCGTCCGAGCCCGCGCCAGTCGGACGTCATGATCGTTGCGGGCACGCTATGCAACAAGATGGCGCCGGCCCTGCGCAAGGTTTACGACCAGATGGCGGAGCCGCGCTGGGTGATCTCGATGGGCTCGTGCGCCAACGGCGGCGGCTATTACCATTATTCCTACTCGGTGGTGCGCGGCTGCGACCGCATCGTGCCCGTCGACATCTACGTTCCCGGCTGCCCGCCGACCGCGGAGGCCCTGCTGTTCGGCATCATCCAGCTGCAGAACAAGATCAAGCGAACCAACACCATCGCCCGCTGAACGCTCATGCCGCAGTCCGTGGAATCCCTCTTGTCGTCGCTGGAAACGCTGCTTGGCGAGGCGCTTGTCCACGCGTTCGTCCGGCTGGGCGAAGTGACGCTGGTCGTCAAGGCCGAAGCGTACGCATCGGCGATGCGCACGCTGCGCGACCATCCAGACTGCCGCTTCGAACAACTGCTCGACCTGTGCGGGATGGACTACGCCGACTATGGCGACGGTGCGTGGGAAGGGTCCCGTTTCGCGGTCGTCGTGCATCTGCTTTCGATTGCGCACAACCAGCGCGTGCGCGTGCGGGCTTTCTGCCCTGACGACGATCTGCCGGTGGTGGCGTCGGTGACGGAGCTCTGGCCCTCCGCCAACTGGTACGAGCGGGAGGCGTTCGATCTCTTCGGCATCGTGTTCGAGGGGCATCCGGACCTGCGCCGTATCCTGACCGACTACGGCTTCATCGGCCATCCGTTCCGCAAGGATTTTCCGCTGTCCGGCCACGTCGAGATGCGCTACGACCCGACGCAGCAACGCGTGATCTACCAGCCGGTGTCGATCGAGCCGCGCGAGATCACCCCGCGCATCGTGCGGGACGAAAGCTACGGGGAAGGACGCTGATGGCCGAGATCCGCAATTACACGATGAACTTCGGCCCGCAGCATCCGGCCGCGCATGGCGTGCTGCGCCTGGTGCTGGAACTCGACGGCGAGGTGATCCAGCGCGCGGACCCGCACATCGGCCTGTTGCACCGCGCGACCGAGAAGCTTGCCGAGCACAAGACCTTCATCCAGTCGGTGCCCTACATGGACCGCCTCGACTACGTGTCGATGATGGTCAACGAACATGCCTACGTGATGGCGATCGAGAAGCTGCTCGGCATCGAGGTGCCGGAGCGGGCGCAGTACATCCGCGTGATGTTCGACGAGATCACGCGCATCCTCAACCACCTGCTGTGGCTCGGCGCGCACGCACTCGACGTCGGCGCGATGACGGTCTTCCTCTACGCCTTCCGCGAGCGCGAGGACCTGATGGACTGCTACGAGGCGGTGTCGGGCGCGCGCATGCATGCGGCCTACTATCGTCCCGGTGGCGTCTACCGCGACCTGCCCGACACGATGCCGCAGTATGCGGCGCAGCACACCCGCAACGAGGCCACGCTGAAGTCGATGAACGCCAACCGCCAGGGTTCGCTGCTCGACTTCATCGAGGACTTCACCCAGCGTTTCCCGACCTACGTCGACGAGTACGAGACGCTGCTCACCGACAACCGCATCTGGAAGCAGCGCACCGTCGGTATCGGCGTCGTTTCGCCCGAGCGCGCCAAGGCGCTCGGCTTCACCGGTCCCATGCTGCGTGGTTCCGGCGTCGAATGGGACCTCAGGAAAAAGCAGCCCTACGAGGTCTACGACCGCATGGACTTCGACATACCGGTCGGCACCAACGGCGACTGCTACGACCGCTATCTGGTTCGGATCGAGGAAATGCGGCAGTCCAACCGCATCGTCAAGCAGTGCGTCGACTGGCTGCGCAGGAACTCGGGCCCAGTCATCGTCGACAATCACAAGGTGGCGCCGCCCGACCGCCTGTCGATGAAGCAGAACATGGAAGAACTGATCCACCATTTCAAGCTCTTCACCGAGGGCATGCACGTGCCGGCCGGCGAAGCCTACGCGGCGGTGGAACATCCCAAGGGCGAGTTCGGCATCTACCTGGTGTCGGATGGCGCCAACAAGCCGTATCGTCTGAAGATCCGCGCGCCGGGCTACGCTCATCTTGCCGCGCTCGACGAGATGTCGCGCGGCCACATGATCGCCGACGTCGTCGCCATCATCGGTACGCAGGACATCGTTTTCGGGGAGATCGACCGCTGATGCTGTCACAGGAATCGCTCGCGGCGATCGACGCCGAAGTCGCCAAGTATCCCGCCGGCCAGAAGCAGTCGGCCGTGATGAGCGCGCTGCGCATCGCGCAGGCCGAGCAGGGCTGGCTCAGACCCGAGCTGATCGAGTTCGTCGCCGAGTATCTCGAGATGCCGGCGATCGCCGCCTACGAGGTCGCGACCTTCTACAACATGTACGATACCCGGCCGGGTGGTCGTCACAAGATTACCGTGTGCACCAACCTGCCGTGCGTGCTGATGGGGGCGAACGAGATCGCCGAACATCTGAAGCAGAAGCTCGGCATCGGCTTCGGGGAGACCACCGAGGACGGCCGCTACACGCTGAGGGAGGGCGAGTGCATGGGCGCCTGCGGCGATGCGCCGATGTGCCTGCACAACAACCACAAGATGCATACCCATCTCACGCCCGAGAAGGTGGACGAGTTGCTGGACAAGATGGAATGAGCCTGCTGACGCCCACCCACCAGGTCTGCAGCTGGACCCAGGCGCTCGACGACCCGGCGTCGCTGGCGACCTATGTCGCGAATGGCGGCTATCAGGCACTGCGCCGCGTCGTCACCGAGCAGGTCCCGGGCGACGCCATCATCGCCGAGCTGAAGACCAGCGCCCTGCGCGGGCGCGGCGGCGCGGGCTTCCCGACCGGACTCAAGTGGAGCTTCATGCCGCGCGCCTTCCCCGGCGACAAGTACATCGTCTGCAACAGCGACGAGGGCGAGCCGGGCACGTTCAAGGACCGCGACATCCTGCGCTACAACCCGCACCAGCTGATCGAGGGCATGGCGATCGCCGGCTACGTGCTGGGCGCGAAGGTGGGCTACAACTACATCCATGGCGAGATCTTCGAGATCTACGAGGTCTTCGAGCGCGCGCTCGCGGAGGCGCGTGAGGCGGGCTACCTCGGCGACCATCTCTTCGGCACCGACTTCAGCTTCCAGCTGCACGCGCACCACGGCTATGGCGCCTACATCTGCGGCGAGGAGACCGCGCTGCTCGAATCGATCGAGGGCAAGAAGGGGCAGCCGCGCTTCAAGCCGCCTTTCCCGGCAAGCTTCGGCCTCTACGGCAAGCCGACCACGATCAACAACACCGAGACGCTGGCTTCGGTGCCCTGGATCGTGCAGCACGGTGGCCAGGCCTTCCTCGAGCTCGGCAAGCCGAACAACGGCGGGCCCAAGCTGTTCTCGGTCTCGGGCCATGTCAACAAGCCGGGCAACTACGAGGTGCCGCTCGGTACGCCATTCTCCGAACTGCTGGACATGGCGGGCGGGGTGCGCAACGGCCACAAGCTCAAGGCCGTGATTCCGGGCGGTTCGTCGGCGCCCGTGCTGCCCGGCAGCGTCATGATGGACTGCACCATGGATTTCGACTCCATCGCCAAGGCAGGTTCGATGCTCGGTTCCGGCGCGGTGATCGTGATGGACGAGACGGTGTGCATGGTGCGTGCGCTCGAGCGGCTGTCGTACTTCTACTTCGAGGAATCGTGCGGCCAGTGCACGCCGTGCCGCGAGGGAACCGGCTGGATGTACCGCATCATCCACCGGATCGAGCACGGGGAGGGCAGGCCGGAAGACCTCGAGCTGCTCAACAGCGTGGCGAGCCACATCGGCGGCCACACCATCTGCGCACTGGGCGACGCCGCGGCGATGCCGGTGCAGAGCTTTCTCAAACATTTCGGCAACGAGTTCGCGTACCACGTCGAACACAAGCGCTGCATGGTGTAACCGGATGGCGACCCTGAACATCGAAATCGACGGCAAGTCGCTCCAGGTCGAGAGCGGCAAGACCATCATGGACGCCGCCAACCAGCTCGGCATCACGATCCCGCATTTCTGCTACCACAAGAAGCTGTCCATCGCAGCCAACTGCCGCATGTGTCTCGTGCAGGTGGAGAAGGCGCCGAAGCCGCTGCCGGCCTGCGCGACGCCGGTCACCGACGGGATGAAGGTCCATACCCGCTCCGAATACGCGATCAATGCGCAGAAGGCGGTGATGGAGTTCCTGCTGATCAATCATCCGCTCGACTGTCCGATCTGCGACCAGGGCGGCGAGTGCACATTGCAGGATCTTGCCGTCGGCTACGGCGGCTCGGCGTCGCGCTATCAGGAAGTGAAGCGCGTGGTGATCGAGAAGAACCTCGGGCCGCTGATCGCGACCGACATGACGCGCTGCATCCACTGCAGCCGCTGCGTGCGCTTCGGGCAGGAGATCGCCGGCATCATGGAACTCGGCATGGCCGGGCGCGGCGAGCACACCGAGGTGATGCCCTTCCTGGAAACCCAGGTCGCGTCCGAGATCTCCGGCAACGTCATCGATCTGTGCCCGGTGGGCGCGCTGACCAGCAAGCCCTTCCGCTACACCGCGCGCAGCTGGGAACTGTCGCGGCGGCCGTCGATCAGCCCGCACGACAGCCTGGGCTCCAACCTCGAGGTCCACGTCAAGGGAAACAAGGTGATGCGCGTCGTGCCGCGCGAGAACGAGGACGTCAACGAGTGCTGGCTCGCCGATCGCGACCGCTTCTCCTACGAGGGCCTCAATACCGCCGAGCGACTCGCGCAGCCGATGGTCAAGCATGACGGCCAGTGGGTCGAGACGACGTGGCAGCAGGCACTCGAACATGTCGCCGAGCGGCTGAAGGCGATTGCCCCGGACCGGATCGGCGCGCTGTCGACGCCCTACCGCCCGGCGGAGGAGCTCTACCTGCTGCAGAAGCTGATGCGCGGCATGGGGAGCGGCAACGTCGACCATCGCCTGCGCTGGTCCGACTTCAGCCTCGACGACAAGGCGCGCGGCGGCTTCTGGCTCGGCATGCCGGTCACCTACATGTCGCGCCTGAACCGCATGCTGGTGGTCGGCTCGAACCTGCGCAAGGATCACCCGCTGATGGCGCACCGCATCCGCGAATCGGTGCGCTGGTACGGCGAGCTCAACCTGATCAACGCGGCCGAGGACGAATTTCTCGGCAAGGTGCACGCCAAGCGCATCGTCGCGCCGTCGCAGCTCGCCGCGGCGCTGGCTGGCGTGTGCGTCGCACTGGCCGAACTGAAGGCCGTGCCGGTGCCGGCGATCGCCGCGCACGGCGTCGCCGACGACATCGCGAAGAAGATGGCCGCCAGCATTTCCGGCGGCGAGACCCGCGCCGTCTTCCTCGGCAACATGGCACAGCACCATCCGACCTACGCGCAGATCCATGCGCTCGCGCAGGAAGTCGCGAAACTCGCCGGCGCGAGCTTCGGCGTGCTGGGCGAGGCGGCCAACAGCGTCGGCGCGTCGGCGGTGGGGGCGGTGCCGCATCGCGGCGCGCTCGGCCAGCCGGCGATACGCGGGCTGAACGCGCAGCAGATGCTGGCGCGGCCACTGTCGGCCTACCTGCTTCTGGGGGTGGAGGCGGAGCTCGATACGCACGACCCGGTGACCGCGATGGCGAGCATCAACGCCGCCGACTTCGTCGTGGTGATGTCGCCCTACAAGGGCAAGTCGCTCGACTACGCCGACGTGCTGCTGCCGATTGCGCCGTGGACCGAGACTTCGGGCACCTTCGTCAACACCGAAGGCCGGGTGCAGAGCTTTTCCGCCGTGGTGAAGCCGCTCGGCGAGACGCGTCCGGCCTGGAAGGTGCTGCGCGTGCTGGGCAACCTGCTGGGCCTGGCCGGCTTCGACCACAACGACTCCCAGGAAGTGCTGCGCGAGGCGCTGGGCGAGACGCCGACGGGCAGCGTGCAGGCCTTCCTCAACAACGAGGTCGACGCCACGGCGTTGACGCCGCCGCAGCCGCACGACGGCCTCGAGCGCGTCGCCGAGGTGCCGATCTACCAGACCGACGCCGTGGTCCGCCGTTCGCCGTCGCTGCAACTGACGCTGGACGCCGCGCTGCCGGTCGCGCGCATGCACAGCCGGCTGATCGCGAAGCTGGGGCTTGCGGAAAATGGCCGCGTCTCGGTGCGGCAGACCGCGTCGGCGCTGACGCTGAAGGTGCAGCGTGACGACCTCCTGCCCGACAACTGCATCCGCGTGCCGAGCGGTCATCCGCTGACGGCGGGGCTGGGGCCGATGTTCGGCCCGATCACGGCGGAGCCGGCCTGATGGAGGGCCTGGGCATGGACTGGGCCGCGATTCAGACCGTCGTCTGGACGCTGATCAAGATCATCGCACTGGTGGTGCCGCTGATGCTGGGCGTCGCCTATCTGACCTACGCCGAGCGCAAGATCATCGGCTGGATGCAGGTGCGTATCGGTCCCAATCGGGTGGGATTCCAGGGACTGCTGCAGCCGATCGCGGACGCGGTCAAGCTGCTGATGAAGGAAATCATCATCCCCTCGGGGGCCAGCCGCGGGCTGTTCATCCTTGGGCCCATCCTCGCCATTGCCCCGGCGCTGGCGGCGTGGGCGGTGATTCCCTTCACCGATACGCTGGTGCTCGCCAACATCGACGCCGGCCTGCTCTACGTGATGGCGATCACCTCGATGGGCGTCTACGGCGTCATCATCGCCGGCTGGGCCTCGAACTCGAAGTATGCCTTCCTCGGCGCCATGCGTTCGGCGGCACAGATCGTCTCCTACGAGATCGCCATGGGGTTCGCGCTGGTGGGCGTGCTGATGGCGGCCCAGTCGCTCAATCTCGTGGAGATCGTGCGGGGGCAGGCGGGCGGCTTCTGGCACTGGTATTTCATCCCGCTGTTTCCGCTGTTCCTCGTCTATCTCATCGCCGGGGTGGCCGAGACCAACCGCGCGCCGTTCGACGTTGCGGAAGGGGAATCGGAGATCGTCGCCGGTTTCCACGTCGAGTATTCGGGCATGGCGTTCGCGGTGTTCTTCCTCGCGGAGTACGCCAACATGATCCTGGTGTCCGCGCTTGCCACCCTGATGTTCCTCGGCGGCTGGCTGTCGCCGTTGCCCTTCCTGCCCGACGGCATCGTCTGGTGGCTGCTCAAGACCGGCTTCGTGCTGTTCCTGTTCCTGTGGTTCCGCGCCACCTTCCCGCGCTATCGCTATGACCAGATCATGCGCCTGGGCTGGAAGGTGTTCATCCCCATCACCCTCGTCTGGATCGTATTCATCGGCGCGATGATGCAGACGTCGTACGGGCATCTCTTCCACTGAACGCGCCATGAAACGGATCACCCAGTTCTTCGGCAGCCTGCTTCTGGTCGAACTCGTGCGCGGCATGATGCTGACCGGCCGCCACCTGTTCGCGCGCAAGATCACCGTGCAGTTTCCCGAGGAAAAAACCCCGCAGAGCCCGCGTTTCCGCGGCCTGCATGCGCTGCGTCGCTATCCCAACGGCGAGGAGCGCTGCATCGCCTGCAAGCTGTGCGAGGCAGTGTGCCCGGCGCTCGCGATCACGATCGAGTCCGAACAGCGCGTCGACGGCACGCGGCGGACGACCCGGTACGACATCGATCTGACCAAATGCATCTTCTGCGGATTCTGCGAGGAATCGTGTCCGGTCGACTCGATCGTCGAGACGCGCATCCTCGAATACCACGGCGAGAAGCGGGGCGATCTCTATTACACCAAGCCCATGCTGCTGGCGATCGGGGATCGCTATGAAGAGCAGATCGCAAAGGATCGGGCGCAGGATGCGAAGTATCGGTGATGGCCGTTAGGGGCCAGGGATGGCGCGCGATGCGCGCTTCATGTTGAAACGACGAACACGAATGAAACGGGAGGTAGGCGAGCGGATGATTTCGAGCATGGGCGCGGAAGCTGGATTCACGCCCCGTGCCCCTCATTCCTAGCCCCTGACCCCTATGTATACGACCGCGATCTTCTACCTATTCTCCGCCATCCTGATCTTCGCCGGATTGCGCGTCATCACCGCGCGCAACCCGGTGCACGCCGCGCTCTATCTGGTGCTCGCCTTCTTCACCGCGGCGGCCCTCTGGATGCTGCTCGAGGCCGAGTTCCTCGCGATCACGCTGGTACTGGTCTATGTAGGCGCGGTGATGGTGCTGTTCCTCTTCGTGGTGATGATGCTCGACATCAATCTGGAGAAACTGCGGGAGGGATTCTGGGACTACCTGCCGCTCGCCGGCTTCGTCGCCGTCCTGCTCGTGATCGAAATGGCCCTGATCCTTGGCAGGCGCCATTTCGGGCTCGAGGTGATCGGCGCGCCGTCGCCGCATCCGGCCGGTTACAGCAACACCAAGGAACTCGGGCGGGTGCTGTACACCGAATACGCCTATGCGTTCGAACTGGCGGCCGTCATCCTGCTCGTGGCCATTGTCGCGGCGATCGCGCTGACCTTGCGGCGCCGCAAGGACAGCAAGTATCTCGATCCGGCGCAGCAGGTGAAGGTCTCGCGCAACGAGCGCCTGCGCATCGTCAAGATGCCGGCCGAAAAGGGGCCGGCGGCCAGCGTTCCGGATTCCGGGGAGGAGGGTGCATGATCTCGCTGTCGCATTACCTGATCCTGGGCGGCATCCTGTTCGCCATCAGCGTCCTGGGAATTTTCCTCAACCGCAAGAACGTGATCATCCTCCTGATGGCGATCGAACTGATGCTGCTCGCGGTCGACATGAACTTCGTGGCGTTCTCGCATTACCTGGCCGACATCCACGGCCAGATCTTCGTCTTCTTCATCCTGACCGTCGCCGCGGCGGAGTCGGCAATCGGCCTGGCGATCCTCGTGGTGCTGTTCCGCAACCTGCGCACGATCAACGTCGATGACCTCGACCATCTGAAAGGCTGACGCATGGACATGCAGACGCTCTATCTCGTCGTGCCTCTGGCGCCCCTGGCCGGCGCCATCGTCGCGGGCCTGCTCGGACGGCTGGTCGGCCGCACCGGCGCCCACCTCGTCACCATCGCCGGCGTGGCGGCGGCGTTCGTCGCATCGGTCCTCGTCTTCCAGGACGTGCTCGCGGGCCACACGTTCAACGGCACCGTCTATACGTGGATGGCGCTGGGCAAGCTGCATTTCGAGGTCGGCTTCCTGATCGACGCGCTGACCGCGATGATGATGCTGGTCGTGACCTTCGTCTCGCTGATGGTGCATGTGTACACGATCGGCTACATGCACGACGATCCGGGCTACCAGCGCTTCTTTTCCTACATCTCGCTGTTCACCTTCTCGATGCTGATGCTGGTGATGAGCAACAACTTCCTGCAGCTGTTCTTCGGGTGGGAGGCGGTCGGGCTCGTCTCCTACCTGCTGATCGGCTTCTGGTACACCAAGGAAAGCGCGATCTACGCGAACCTGAAGGCCTTCCTCGTCAACCGCGTCGGCGATTTCGGCTTCATCCTCGGCATCGGCCTCGTGCTCGCGTATTTCGGCTCGCTCGACTACGCGACCGTGTTCGCCAAGGCACCCGCGCTCGCCGGCGAAACCATCACGATTTTGCCGGGCTCGCCGTGGAGCCTGATGACGGTGATCGCCCTGCTGTTGTTCGTCGGCGCGATGGGCAAGTCCGCGCAGTTCCCGCTGCACGTCTGGCTGCCCGACTCGATGGAAGGTCCGACGCCGATCTCCGCGCTGATCCACGCCGCGACCATGGTGACGGCCGGCATCTTCATGGTGGCGCGCATGTCGCCCCTGTACGAGCTTTCGGACACCGCGCTCAGCGTCGTCATGGTGATCGGCGCGATCACCGCGCTGTTCATGGGCTTCCTCGGCATGGTGCAGAACGACATCAAGCGGGTGGTGGCCTATTCGACCCTGTCGCAGCTCGGCTACATGACCGTGGCACTGGGCGCGTCGGCCTATTCGGTCGCGGTGTTCCACCTGATGACGCACGCCTTCTTCAAGGCGCTGCTGTTTCTCGCCGCCGGCTCCGTCATCATCGCGATGCACCACAACCAGGACATCCGCTACATGGGCGGCCTGAGGAAATACATGCCGATCACCTGGATCACCTCGCTGATCGGCTCGCTCGCGCTGATCGGCACGCCCTTCCTGTCGGGCTTCTATTCCAAGGAGAACATCATCGAGGCGGCGAAGCTGTCGCACCTGCCGGGGGCGGGCTTCGCGTATTTCGCCGTGCTCGCCGGCGTGTTCGTCACGGCGTTCTATTCCTTCCGGATGTACTTCCTGGTGTTCCACGGCAAGGAGCGCTTCCGCCAGGGTCACGCGCACGGCAACGAGCCGGACGACCATCATGGCCATGGTGCGGCGCCGCAGGAGACGCCGTGGGTCGTCACCGGACCCTTGCTGGCGCTGGCCCTGCCGTCGCTGGCGATCGGCTACATGACCGTCGAGCCCATGCTGTTCGGCGATTTCTTCGGCAAGGCGATCTACGTCGCCGACCGCCATCCCGTCATGACGGAGCTCAACCGGGATTTCGGCGGCGCGATGGCGATGGGCCTGCATGCCCTGACGACGCTGCCTTTCTGGCTGGCTGCCGCGGGCGTCGGACTGGCGGCGTTCTTCTATCTGCGGCGCCCCGACATTCCCGCGGCGCTGGCGCAGCGCTTCCGCTTCATCTACCGCTTGCTGGTGAACAAGTACTGGTTCGACGAACTCTACAGCTGGCTCTTCGCCGGCGGTGCACGCATGCTCGGAAGCGGGTTGTGGCGGCACGGCGACCAGGGCGTGATCGACGGCTGGATCGTCAATGGCTCGGCGCGGCTTGTCGAACGGTTTTCCCGGCTGGTCAAGGCCTTCCAGTCGGGTTACATCTATCACTACGCCTTCGCCATGCTGATCGGGGTGTTTGCCCTGGTGACCTGGTTCGCGCGGCTCAACTAGAACGACAACCATGTTCGGACAGGCTCTCCTTTCCCTCGTCATCTGGATCCCGATCGTGGCCGGTGCCATCGTTCTGGCCACCGGCTCCGACCGCAACGCCGCGCTGGCACGCTGGCTGGCCCTCGCCGGTTCGCTGCTTGGCCTGATCGTCGCCATCCCGCTCGCGACCGGCTTCGATACGGGTACCGCCGCCATGCAGTTCGTCGAGCAGCGCGCATGGATTCCCGCATTCAACGTGTCCTACCACCTGGGCGTCGACGGCATCTCGATGCCCCTGATCCTGCTCAACAGCTTCGTCACCGTGCTCGTGGTGATCGCGGGCTGGGAAGTGATCCAGGACAAGGTCGCGCAGTACATGGCCGCCTTCCTCATCATGTCGGGACTCATTAACGGCGCGTTCGCCGCGCTCGATGGCATCCTGTTCTATGTCTTCTTCGAGGGCATGCTGATCCCGCTGTACCTGATCGTCGGCATCTGGGGCGGGCCGAACCGGGTGTATGCCGCGTTCAAGTTCTTCCTCTACACGCTGCTCGGTTCGCTGTTGATGCTGGTGTCGTTCATCTACCTCTACTACCAGTCGGGCGGCAGCTTCGACATCCAGACCTGGCACCGGACGACGCTCGGCATGACCGCGCAGACGCTGATGTTCTTCGCCTTCCTGCTGGCCTTCGGCGTCAAGGTGCCGATGTGGCCGGTGCATACCTGGCTGCCGGATGCCCACGTCGAGGCGCCGACGGGCGGCTCGGTCGTGCTGGCGGCGATCACCCTGAAAGTCGGCGCCTACGGCTTCCTGCGCTTCATCCTGCCGATCGTGCCGGACGCCGCGCACGAACTCGCCTGGCTGGTGATCGCCCTGTCGCTGATCGCGGTGGCCTATATCGGCCTCGTCGCGCTGGTGCAGGCGGACATGAAGAAGCTCATCGCCTATTCGTCGATCGCCCACATGGGCTTCGTCACCCTCGGCTTCTTCCTGTTCAACCCGCTCGGCTGGGAGGGCGGACTGGTGCAGATGATCTCGCACGGCTTCGTCTCCGCGGCGCTGTTCCTCTGCATCGGCGTCATGTACGACCGTCTGCATTCCCGCCAGATCAAGGACTACGGCGGACTCGTCAACAGGATGCCGGTGTTCGCCGCGTTCTTCATGCTGTTCGCGATGGCCAACTCGGGCCTGCCCGCGACCAGCGGCTTCGTCGGCGAATTCATGGTCATCATGGCCTCGACCCAGGTGAACTTCTGGTTCGCGTTCGTCGCCGCCACCTCGCTGATCACCGGCGCGGCATACACCCTGTGGATGTACAAGCGCGTCGTGTTCGGAGCCGTCGCGAGCCCTCGCGTCGAGGAGATGAAGGACGTGAACGCCCGGGAAATCCTGCTGCTCGCGACGCTGGCGCTGTGCGTGCTGGCCATGGGCCTTTATCCCAAGCCGTTCACCGACGTGATGCACGCGTCGGTCGTCGACCTGCTGGCGCACGTCGCCCAGAGCAAACTGCCTTAAGGTTCCCAGATGCGCCACGCCATCCTGCAATTCGCTCCGGCCTTTCCCGAGATTTTCGTGCTGGCCATGGTTTCGCTGATCCTGGTGGTCGACGCCGCGGTCGATGACACCAAGCGCTATCTCGCCTATGCGGTCTCGCTTGCCACCCTCGCTGGGGCGGCGTTTCTGACCGTGCTCCGCTTCTCGTCATTCCCGGTGCTCGGATTAGATGGCCTGGTCATCGACGATCCCCTGGCGGGTGTGCTGAACCTCTTCCTTTACCTGACCGTAGCAATGGCCCTGGTGTATTCGCGCGAGTACCTGCGCGCCCGGGGACTTTACCGCGGCGAGTTCTTCGCGCTCGTTCTGTTTGCCCTGCTCGGCATGATGGTGATGGTGTCGGCCGGACACTTCCTCACCCTGTATCTGGGCCTCGAACTCCTCTCGCTCTCCCTCTATGCCATGGTGGCGCTGCAGCGCGACTCGAGCGTGGCGACCGAGGCGGCGATGAAGTATTTCGTGCTTGGCGCGCTCGCCTCGGGCATGCTGCTTTACGGCATGTCGATGGTCTACGGCGTCACCGGGTCGCTCGGCCTCGGGGATATCGCGATCGCGCTGCAGGACGGCACGGACCTGCGCATCCCGCTCGTGTTCGGCATCGTCTTCATCATTGCGGGACTTGCCTTCAAGCTCGGCGCGGTCCCGTTCCACATGTGGGTGCCCGATGTCTATCACGGCGCCCCGACCGCCATGACGCTGTTCATCGGATCGGCTCCCAAGATCGCCGCCTTCGCTTTCGTCGTGCGTATCCTCGGGCAGGGGCTGGAATCGCAGGTGGCGGACTGGCGCGACATGCTGGTGATCCTGGCCGTCCTGTCGATGGCGGTCGGCAACATCGCGGCCATCGCGCAGACCAACCTCAAGCGTATGCTGGCCTACTCGACCATCTCGCACATGGGTTTCATGCTGCTCGGCATCCTGTCCGGCTCGCAGAGCGGGTACAGCGGCGCGATGTTCTACGTGCTTTCGTACACCTTGATGACGCTGGGCGGATTCGGCATGATCCTGCTGCTGTCGCGGGCCGGGTTCGAGGCGGACCGCCTCGAGGACTTCAAGGGGCTCAACCGCCGCAGCCCGTGGCTGGCCTTCATGATGCTGCTGCTGATGTTCTCGATGGCGGGGGTGCCGCCTACGGTCGGCTTCTACGCCAAGCTTACCGTGCTGCAGGCCGTCGTGGCCATCGACTACGTGTGGCTTGCGGTCGCCGCGGTGCTGTTCTCCCTGATCGGCGCGTTCTATTATCTGCGCGTCGTCAAACTGATGTATTTCGATGCGCCGCTCGACACCTCGCCCATCGTCGCGAGCCCCGATGCGCGTATCATGATGTCCGCGAACGGACTGGCGATTCTCGCGCTGGGAATCCTGCCGCAGCCCTTGATGGCCGTGTGCATCCACGCCGTCGGCGCATCCTTCTGACCCGGGATTTGTGAACCAAACCGCGCCGGAGCGGGTCTGCTCCGGCGTTACCTCGCTTTCGGACCCACCGTGAACTTCTCGACCACTCTGCTGCTGATCCTGGCGTTTGTCGCCGCCAACCTGCCGTTCCTCGTGGAACGCACCTTTTTCGTGGTCCGGCCCGGGGCCGGCGGCAAGAATTTCGCCTGGCGGCTGCTTGAACTGACGCTGCTCTATTTTGTGGTCGGCGGCATCGGCCGGCTGCTCGAAGGTAGCCAGGGCGACATCCAGCGCCAGGGATGGGAGTTCTACGCGATTACCGCCGCGCTGTTCCTGGTGTTTGCCTATCCGGGCTTCGTCTACCGCTATCTCTGGCGCAAGCGCGGCGCCTGACCGCCATGGACGCGCTCGAATTTCGGTTGCGCGGCGATCACGTCGCGCTGTGCGACCTGCTCAAGCTCGCCGGACTCGCGGACAGCGGCGGGCAGGGCAAGATGATGATTGCCCACGGCGAGGTCACGGTCGACGGGCGTCCGGAAAGCCGCAAGACTGCCAAGATACGCGCCGGGCAGACCGTCGCCTGCCAGGGGCGGATCGTCCGGGTGCTGGCCGCGCCCTAGAGAAAGCAGAAGAAGAACCGGCCGGCATCGAATTCCACCGCCAGCCGTGCGCCACGGTTCAGCGCGTAGTCCCACGACCCCTTGGTGGCGCAGCCCTCGTGGCATTCGCTCACCCCGGCCGGGGATTCGAGATCGCGTTCGCGGTCGTACCAGCTCAGCAACATCGTTTCTTCCCCCAGATGCTGCACGGCGATCGCCGTCGCCAGCTTCAGCGCGGCGTTGAAGTCGATGCCGAGTTCGGCGGCGTCCAGACGGAGCGTCTTCATGGCGCCGTATCCGTGAGCGCCTTCAAGGCATAGAGCATGTCCAGCGCCGCCTTCGGCGTGAGCGTATCGGGGTCGAGCTCGCGCAGCTGGTCGAGCGCAGGATGCGGCGGCGGCTCGTCGTTGGGCAGGTGTGCGGCGAACAGGTCGCCCTGGGGGCCGGGCTGCAGCTGCGCGTCTTCCAGTTCGCGCAGGTGGCGGCGCGCGGCATGGATCACCGGGCTCGGGACGCCGGCCAGCCGCGCCACCTGAATGCCGTAGCTCTGCGAGGCCGGTCCTTCCTCGACCGCGTGCAGGAACACCAGGTCGGTGCCGTGTTCCTTGGCGTCGAGGTGGACGTTGGCGAGTTGGCGGAACTCCTGCGCCAGCTGGGTCAGCTCGAAATAATGGGTGGCGAACAGCGTGAACGCACGCGTCGCGGTCACCAGATGGCGCGCCACCGCCCACGCCAGCGCGAGACCGTCGAAGGTCGAGGTGCCGCGGCCGATCTCGTCGAGCAATACGAGACTGTTGGCACTGGCGTTGTGCAGGATGTGGGCGGTCTCGGTCATCTCGACCATGAAGGTCGAGCGTCCGCCGGCGAGGTCGTCCGAGGCGCCGATGCGGGTGAAGATCTGGTCGATGTCGCCGATCCTCGCCGACGTTGCGGGCACCCACAGGCCGCAGCATGCCATCAGCGTGATCAGCGCGACCTGGCGCATGTAGGTCGACTTGCCGCCCATGTTGGGGCCGGTGATGAGCAGCATCTGCCGGGTGCGGTTGAGCGTGACGTCGTTGGCGATGAAGTGCTCGACCTGGGCCTCGACCACCGGATGGCGGCCGCCGCGGATGACGATGCCGGGCTCGCTCGTGTAGTCGGGCGCGCACAGCTTCAGCGTGCCGACGCGCTCGGCCTGGCTCGCCAGCACGTCGATCTCGGCGAGCGCGGCGGCGATCGCCAGCAGGTCGGGGACGTGTGGCGTCAGCGTGTCGAGCAGCCCGTCGAACAGCAGTTTTTCGCGGGCCAGCGCACGTTCCTGCGCCGACAGCGCCTTGTCCTCGAAGGCTTTCAGTTCGGGCGTGATGTAGCGCTCGGCGTTCTTCAGTGTCTGCCGGCGGCGGTAGTCGTCCGGCACCTTGTCCGCCTGCGCGCGGCTGACCTCGATATAGAAGCCGTGCACCTTGTTGTACTCGACTTTCAAATTGCCGATGCCGCTGCGTGCGCGCTCGCGCGCTTCCAGCTCCAGCAGGAAGGCGCCGGCGTCGCGTGTCAGCGCGCGCAGCTCGTCGAGCTCGGCGTCGAAGCCGTCGGCGATGACGCCGCCTTCGCGCAAGACGCTGGCGGGCTCGGGCTGGACCGCGCGGGCGAGCAGGGCGTGCAGGTCGGGACGGGCGGCAAGTGCGTCGCGCAGCGCGCGCAGGCGCGCGCGGTCGTCAGGCAGGACGGCGGCGAGCTCGGGCAGCAGCGCGAGCGTGTCGCGCAGGCCGGAGAGGTCGCGCGGGCGGGCGTTGCGGAGGGCGATGCGGCCGCCGATGCGCTCGACGTCGGCGCAGCCCCTCAGCGCGCGGCTGATCGCGGCGGCGCTGTCGGGCGTGTCGGCGAGCACCCCGATGGCGTCGCGCCGCCCGCTCAGGATGTCGCGGTCGCGCAGCGGGTGGTGCAGCCAGTGGCGCAAGAGTCGCGTGCCCATGCCGGTGGCGGTGGTGTCGAGCACCGACTGCAGCGTCGGCGCCGGCTCGCCGCGCAGGGTCTCGGTGAGCTCGAGGTTGCGCCGGGTGGCGGCGTCGAGCTGGACGAACTCGCCGTCGCGCTCGGCGCGGATGGATTGAATGTGGGGCAGCGCGGTGCGCTGCGTGGCCTGGATGTAGTCGAGCAGGGCGCCGGCGGCCGCGATGGCGAGCGGCAGGTCGGCGACGCCGAAGCCGGCGAGGTCGCGGCTGCCGAACTGCTGCGCGAGCCGGGCCTGCGCGCTGGCCGAGTCGAACTGCCACGGCGCCAGGCGGCGCACCGCGCAGGGCGCGTCGAGCGCGAAGTCGTCCGGGGCCAGGATTTCCGCCGGGCGCACGCGGGAGAGCAGGGCAGTCAGCGCGGCAGGGGCGATCTCGCTGACCTGGAAGCGGCCGGCAGCGAGATTGATCCAGGCCAGGCCGAGCGTATCGGCACCCGGCGCGATCGCGAGGATGAGTGTATCGCGCGTCTCGTCCAGCAGGCCCGAGTCGGTCAGCGTGCCGGGGGTGACGATGCGCGTGACCTGGCGCTCGACCGGGCCTTTCGAGGCGGCGGGATCGCCGACCTGCTCGGCGATCACCACCGATTCGCCCAGCTTCAGCAGGCGGGCCAGGTACTGCTCGGCGCTGTGGTAGGGCACGCCAGCCATTTTGATCGGCATGCCGGCCGAGGCGCCGCGCGTGGTCAGCGTGATATTGAGGAGTCGTGCGGCTTTCTCGGCATCCTCATGGAACAGCTCGTAGAAGTCGCCCATGCGGTAGAACAGCAGCATGTCGGGATGCTGCGCCTTGATGCCGAGGTACTGCTGCATCATCGGCGTGTGGCCGGCGGCCTCCCTGGCGGTCGTCATTGCTGTGCGAGGTGCGGGATCAGACCTTGAGTTCCGGCGGCAGGTGCGGCGCAAGGATCTGCAGCATCTGTGCGAACACCTTGGGGTTGCCGGCGACGATGTTGCCGGATTCGAGAAAGCCTTCGTTGCCCATGAAGTTGCCGACCAGCGCGCCGGCCTCCTGCGCGATCAGGCTGCCGGCGGCGAGGTCCCACGGGTTCAGGCGCATCTCCCAGAAGCCGTCGTAGCGGCCGCATGCGACCCAGGCGAGGTCGAGCGCGGCGGAGCCGGGGCGGCGCAGTCCCGAGGTGGCCTTCATCATGTCGCGGAACATGTTGATGTAGGCCTCGGCGAAGTCGAATTCGCGGAACGGGAACCCGGTGCCGATCAGGCATTCGGACAGCTTGCTGCGCTTGCTGGCGCGGATGCGGCGGTCGTTGAGGGTGGCGCCGCGGCCGCGGCTGGCGGTGAAGAGCTCGTTGCGCGCGGGGTCGAACACGACGGCCTGGGTGATCTGGCCCTTGTGCTTCAGCGCGATCGAAACCGAGTACTGCGGCAGGCCGTGCAGGAAGTTGGTCGTGCCGTCGAGCGGATCGATGATCCACTGGTAGTCCTCGCCGTTTCGGGCGTCGGCCGCGCCGGACTCCTCTGCTAGAATCCCGTGGTTCGGATAGGCGTCGAGCAGCGTTTCGATGATGGCGCGTTCGGCCATCTGGTCGACCTCGCTGACGTAATCGCGATCCTGCTTGCTGCGGACGGTGAGTTGGTCGAGGTCGAGCGAGGCGCGATTGATGATCGCCCCCGCCTTGCGTGCGGCTTTCACCGCCGTATTGAGCATGGGATGCATTGGGAGTACACGGGCTTCAAAGAACGAAGCCGGCATTTTACTTGATGACAGCACCAGACCCGAAACTTCTCGCCGCTATCCGCGTGGTGCTGGCACGCACCAGCCATCCGGGCAATATCGGCGCTGCCGCACGGGCGATGAAGACGATGGGGCTGTCGCAACTCTATCTGGTCGATCCCGCGGTCTTTCCCAACAGCCAGGCCGATGCGATGGCCTCAGGGGCGACCGACGTGCTGGCGAACGCGCGGGTCTGCGCAACGCTGGACGAGGCGCTCGCCGACACCGTGCTGGCGCTGGGGGTGTCCGCGCGTCGGCGCGACATCGTCGCCGAAGTGTTGACGCCCCCCGAAGCGGCGGAAAGGCTGCTGGGCGAGGCACAGGCGGCACCGGTGGCGCTGGTGTTCGGCAACGAGACCAGCGGGCTCTCGAACGAGGAACTGAGTTTGTGCCAGGGGCTGGTCACGATATCGGCCAACCCCGATTACAGCTCGCTCAACCTCGCGGCGGCCGTGCAGGTGCTGTGCTACGAGATCCGCCAGGCCTGGCACGGCAGGGAGCGCTGGCCGCAGCCGGAGGTCGAGGGCGCGACCGGCGACGAGATCGAGAAGTTCTATGCGCATCTGGAGACGGCGCTCGCCGAGCTGGAATTCCTCAACCCCGGCTCGCCCGGCAAGCTGATGCTGAAGCTGCGGCGGCTGTTTTCGCGCACCCGGCTTGCCAGGGAGGAAGTGAACATCCTGCGCGGCATCCTGACCGCGGCGCAGGAGGCCAAGGCTGCCGCGGCCCGGAGCGGAACCCACCGTCCATAATGGTTGACTAATATACTCGGAAACGCCATCCTCCCCGCATGAGCCTCTTCAGCCAACTCAAGGAAGACATCGCAGTCGTGTTCGACCGCGACCCGGCGGCGCGCTCGACCTTCGAGGTCGTGACGACGTATCCCGGCTTCCATGCGATGGTGATCCATCGGCTGGCGAACAAGCTGTGGCGCCTGCAGTGGAAATGGCTGGCGCGCTTCACGTCGCACGTCGGACGCTGGCTCACCGGGATCGAGATCCATCCCGGCGCGACCATCGGCCGCCGCGTCTTCATCGACCACGGCATGGGCGTGGTCGTCGGCGAGACGGCCGAGATCGGGGACGACTGCACCCTCTATCACGGCGTGACGCTGGGCGGCACCTCGTGGAACAAGGGCAAGCGGCACCCGACGCTGAAGAACGGGGTGGTCGTCGGGGCGGGGGCCAAGATTCTCGGGCCGATCACCGTCGGCGCCAATGCACGGGTCGGTTCGAACGCCGTGGTGGTCAAGGACGTCCCCGACGACGCGACGGCAGTCGGCATTCCCGCGCGCATCCTCGACAGCGCGGCCGAGAAGCAGCGCAACAAGCAGGCGGAAAAGCTCGGCTTCTCGGCCTACGCCATCTCGGCCGACATGAACGATCCGATGGTCAAGGCGATCCACGGCCTGATCGACCATTCGGCGCACATCGACCATCGGCTCGACCTGATCCTGGCGCAGCTGCAGAAGCTTGGCGCCGAGGTGCCGGCCGCACAGGACCGGCCCGACGATTTCGATCCGAACTATCTGAACAAAATAGTTGACTAATTCAGTAAGGTAAGTAATAGTTGACTGAAATGCTCGGGAATTTTATAGTTCGGGCGAAATTTCAGGAGAACCAGTCATGAGATTGACGACCAAGGGTCGATTTGCCGTCACCGCCATGCTCGACCTGGCGCTGCGCGGCGGCAAGAATCCGGTGACGCTGGCCGGCATCAGCGAGCGCCAGGACATTTCCCTGTCCTATCTCGAGCAGCTTTTCAGCCGCCTGCGCCGCCATGAACTGGTCGAGAGCGTGCGCGGACCTGGCGGCGGCTACTACCTCGCCAAGCCGCTCGACGACGTCAGCGTGGCGGACATCATCCGCGCGGTCGACGAGCCGATCGACGCCACCCAGTGCGGCGGCAAGGAAAACTGCCACGACGAGCACCGCTGCCTGACCCATGACCTGTGGGTGGGCCTGAATGCCCACATCTACGACTACCTGGACAACGTCACGCTGGCTTCCTTGGTGGCCAAGCAGGACGAGTGCAAGGAAAAGGTGCTGCAGGACCGGCGCGCATCGAAGGTGTCGCTGGTCGCTTGAACGATTCAATCAGGGCAAAACGATGAAGACCATTTATTTCGATTACTCCGCCACCACCCCGGTCGACCCGCGCGTGGCCGAGAAAATGATTCCCTACCTGACCGAGCATTTCGGCAACCCCGCCTCGCGCTCGCACCCCTTCGGCTGGGAAGCCGAAGCGGCCGTGGAAGAAGCGCGCGGCCACATCGCCGCGCTGGTCGGCGCCGACCCCAAGGAAATCGTCTTCACCTCGGGCGCGACCGAATCGAACAACCTCGCCATCAAGGGCGCCGGCCACTTTTACGCCGCCACCAAGGGCAAGCACATCATCACCGTGAAGACCGAACACAAGGCCGTGCTCGACACCGTGCGCGAGATGGAGCGCCAGGGCTTCGAGGCGACCTATCTGGGCGTCAAGGAAAACGGCCTCATCGACCTCGACGAATTCCGCGCCGCGATCCGCCCCGATACGGTGATGGCCTCGGTGATGGCGGTCAACAACGAGATCGGCGTCATCCAGGACATCGAGGCGATCGGCAGGATCTGCCGGGAGAAGGGCGTGGTCTTCCACGTCGACGCCGCCCAGGCCACCGGCAAGATGCCGATCGACCTGAAGACGCTGCCGGTGGACCTGATGTCGTTCTCGGCGCACAAGACCTACGGCCCCAAGGGCATCGGCGCCCTCTACGTGCGCCGCAAGCCGCGCATCCGCCTCGAGGCGCAGATGCACGGCGGCGGCCACGAGCGCGGCATGCGCTCGGGCACCCTGGCGACGCACCAGATCGTCGGCATGGGCGAGGCCTTCCGCATCGCCCGCGAAGAGATGGCGGCGGAAAACGAGCGCATCCGCATGCTGCGCGACCGCCTCTACAACGGCCTCAAGGGCATCGAGGAAGTGCATGTCAACGGCGACATGGAGCGGCGCGTGCCGCACAACCTCAACGTCAGCTTCAACTTCGTCGAAGGCGAATCCCTGATCATGGCGATCAAGGACCTCGCCGTGTCGTCGGGTTCCGCCTGCACCTCGGCCAGCCTCGAGCCGTCCTACGTGCTGCGTGCGCTGGGCCGCAGCGACGAACTGGCGCACAGCTCGATCCGCTTCTCGATCGGCCGCTTCACCACCGAGGCGGAAGTCGACTACGCGATCAAGCTTCTGCACGAGAAGATCGGCAAGCTGCGCGAACTCTCCCCGCTGTGGGAGATGTTCAAGGACGGCATCGACCTGAATACCGTGCAGTGGGCTGCACATTGATTTGAAGCAAGGAGAACGCACATGTCCTACAGCGAAAAAGTACTCGACCATTACGAGAATCCCCGCAACGTCGGCTCCTTCGCCAAGGAAGAAGAGGGCATCGGCACCGGCATGGTCGGCGCGCCCGCCTGCGGCGACGTCATGAAGCTGCAGATCAAGGTGGGAGCCGATGGCCGCATCGAGGATGCCAAGTTCAAGACCTACGGCTGCGGCTCCGCCATCGCGTCTTCCTCGCTGGTGACCGAATGGGTCAAGGGCAAGACGCTCGACCAGGCAATGGAGATCAAGAACACCGCGATTGCCGAGGAACTGGCGCTGCCGCCGGTGAAGATCCACTGCTCGATCCTCGCCGAAGACGCGATCAAGGCGGCGGTCGCCGACTACAAGCAGAAGAAGGGCCTGGAGTAAATCATGGCTGTCACCTTGTCCGAACGCGCCGCGCAACACGTCACCAGCTTCCTCGCCAAGCGCGGCAAGGGCGTCGGCATCCGTCTCGGCGTGCGCACCAGCGGCTGCTCCGGCATGGCCTACAAGCTGGAGTTCGCCGACGAGGTGCCGGATGGCGACGAAGTGTTCACCAGCCACGGCGTCACGGTCTTCGTCGATCCCAAGAGCCTGCCCTACATCGACGGCACCGAGCTCGACTACGCGCGCGAAGGCCTGAACGAGGGTTTCAAGTTCAACAACCCGAACGTGAAGGACGCGTGCGGCTGCGGCGAGTCATTCAACGTTTGACGGTAGGAGCCGGGATCAGGATCCAGGGGCTAGGCTAGGTGCGGCCCCAGCCGCGCCCATTGAAGACGCGAAGCGCACGTCCCCGATCCTGGCCCTGGCGCCTGGCCCCCTTGGTATGGATTTCACCCGCACCCATTTCGAACTGTTCGGCCTGCCGACGGCCTATGCGCTCGACCGGGACAAGCTCGACGCGGCCTACCGCGAACTGCAGAATGCCGTGCATCCGGACCGCTTCGCAGCGCAGCCGGATGCCGAGCAGCGCGTCGCGATGCAGTGGGCAACGCAGGTGAACGAGGCCTACCAGACGCTCAGGCACCCGGTGAACCGCGGCGTGTATCTGCTGAGCCTGCAGGGCATCGATGCGCTCCATGCGGGCAACACCCAGATGGCGCCGGCGTTCCTGATGCAGCAGATGGAGTGGCGCGAGGCGATCGACGAGGCGCGCGCCCGGCGGGATGTCGACGCGCTCGACGCGCTGTCGGACGACCTGCGCGCCGCGCACCGCCGCATCGAGGCCGAACTGGGCGCGCTGCTCGACCGGACACATGATTACGCCGCGGCCACCGAGGCCGTTCGCCAGCTGCGTTTCATGGACAAACTCATCGCCGAGGTCGGCGATGTATACGAAGAACTCGAAAGCTAAGACATGGCCCTGCTGCAGATTTCCGAACCCGGCATGTCCACCGCACCCCACCAGCACCGGCTGGCGGTGGGGATCGACCTGGGCACGACCAACTCGCTCGTGGCCACCGTGCGCTCGGGTCTCGCGGTCGTCCTCGACGACGACGCGGGACATTCGCTGCTGCCTTCGGTGGTGCGCTACCACGCCGACGGCCGCGTCGACGCCGGCCACGGCGCGCAGTCGGCGCAGAACGCAGACCCGCACAACACCATCGTCTCCGTGAAGCGCTTCATGGGCCGCGGCCTCGCCGACATCGACGACATCGCGAGCCTGCCCTACCGCTTCGTCGATGCGCCCGGCATGGTGCAACTGAAGACGGCGGCGGGCGTGAAGAGCCCGGTCGAGGTCTCGGCCGAGATCCTCAAGGTGCTGCGCCAGCGCGCCGAGGTGGCGCTCGGCGGCGAACTGGTCGGCGCGGTGATCACCGTGCCCGCCTACTTCGACGACGCCCAGCGCCAGGCCACCAAGGATGCGGCCCAGCTCGCCGGCCTCAACGTGCTGCGCCTCCTCAACGAGCCGACGGCCGCGGCGATCGCCTATGGGCTCGACAATGCCTCCGAAGGCATTTATGCCGTGTACGACCTCGGCGGCGGTACCTTCGACATTTCCATCCTCAGGCTCTCCAAGGGCGTGTTCGAGGTGCTGGCGACCCATGGCGACTCGGCGCTCGGCGGCGACGACTTCGACCAGCGCGTGTTCTGCTGGATGCTCGAGCAGGGCCGCTTCGCCCCGCTTTCGGCTGGCGATGCGCGGCTCCTGCTGACCAAGGCGCGCGACGCCAAGGAGGCATTGACCGAGCACCGCGAAGTACGCGTCACCGCGGTGCTGTCGACCGGCGAGATGATGGACGCCACGCTGACGCAAGCAGAGTTCAACGCGATGACGGCGAGCCTCGTCGGCAAGACGCTGGCCCCGACCCGCAAGGCGCTGCGCGACGCCGGCCTGTCGGTCGACGACGTCAAGGGGGTGGTGATGGTGGGGGGCTCGACCCGCATGCCGTGCATCCGCCAGGCCGTCGCCGATTTCTTCAGGCAGACCCCGCTGACCAACCTCGACCCCGACAAGGTCGTCGCCCTCGGTGCCGCAACGCAGGCGGATGTGCTGGCGGGCAACCGCGCCGGCGACGACTGGCTGCTGCTCGACGTCATTCCGCTGTCGCTCGGCCTCGAGACCATGGGCGGGCTCACCGAGAAGGTGATTCCGCGCAACACCACCATACCGACCGCGCGCGCGCAGGACTTCACCACCTTCAAGGACGGCCAGACGGCGATGAGCATCCACGTGCTGCAGGGCGAGCGCGAACTCGCCGCCGACTGCCGCTCGCTGGCGCGCTTCGAACTGCGCGGCATCCCGCCGATGGTGGCGGGGGCGGCGCGCATCCGCGTGACGTTCCAGGTCGATGCCGACGGCCTCTTGTCGGTGTCGGCGCGCGAGCAGAGCAGCGGCGTCGAGGCCAGCGTGCAGGTCAAGCCCTCGTACGGCCTTGGCGACGAGGAGATCACGCGCATGCTGAAGGATGCCTTCACCCATGCGAAGGACGACATGTTCGCGCGTGCGCTGAACGAGCAGATCGTCGACGCGCAGGGCCTGATCGCGGCGACGCGCGCGGCGCTGGCCGAGGACGGCACGCTGCTGAGCGCCGACGAAACCGCGGCGATCGAAGCGAGCATCGCCGGTCTTGAAAAGCTGATCGCCGGCACCGATCACCAGGCCATCAAGCGCGGCATCGAGGCCCTCAATGCCGCCACCACCGAGTTTGCCCAGCGCCGCATGGACCGCAACGTGCGCCGTGCGATGGCGGGGCAGAAGCTGGAAACCTTCGGCTGAGCACTTTGTATCCAGGATGTTGAACGACGCATTCATCGAAACCCTGCGGGTGAGGCTCGAAGCGCACCCGATCTACGCGGCCGTCCGGACGCTGGACGACCTGCGCGTGTTCATGCAGCACCACGTCTATTCGGTGTGGGACTTCATGTCGCTGATCAAGTACCTGCAGCACACGGTGGCGCCGGCGCGCTGGCCGTGGACGCCGCGCGGTGACGCGTCGGTGCAGCGCTTCATCAACGAGCTGGTGCTGGAAGAGGAGACCGACGTCGCGCTGCCGGGGCACGAGGGTTTCACCAGCCATTTCATGCTGTATCTCGCCGCGATGCGCGAGATCGGCGCCGACGCCGATACGCCGGCGCGTTTCGTCGAGCTCGCGGGCGGGCAGGGCATCGATGCCGCCCTGGCATCGGGCCTGGTGCCTGCGCCGGCCGCCGCCTTCACCCGCACGACCTTCGGCTTCATCGACAGCGGCAAGCCGCATGCGGTCGCCGCCGCACTGGCACTCGGACGCGAGCACGTCATCCCGTCGATGTTTCGCGCGTTCCTGGCGCGCATGGCGGTGACCGAGGCGCAGGCGCCGAGCTTCCATTACTATCTCAACCGCCACGTTCATCTGGACGAGGACTTCCACGCGCCCCTGTCGCTGCGGCTGCTGGCTGCGCTGTGCGGCGAGGATGCCGGCAAGTGGCGCGAAGCCGAGGCGGCGGCCGCGGCCGCGGTCGATGCGCGATTGAAATTCTGGGACGGCGTGCTCGCCGCCCTGCCGAGTCAACAACCCCGAGCGGCCCTGGTGGCCTGAAGCCGATGCCCCAACTGATCGTACTGCCCCACGTCGAACTCTGCCCCGAGGGCACCGTCATCGAAGCCAAGCCCGGCGACACCATCTGCGACACGCTGCTCGCCAACGGTGTCGAGATCGAGCACGCCTGCGAGAAATCCTGCGCCTGCACGACCTGCCACGTCATCGTTCGCGAGGGGTTCGGCTCGCTCGAACCGTCGACCGAAGAGGAGGACGACCTGCTCGACAAGGCATGGGGCCTCGAGCCGCAATCGCGCCTGTCGTGTCAGGCGCGCGTCGCGAAGGCGGACCTGGTCATCGAGATACCCAAGTACACCATCAACATGGTCAAGGAAGGACATTGAGATGAAGTGGACCGATACCCTCGACATCGCCATCGAACTCGCGGAGGCGCATCCCGAGATCGATCCCCGGACGATCCGCTTCACGGACCTGCATAGCTGGGTGATGGAATTGCCCGACTTCGACGACGATCCCAACCATTCCGGCGAGAAGATCCTGGAAGCGATCCAGATGGCGTGGATCGACGAGGTCAGCTGACGGAACGGTGCGCCCAGACGAAAAAAGGGGGCCTCGGCCCCCTTTTTTCTTCGGATGCGTTCGCGCTCAGAACTTGAACACGACGCCGGCGGAGAGCAGGTCGTCGTCCGCTTCGCCGGTGCCGCCGTTGGCGGCCGGGCTGCCGGTGTTGAAATAGCGCTCCCACTCGACGCGCAGTCCCACCGACTGGGTCACGTTGTACTGCGCGCCGAGCCCCAGCGACCAGACGACGTCGGTGTCGCCGGTGTTGCCGTTCGCCGTGCCGGCGATCGTCCCGTTGACCTCGGTATTCAGGATGTTCATGCCGCCACGGGCCATCAGGGTGAAATCGGGGTTGAGCGCATACGTCCCGACGAGCTGGAGCATCATGCCGTTGGTTTCGCGCGTTCCGGTCTTGGCGCCGGTGTAGCCCACCTTGCCAAGGTCGAGGTAGCCGACTTCCATCGAGATGAATTCGTTGACTTCGAGGCCGCCATAGACCTTCCAGGCGGTGTCGGAGTCGTCGCACGCGGTTCCGGCAGGGCACGTGACGTCGGCCGTGGCCCGGCCCGCACTGGCGCCGACGTAAGGGCTCAGGGTGAAATCGAAAAATCCGGCCGACGCAGGATTGGACAGGGACAGGGCGGCCGCTGCGGCGGCCGCGAGACGCATGGTGCGCATGATGGGTTGCTCCTCCAGAGATGATTTATTGTGTTGATTGCCGGCTTGTCTGCGGCCCCGAACGGGCGGTCCGATTCGGCAAGCGTCAGGGTAATGGATTTTGCCGGATTTAGGTAGCCGGCGCCCCCGCTTCGCCGCCACGCAAAAGCCGTTCCCGCTCGTGCTAGACTGCTCCGAAACACGAGAGGACCATGGCCGAGGAGACCGATCTTTCCCGTACCGAACCGGCAAGCGCGCGGCGCCTCCACGAGGCGCGCAGCGCCGGCGACGTGCCGCGTTCCGGCGAGCTGACGGCGTGGCTCGTTCTGCTGGCGGCACTGGCCGGCCTGAGTTGGGGAGCCCCGCGCCTGCTGGCCGCACTGCAGGCGCTGACCGAAGCGGCCTTCCTCCACGCGGCGCAGCCCCTGTCGCCGGCGTTTCTCGACGCGGCCTGGGCCACCCTGTTCGCCCTGGCGCCGGTGCTGGCTGCCATCGGCGTGTCCGCGCTGGTCGCCCCCGTCCTGCTGTCGGGCTGGGTGTTCGCGCCGCATGCGACGCGCGCCGACTTCACGCGGATCGAGCCGTTGCGGGCGGTCGCGCGCCTGTTCTCGCCGGAATCCCTGTTCGATGGAACGCTCACACTGCTCAAGCTCGCGCTCGCCGCCGGGGCGGTCGGCTGGGCGCTGGCAAGCGGCTGGCCGGGCGTGCAAAGCCTGGCCGGAAGCGAACCCGGCGTCGCGCTCGAGCGGACCGCAGCCTGGATCGGGCGCGGGGTGCTGGTGCTGGCGGCGGCGCTCGCGCTGGCGGCGGCGCTCGATGCCGGCTGGCGCTGGTGGCGCTACCTGCGCCGGCATGCGATGACGTGGCAGGAGGTGCTCGCGGAGGCCCGCGAGGCCGAGGTCAATCCGGAAGTCCGGGCGCAGATGCGCGGCCGCCAGCAGGAGGCGGGGCAGGGGGCGAATGCCAGACCCAATGCGGGCCCTCTCCCCAACCCTCTCCCGCAGGCGGGCGAGGGGGCGAACGCCAGGCCCAATGCGAGCCCTCTCCCCAACCCTCTCCCGCTTGCGGGCGCGGGGGCGAACGCTAGGCCCAATGCGATTGACGAGGTGATCGGGTGAGCGCGCAGGGCGTGATGGTGATGGGCTTGCCGGCGAACCGCCTCGCGGTGCCCGGCCTCGTGCTGCTGATCCTGGCGATGATGGTGCTGCCGCTGCCCACCTTCATGCTCGACGTGCTGTTCACGCTGAACATCGCGCTCGCGATGATCGTCCTGCTGGTGAGCCTGAACGCGCGGCGCCCGCTGGACTTTTCCGTGTTTCCCACGGTGCTGCTGCTGACGACCTTGCTGAGGCTGTCGCTCAACGTCGCGTCGACCCGCATCATCCTGATGCAGGGCCACACCGGGCCGGATGCGGCCGGCAAGGTGATCGAGTCCTTCGGCAATTTCCTGGTCGGCGGCAACATCGCCGTCGGCTTCGTGGTGTTCACGATCCTCGTGATCATCAACTTCGTCGTCATCACCAAGGGCGCCGGACGCATCGCCGAGGTCGCGGCGCGCTTCACGCTGGATTCGATGCCGGGCAAGCAGCTTGCCGTCGACGCCGACCTCAACGCCGGCTTCATCAACGAATCCGAAGCGCGCGCGCGGCGCGGCGAGATCGGCCGCGAGGCAGACTTCTACGGGGCGATGGACGGCGCCTCCAAGTTCGTGCGCGGCGATGCCGTCGCCGGCATGATCATTCTCGTCGTCAACCTGATCGGCGGCGTCGCAGTCGGCCTGCTGCAGCACAATCTCGGCGTCGGCGAGGCGCTCGGCCGCTACGCGCTCCTGACCGTCGGCGACGGCCTCGTGACGCAGATCCCCGCGCTGGTCATCTCGACGGCGGCGGGCATCGTGGTCAGCCGGGCATCGAGCGAGCAGGACCTGTCGCGCGAGTTTTCCAGCCAGGTCTTCGGCCGTCCGCAGACCCTCTACGTCGCCGCCGCCGTGCTGGGCACGCTGGGGATTATTCCCGGCACGCCGCACCTCGCCTTCCTCACCATCGGCGCGGTGCTGGCCGGCGTCGGCTTCCTGCTGCTGCGGCGCCAGCGCACCGCTGCCTTCTTCGACGTCGAGCCGGAGGAGGTGAACGAAGCGGACAGCATGCCGGTGGACGTCACCTGGGCGGATATCCCGCCGGTGGACGTGCTTGCGCTCGAGGTCGGCTATCGGCTGATTCCGCTGGTCGACCGCAACCAGGGCGGGGCGGCTTTGAACAGGATCACCGAGGCACGGCGTCGCTTCGCCACCGACATGGGGCTGGTGGTGCCGCTGATCCGCGTGCGCGACAACCTCGAACTCAAGCCGAACGCCTACCGCATCACGCTCAAGGGCGTCGACGTCGGGCATGGCGAACTGCCGGGCGGGCAGGTGCTCGCGGTCGACATGGGGGAGGTGCTCGGACGGATCGACGGTACGCCCGGAGCGGATCCGCTGACCGCTCTTCCCGGCGTATGGATCGATGCGGGCCGGACCGAGGAAGCCGAGCTGCGCGGTTTCGTGGTGTTCCAGCTCGACGAACTGATCGCGCGCCAGGTCGAGGCGGTCTTCCGCCAGCACGCGCCGGAGCTGCTGGGGCGCACCGAGGTGCAGCAGCTGCTCGACACGCTGGCGCGCAGCCATCCGGGCCTCGTCGAGGACGTCACGCCGCGCCATCTGCCGCTGACCAGCGTGCAGGCCGTGCTGCAGCAGCTCATCGCCGAGAACGTCTCGATCCGCGACAGCCGGACGCTGTTCGAAACGCTCGCTGCGCGGGCGCCGAAGAGCCAGGCGATCGACGATCTGGTGGAAACCGTGCGCGCCGCGCTGGGGCGCAGCATCGTCGACCGCCTGTTCGAGGGCAGCGGCACCCTGCACGTGATCGGGCTGTCCCCGGCCGCCGAGACGAGCCTGCTGAACGAGATGGGTGACGAGGGCGAGGCGCTGCTGTCGCCGGCCACGCTCGACGCGCTTGCGGATGCCGGCGAGCGGGCCGTGGCCGAGCAGGAGGCGGCAGGGTATCCGCCGGTGCTGCTGACTTCGCCCGGACTGCGGGCGGTGCTGTCGCGCCTGCTGCGCCGCGCCGTGCCCAGGCTGTCGGTGATCGCCTACGCGGAGGTGCCCGCCGACAAGGTGGTGCAGGTGAGCACGGAGTTGACGCTGGAGCCTGGCCAATGAGCGTCAAGCGCATCGTCGCGGCGAACGCGCGCGAAGGCCTCGACCGGGTCCGGCGGGAACTCGGCGACGACGCCGTGGTGTTGTCGACGCGGCCGCATCCGCAGGGCGTCGAACTGCTGGCCAGCGCCTACGCCGAGCTGGCAGTCCCGGCGCCGGAATCCGCGAGCGAGGCGGGCGGCAGTTCGCGCATCCTGCAGGAGCTGGCACGCCTGCGCGGCCTGCTGCAGAACCAGCTGGCGGGTTTTGCCTGGGGCACGGCGCGGCGGCGCGATCCGGTGCGGGTCGCGCTGTTGCAGTCGCTGTTCGCGGCGGGATTCGGCAGTGCGCTGGCGCGCACGCTTGCCGCCCGCCTGCCGCGCGGGCTCGACGCCGCCGCGGCGCAGCGCTGGCTGCGCCAGGTGCTGATCCGCAATCTTCCGGTGCAGGGGCGTGAGGACGACATGCTGGCCGGCGGCGGACGCTACGCGCTGGTGGGATCGACGGGGGCAGGCAAGACCACGACGCTTGCCAAGCTCGCGGCGCGCGGCGTCGAGCGCCACGGGGCGGCGCAGGTCGCGCTGGTGGCGGCCGACGCGCACCGCGTCGGGGCGGCGGCGCAACTGCAGATCTATGCCGAACTCCTCGGCGTTTCCTTCCATGTTTGCGAGGACGCCGCGCAGCTGCGGCAGGCGCTGGCCGGACTCGCTGCCACGCGGCTGGTCCTGGTCGATACCGCCGGATTCGCCCCGGCCGACCCGCGTGCCCGCGCGGGGCAGGCGCTCGACGCATCCGGCGTGAGCCGCATCGCGGTGATCGCCGCCAACCAGCAGGGCGCGGCGATCGAGCAGGCCGTGGCGACCTTCGGCGCGGGTGCCGCGGCCTGCATCCTCACCAAGCTCGACGAGACACCGCAGCCGGGGGCGGCGCTGGACGGCCTGATCCGCCACCGGCTGCCGCTGGCCTATGTTGCCGGCGGCCAGCGGGTTCCGGAGGACCTGCACGCGCCGAGCGCCGCCTATCTGATCGATCGCGCGCTCAAAGGCGGCCAGCTCGTGACGCCCTACGCGCTGGAGGCCGAGGACTGGCCCCTGTTTGCCGGCGTCGAGGCGGAACGTGCCGAGCGCCGCGCCATGAGCGGCCCGCACGGTGGCTGACCAGGCCGCCGGACTGCGTCGACGCAGCACTGCGCAGCAGGCGCGTCATCTCCTCGTCTACTCGGACGCCGCCGAATGCGTCATCCGGCTGGCGCGCGCGCTGCGGGAGCGCGGCCGGCATACGCTGGTCGTCGATGCCGGCGCCCGCCTCTTCGGCGATGCCCCCGCACGTCCGCTGTTCGACTGGCGCCAGCAGCTCGCCCGCGGCCGGCTGCAGACGATTCCGCTGGCCGGCGGCGAGGGATGGCACGCGCCCGGCGCGCGCGCGGACGAAGTCATGCGGCATGCCGCGCTGCAAGGCTATGACACGGTGCTGTTCGACACCGACGAGGCAGCCGGCGCGCCATCGCTGCCGGCCGCCCCCGGCGCCGTGATCATCGAGGTGCACGCGGCCCATGCTTCGCTGTTCCGGGCCTACGGCATCGTGAAGTCGCTGGCGCATGTCGGCGCCGGGGGCCCGATCGGACTGCTGGGGGACGCGGCGGCATGCGAGCGGGTGCGCGCCGCATGCGGCCATTTCCTCGGCGAACGCGTGCAGGAACGGGTCTACAGCGCGGCGCAGGAGGATGATGCATTTGCCGCGCTTGCCGTTAGAATGGCGGGCGAGGAGACGAGCGCGAGCGCTCGCTGAACAAGAACAGGAAACACCTGAAACATGGCCGGTAAACCCTCGTCGCAAGACGAACAAGTCACGAAGTATGCGCCGCTGGTCAAGCGCATCGCGTACCACATGATGGCGCGCCTGCCCGCCAGCGTCGAAGTCGACGACCTGATCCAGGTCGGGCTGATCGGCCTGATGGACGCCGTCGCCCGCTTCGACGGCACCCAGGGCGCGCAGTTCGAGTCCTATGCCACCCAGCGCATCCGCGGCGCGATGCTCGACGAACTGCGCGAGGCCGACTGGCTGCCGCGCCACGTGCGGCAGAAATCGCGCCAGATCGAGGCGGCCATCCACCGCCTGGAGCAGCGCAACGGCAAATCGCCGTCCGAGCAGGAAATTTCCGCCGAGCTCGGCATGCCGATCGAGCAGTACCAGGCGATGCTGGGCGACGTGAAGTGCTCGCAGCTGCTGTACTACGAGGATTTTTCGGACGAGGACAGCGCCAGCTTCCTCGAGCGCTACCTCGTCGACGGCGCCAGCGACCCGCTGGCGGTGCTGGAGGACGAGGGCTTCCGCGCGAGCCTGATCGCGGCGATCCACCATCTGCCCGAGCGCGAGCGCAGCATGATGGGCATGTACTACGAGCAGGACATGAACCTGAAGGAGATCGGCGCGGTGCTCGGCGTGTCCGAATCGCGCGTCTGCCAGCTGCATTCGCAGGCCGTCGCGCGGCTGCGCGCCCAGCTCAAGATCTGGAAGGACTAGGAACAGGCCCGATGACGGGCCAAGGGCGGACAAATCCGCGATAATGCGAGCTTGTTCAATCCGCTCGCCCGTCTGTCCATGAGCCAAGCCGCCCTCAAGAAGAAAGCCCTCGACTATCACCGCCTGCCGAAGCCCGGCAAGCTTTCGGTCGAGTCGTCCAAGCCGTGTTCCACCCAGGCCGATCTCTCGCTCGCCTACACGCCCGGCGTCGCGCAGCCGGTGCTGGAAATCGCGAAGAATCCTGCCAAGGCCTACGACTACACCAACAAGGGCAACCTCGTCGCGGTCATCACCGACGGCACCGCCATCCTCGGCCTCGGCGACCGCGGCCCGCTTGCCGCCAAGCCGGTGATGGAAGGCAAGGGCGTGCTGTTCAAGCAATTCGCCGGCATCGACGTCTACGACATCGAGGTCAACGCGAAATCGCCGCAGGACTTCATCAAGGTGGTCGAGGCAATCGCCCCGACTTTTGGAGGAATCAACCTCGAGGACATCGCCGCGCCGCACTGCTTCGAGATCGAGGCCGCGCTGAAGAAGAAGCTCGACATTCCGGTGTTCCACGACGACCAGCACGGCACGGCGACGATCATCTGCGCCGGCCTGATCAACGCGCTCCATGTGCAGGGCAAGTCGCTGGAGACGGCGAAGATCGTTTGCCTGGGTGCCGGCGCGGCGGGCATCGCCTCGCTGAATCTGCTGGTCGCGATGGGCGCGAAGAAGTCGAACATCCTGCTGGTCGACTCGAAGGGCGTGGTGCACAAGGGCCGCACCGACCTCAATGCCTTCAAGAAGGCGTATGCGCGCCAGACCAGGCTGCGCACGCTCGAGGAGGCGATGGCCGGTGCCGACGTCTTCGTCGGCGTCTCCGGCGCCAACCTGGTGAGCCCGGCGATGGTGAAGAGCATGGCCGACAAGCCGGTCGTCTTTGCACTCGCCAATCCCAACCCCGAGATCCTCCCGGAGAAGGCGAAGGCCGCGCGCAGCGACCTCGTCATGGCGACCGGACGCTCGGACTACCCGAACCAGGTCAACAACGTGCTCGGCTTCCCCTTCATCTTCCGCGGCGCACTCGACGCGCGCGCCCGCGAGATCACCCAGGACATGCTGATCGCCGCGGTGCATGCGCTGGCCGAGCTGGCGCGCGAACGGGTGCCGGCCTCGGTGCTGAAGGCCTACAAGCTGAAGCAGCTCAAGTTCGGTCCCGACTACATCCTGCCCAAGCCTTTCGACCCGCGCCTCGCGCAGCGCGTGCCGCAGGCGGTGGCGAAGGCCGCCGCGAAGAAGCCGGCCCGGGCGGGCGCGAAAAAGACCCGGCGGGCCTGAGCCGATTCCGCAACGTGCCGTGAAGCCCGTCGCACGCCCCGTCCATCTCGATCTGCTGCGCATCCACCTGCCGCTGCCGGGCTGGGTGTCGATCCTGCATCGGGTGTCCGGCGCGCTGCTGTTCCTGGCGGTGCCGCTCGGCACGTGGGCGCTGTCCGTTTCGCTGACGGATGAGGCCGCCTTCGGCCGGATGGCCGATGCGCTCGCGCACCCGTTCGCGCGGCTCGTTCTGCTCGTGCTCGTGTGGGCGTTCAGCCACCACCTGTTCGCCGGCCTGCGGCATCTGGGGCTCGACGTGCACCGGGGCACGGCGCTCGCGCAGGCGCGCCGGACCAGCCTCGCGGTGATCGCGGCGTCCGGCCTGGTGACGCTTGTCGCGGCGGCGAGGCTGTTCGCATGAAGTCGGCCACCGGATCGCATACCGGCACCGGAACCTGGCTCGTGCAGCGGGCGACGGCGGTGCTGCTCGCGCTGGCCGTGCCGGCGCTGGCCGTCCGTCTGCTGGGCGCGCTGCCGGTCGATTTCCCCGGCTGGCGGGCCCTGTTCGCACCGCTGTGGGTGCGCGCGCTGCTGCTGCTGACGATGACGGCGCTCGCGCTGCACGCCTGGGTCGGCATGCGCGACATCTTCATGGACTACGTCCATCCGGTGTGGCTGCGGCTCGCGCTTTATCTCGCGGTGATCGTCACGCTCGCCGCGAGCGAGATCGTGCTGCTGATGGCGCTGTGGCCATGAGGCGCCGCGTTCGTATCGAATCGGGGAGGAAAGCATGCTGCAACGACTCCTGATCCTGCTCGCCTGCCTGTGCACGGCGACGTCGTGGGCGGCGAGCCTGAGCACGCCGTCCGGCCTGACCACCCAGGCCAGCCTGTACGGCGAACCCGGCAAGGGCCTCGCCCTGGTCTTCATCCATGGCAAGGGCTCCGACCCCGACAAGCCGGACTACCAGGCCCTGTACGCGAAACTCAACGCTGCCGGCTATGCGGTCGTCGCGCCGCGCATGCCGTGGGCCGGCGAACACTGGACCGGCACGCTCGCGCAGGCGATGGAGGTCGTCGACGCCGCGGTGGCGCTCGCAGCGCAATCGGGCGGCAGGGTCGTGGTCGGCGGCCACAGCTACGGCGGCATGGCCGCGATCCTGTACCGGCCTGCGGACCCGCCCACCGCCGTGGTGGGGCGCTTCATGCTGGCGCCCGCCGGCATGATCGACCTCGCGCGAAAGAGCCAGGACGCCGTGGCGCCGGCCGTCGCGCAGGCGAAGCAGATGCTGGCCGAAGGGCGAGGCGACGAGACGGCGCGCTTCTCCGTCACCAATGTCGGCAAGGCCAACCGCACGTTCACCGATACGCTGATCGCGACGCCGGCCGTGCTGCTCTCCTACCATGACGCCGCGACGTTTCCAGGCACGCACGCTGCCCTGGGGCAGATCCGCCAGCCGGTTTTCTGGGCGGTCGGCGAGCGCGATCCGCTTCCCTACAACCGCCGTGCCCTGTTCGAGCGCCTGCCGGCGAACGACCGCAGCACGTATCTGGAACTGCCCGGCGGCCATGTCGACATGCTCGAGCACGCCGCCGAGCCGCTGACGGCGTGGCTGGGCACGCTGGGCGCGCCATGACTTCGCCGGCGATCGATCGCGCGACGGCCGGGCAGGCGGGGCGATGAACACGCGCCGCTTCGACGCGCTCATCATCGGCGGCGGCGGCGCCGGCCTGCGTGCGGCGCTGCAGCTCGCGCGCTCCGACTACAAGGTCGCGGTGGTGTCGAAGGTCTTCCCGACCCGTTCGCACACCGTGTCGGCGCAGGGCGGCATCACCGCCGCGCTCGCCAACGTCGACGACGACCGCTGGGAATGGCACATGTACGACACGGTCAAGGGCGGCGACTGGCTCGGCGACCAGGACGCGATCGAGTTCATGTGTCGCGAGGCGGCCTCGGCCGTGTACGAGCTGGAGCACATGGGCCTGCCGTTCTCGCGGCTGGACGACGGCAGGATCTACCAGCGGCCGTTCGGCGGCCAGTCGAAGCATTTCGGCGGCGACCAGGCGACGCGCACCTGCGCCGCCGCCGACCGCACCGGGCACGCGCTCTTGCACACGCTCTACCAGCAGAACATCAAGCACCGCACGCAGTTCTTCGACGAGTACTTCGCGCTCGACCTGGTGCGCGACGCCGAAGGCTATTGCCTCGGCGTGACGGCGATGAGCATCGAGACCGGCGAGCCGCTGCTGATCGAGGCGCGCGCAACGCTGCTCGCCACCGGCGGCGCCGGGCGCGTGTTCGGCAACACCAGCAACGCCATGATCAACACCGGCGACGGGCTCGGCATGGTGCTGCGCGCCGGGCTGCCGCTGCAGGACATGGAGTTCTGGCAGTTCCACCCGACCGGCATTGCCGGCGTCGGCTGCCTCATCACCGAGGGCGTGCGCGGCGAGGGCGGTTATCTCCTGAACAAGGACGGCGAGCGCTTCATGGAACGCTATGCGCCGCATGCGAAGGACCTCGCCGGGCGCGACGTCGTGGCGCGCGCGATCGCGATCGAGATCGCCGAGGGGCGCGGCTGCGGGGCTGCCTCCAATCAAGGCGGCGGCGATTATGTCCATCTCAAGCTCGACCACCTGGGCGAGGCCGCCATCGCGCAGAAATTGCCCGGCATCCGCGAGCTCGCCATCCGCTTCGCCGGCGTCGATCCGGCCGAGAAGCCGATCCCGGTCGCACCGACCGCGCACTACATGATGGGCGGCATCCCCACCAACCTGCACGGCCAGGTCGTCGCACCGGCGCGCTTCGGGCCGGAGGAACCGGTGCCGGGCCTCTACGCGGTCGGCGAATGCGCGTGCGTGTCCGTACACGGCGCCAACCGCCTGGGCGGCAACTCGCTGCTCGATCTCGTCGTGTTCGGTCGTGCCGCCGGCCGCCACATGCTCGACACCCTGCGCGACAACCCCTATCCGCGGCCGCTGCCGGCGGAGGCCGCCGACGCCAGCCGCGCCCGCCTGGCGCGCTGGGAACGCCCGGGCAGCGAGCGCGTCGCGGCGATCAGCGACGACCTGCGGCGGGCCATGCAGACGCATTGCGGCGTGTTCCGCACCGAGGCCGTGCTGCGCGAGGGACTCGCGAAGCTCGACGAACTCGAAGCCCGCCTCGCCCACGCCGGGCTCACGGACACCAGTCGCGTCTTCAACACCGCGCGCATCGAGGCGCTCGAACTGGAGAACCTCGTCGGCGTCGCGCGCGCGACGCTGGTCTCGGCGCTGGCGCGCACCGAGAGCCGCGGCGCCCACACGCGCGAGGACTTCCCGCAGCGCGACGACGACAACTGGCTGCGGCATACGCTGTATTCGCGCGAAGGCGACCAGATCGACACCAAGCCGGTGCGGCTGAAGCCGCTGACGGTGGAGTCGATCCGGCCGAAGGAACGGGTGTACTGATGAAGTTCCGCCTCTACCGCTTCAATCCGGAAACCGACGCCGAGCCGCGCATGCAGGACGTCGAGCTCGACATCGATCCGGCCGGCAAGATGCTGCTCGACGCGCTGATCGCGATCAAGGCGCAGGACGAGACGCTGTCGCTGCGCCGCTCGTGCCGCGAAGGCGTGTGCGGTTCGGACGCGGTCAACGTCAACGGCCGCAACCGCCTCGCCTGCATCACCCCGCTCGGCGAGCTCAAGCAGCCGATCGAGGTGCGGCCGCTGCCGGGGCTGCCGGTGATCCGCGACCTCGTCGTCGACATGGAGCCGTTCTACCGCCAGTACCGCTCGATCAAGCCCTGGCTGGTCAACGAGGCGCCCGAACCCGAGGTCGAGCGCCTGCAGAGCCCCGAGGACCGCGCGCTGCTCGACGGCGCCTACGAGTGCATCCTGTGCGCGTGCTGCACCACGTCCTGCCCGTCGTTCTGGTGGAATCCCGAGAAGTTCGTCGGCCCGGCCGGCCTGCTGCAGGCCTGGCGCTTCATCGCCGACAGCCGCGACGAGGCGATGTCCGCGCGCCTCGACAATCTCGAGGATCCGTACCGGCTGTACCGCTGCCGCGGCATCATGAACTGCGTCGATGCCTGCCCGAAAGGGCTCAATCCGACCGAGGCGATCGGGCGCATCAAGTCGCTGCTGGTCAAGCGCCGTGTCTGACAGGCCCTCTCCCCGGCCCTCTCCCGCGAGCGGGAGCGGGGGTGAAGACGGACCCCAACCCGATCGAATCAGGTGGCGCTGCCGACGCGGCCTGCTGGAGCTGGATTGCTGGCTGGGTGGCTTTTGGGCCGCGCACCGCGCTACACTTCAACCTCACGAGACGGCCGCGCTCGAGCGGCTGCTGGACCTGCCGGACATGGAGATCCTGGACCGGCTGCAAGGTCGGTCGCCTGCGGGCGATGCGGACCTCGACGCGCTCGTTCGACGCCTGCAACATTTTCGAGAAGCAAGATGAAAAAAACCGTCACCCTCACGTTCAGCGACGGCAGCCCATCGATCGAACTGCCGATCGAGGAGGGCACCTACGGCAAGCCGGTGATCGACATCCGTTCGCTCGGCGCCCACGGCTATTTCACGCACGACCCCGGCTTCACCGCGACCTCGAGCTGCACCTCGGCGATCACCTACATCGACGGCGACCAGGGCCTGCTGTACTACCGCGGCTACCCGATCGACCAGCTGGCCTACCAGTCGGACTACATGGAGGTCAGCTACCTGCTGCTGCACGGCGAGCTGCCGACGGCCGAACAGAAGCAGGCCTTCGTGCAGTCGATCCGCCACCATTCGCTGCTGCACGACCAGATGGAGAACGTGTTCCGCGGCTTCCGCCGCAGCGCGCATCCGATGGCGGTGATGATCGGCGTCACCGGCGCGATGTCGGCCTTCTATCATGCCGGGCTCGACAACTTCAATCCGGCGCACCGCGAAATCGTCGCGCACCGCCTGATCGCGAAGATCCCGACCGTCGCGGCGTGGGCCTACAAGTTCAACGAGGGCCAGCCCTTCGTCTATCCGCAGAACCGGCTGACCTACGCCGAGAACTTCATGCACATGATGTTCGCGACGCCGTGCGAGGACTACGCGCCGAACCCGGTGCTGGCGCGCGCGCTCGACCGCATCTTCATCCTGCACGCGGACCACGAGCAGAACGCCTCGACCTCGACCGTGCGCCTGGCCGGCTCCAGCGGCGCCAACCCCTACGCCTGCATCGCGAGCGGCATGGCCTCGCTGTGGGGGCCGCTGCACGGCGGCGCCAACGAGGCGGTGCTGCGCATGCTGGAGGAGATGGACCACGTCTCCAAGATCCCGGAATTCATCCGCCGCGCCAAGGACAAGTCCGACCCGTTCCGGCTGATGGGCTTCGGCCATCGCGTCTACAAGAACATGGATCCGCGCGCCTCCATCATCCGCCACACCTGCTACGAGGTGCTCGACGAGCTCGGCCTGCGCGACGACCCGCAGTTCAAGATCGCCCTCGAGCTCGAGCGCATCGCGCTGGAGGACGAGTACTTCATCGAGCGCAAGCTCTATCCCAACGTCGATTTCTATTCCGGCATCATCTTCCGCGCCATGGGCATCCCGACCAGCATGTTCACCGCGCTGTTCGCGATGGCGCGCACCGCCGGCTGGGTCGCGCAATGGCACGAGATGCTGTCCGACCCCGCGCACAAGATCGGCCGGCCGCGCCAGCTCTACACCGGGCACACGCGGCGCGACTTCGTTCCGCTCGACCGGCGCGGGGCGTGAGCCCCCGCGCATAGCCAAGGCATGAGCGCGCCCGACTGGCTCCCGACCTCGCCGCTGCATGGCGGCAACGTCGCCTACCTGGAGCAGTTCTCCGACGAGGCGCTGGCGTCCTGGCTGGCGCAGCCGGTGCCGGGGGCCGCGGCGGGTTCCGACGCGGCGCAGATCGCGGTGCTGCGGCTCATCAACGCCTATCGCTACCTGGGCGTGCGCAAGGCGGAGCTCGATCCGCTGCAGCGCTTCGAGCCGCCGCCCACGCCCGAGCTCGATCCCGAGCACTACGGGCTGACCGAGGCCGACCTTGCGCGCGAGTTCGACACCGGCTCGCTGTTCGGCGTCGGCCGCACCACGCTCGCCGACGTCCTGCGCCGCCTGCGCAGCGCATACTGCGGCCACGTCGGCGTCGAGTACATGCACATCACCGACGTCGCGCGCAAGCGCTGGCTGCAGGAGCGCATCGAGGCCGCGCAGGGCCGCTTCGGCGTGTCGGCCGATCTGAAGAAGCAGCTGCTCAAGCGCCTGACCGATGCCGAGACGCTGGAGAAATTCCTGCACACCCGCCACGTCGGCCAGAAGCGCTTCTCGCTCGAAGGCGGCGAAAGCCTGATCCCGCTGCTCGACCAGGTGATCAGCCGCTGCGCGCGCCACGGCGCCAAGGAAGTCGTGATGGGCATGGCGCACCGCGGGCGCATCAACGTGCTGGTCAACATCATGGGACGCGCGGTGGACAGCCTCTACGAGGAGCCGGCGAACGGCGACCCCGACACGCCGCTGTCGGGCGACGTCAAGTACCACCAGGGATTTTCCACCGACGTCGCCACGCCCTACGGCCCGGTCCACCTGGCGCTGGCGTTCAATCCGTCGCACCTCGAAATCGTGCATCCGGTCGTGCGCGGATCGGTGCGCGCGCGCCAGGACCGTCGCGGCGACGTGCTCGGCTACGAGGTGGTGCCGGTGATCCTGCACGGCGACGCCGCGCTGTCGGGGCAGGGCGTGGTGATGGAAAGCCTCAACATGTCGCAGACGCGCGGCTTCCGCAACGGCGGCGCGATCCACATCGTCATCAACAACCAGATCGGCTTCACCACCTCGGATCCGCGCGACGTGCGCTCGACGCTCTACTGCACCGACGTCGCCAAGATGGTCGAGGCACCGGTGCTGCACGTCAACGGCGACGACCCCGAGGCGGTCGCGTTCGCGGTGCAGACAGCGGTCGATTTCCGCTACACCTTCCACAAGAACGTCTTCATCGACCTGGTCTGCTATCGCCGCCATGGCCACAACGAACAGGACGAACCGCTCGCCACGCAGCCGCTGATGTACCGCCGCATCAATGCGCACCCGAGCGCACGTGTGCTGTATGCGCAGCGCCTGGTCGAGGAGGGCGTGCTGACGCAGGCCCAGGTCGACGACCTGGTCGATGCCTGCCGCACACGGCTGGAGCATGGCGAGCCCTTGCGTCCGCCGCTCGAGACCGACTTCAAGGAAACCTACGGGATGAACTGGGGCCGCTTCCGCGGCAAGGCCGTGCCGGAGGTGCCGACCGCGGTGCCGGCTGCGCGGCTCGATTTCCTCGGCGAACGCATCACCACGCTGGCCCACGAGATCGAACTCCACCCGCGCGTGCAGAAGGTCCTCGACGACCGCCGCAGGATGCGGGCGGGCGAGCTTCCGGTCGACTGGGGCTACGCCGAGACGCTGGCCTACGCCAGCCTGCTCGACGCCGGCCACAACGTGCGCATCTCGGGCCAGGATTCGGCGCGCGGCACCTTCTTCCATCGTCACGCGGTCTGGCACGACCAGAAGCGCGAACGCCGGCAGAGCGGCGTCTACGTCCCGCTCGAGCACCTGCACGACCGCCAGGGCGATTTCACCATCATCGATTCGCTGCTGTCGGAAGAAGCCGTGCTCGCGTTCGAATACGGCTACGCCACGGCGGCGCCCGACACCCTGGTGGTGTGGGAAGCGCAGTTCGGCGATTTCGTCAACGGCGCCCAGGTCGTGATCGACCAGTTCATCACCAGCGGCGAGGCCAAGTGGGGCCGTCTGTGCGGCCTGGTCCTGCTGCTCCCGCACGGCTTCGAGGGGCAGGGGCCGGAGCATTCGTCGGCGCGGCTCGAGCGTTTCCTGCAGCTGTGCGCCCAGGACAACATCCAGGTCTGCGTCCCGACCCTGCCGGCGCAGCTGTTCCATCTGCTGCGGCGCCAGATCGTGCGCCCGACGAGGAAGCCGCTGGTGATCATGAGCCCGAAGAGCCTGCTGCGGCATCCGGCCTCGACGTCCTCGCTCGCGGACCTCAGCAGCGGCGCCTTCAGCCCGGTGATCGACGACCCCCGCGCCCCGCAGCAGGCGACGCGCGTGGTGCTGTGCAGCGGGCGGGTGTGGTTCGACCTCGAGGCGGCGCGCGCCGCCCGTGGCCTCGACGGCGTGGCGATCGCGCGCGTCGAACAGCTCTACCCGTTCCCCGAGGATGCGCTCCGCGAGACCCTCAACGGCTATCCGCATGCCGCCACCTTCGTGTGGGCGCAGGAAGAGCCGATGAACCAGGGCGCGTGGTTCCAGACCCTGCACCACCTCAATCATTGCGCGCCGGCCGGCCACCGTTTCCACTACGCCGGCCGGCCCGCCGCCGCGGCTCCTGCCTCCGGCTACGTGTCGCGTCACCGCGCCGAGCTCGAGGCGCTGATCGGCGACGCCCTGGAGACCCCGTATGAAAATTGAAGTGCGCGTTCCGCAGCTGTCCGATTCGGTCGCCAGCGGCACCCTGCTGCCGTGGCGCAAGCAGGTCGGCGAGGCGGTCGCGCGCGACGAGACCCTGGTCGACCTCGAGACCGACAAGGTGATCCTGGAAATCCCCGCGATGGCCTCGGGCACGCTGGTCGAAATCCGGCAGCCGGAGGGAGCCGTCGTCAAGGCGGACGAGGTGGTCGCGGTGATCGAGACCGGCGAGGGCGTCGCGATCGCGCCGGCGGCCGCACCTGCCGCGCCGCCGGTCGCCCAGCCGGCGATCCCGCCCGCCGTCGCATCCGCATCGAAACCGGTCGCCCCGCTTCCCGTCGCAGAACCGGCGCCGCCGCGCGGCGGCATCCCGCTTCCGGTCGCGGAAGCGGGTGCGGCGCAGGCCATTCCGCCGCAGAGCCGGCGCGAGCCGATGTCGCGCCTGCGCCAGCGCGTCGCCGAACGCCTGGTCGCGGCGCAGCATGCGGCCGCCATGCTGACCACCTTCAACGAGGTGAACATGCAGCCGGTGAACGAGCTGCGCCAGCGCTTCAAGGCCGAGTTCGAGGTGAAGCACGGCGTCAAGCTCGGCTACATGTCGTTCTTCGTGCGGGCGGTGTGCAAGGCGCTCGAGCAGTTCCCGGTCGTCAACGCCGCGATCGACGGCACCGACATCGTCTGGCACGCCGACGCCGACATCGGCATCGCGATCTCCAGCCCGCGCGGCCTGGTCGTGCCGATCCTGCGCCGCGCGCAGACGCTGTCGCCGGCCCAGATCGAGGCCGCGATCGCCGATTTCGCCAGGCGCGCGCGCGAGGCGAAGCTCACCCTCGAGGAGCTCGCCGGCGGCACGTTCTCGATCACCAACGGCGGCGTGTTCGGCTCGCTGCTTTCGACCCCCATCCTCAACCCGCCGCAGTCCGCGATCCTCGGCATGCACGCGATCCAGGAGCGTCCCGTCGCCGAAAACGGCCAGGTGGTGATCCGGCCGATGATGTATCTCGCGCTGACCTACGACCATCGCCTGATCGACGGCCGCGACGCGGTGCAGTTCCTGGCCGCGGTCAAGGCCGCGCTGGAGTCGCCCGAGGCCCTGATTGAGGACCCCGCGCATGGGTGACGCGCTGGTCGAGATCCGCGACCTGCATTTCGCCTACGGCGACCGGGCCGTGCTGCGCGGCGTCGATCTGGCGATCCCGCGCGGCAAGGTGGTCGCCATCCTCGGCGTCAGCGGCTGCGGCAAGACCACGCTGCTGCGCCACGTCGGCGGCCAGCTCGTGCCGGCGCGCGGCAGTGTCGCGGTCGACGGCCAGGTCGTGCACACGCTCGACAACAAGGCGCTCTATGCGCTGCGGCGCAAGATGGGGATGATGTTCCAGGTCAGCGGGCTGTTCAGCGACCTTTCCGTATTCGACAACATCGCCTATCCGATGCGCGAGCACACCGACCTGCCGGAAGACGTGATCCACGACCTGGTGCTGATGAAGCTCCACGCCGTCGGGCTGCGCGGCGCGCACGGGCTGCGGACCAGCGAGCTCTCCGGCGGCATGGAGCGGCGCGTGGCGCTGGCGCGGGCGATCGCGCTCGACCCCATGCTGATCATGTACGACGAGCCCTTCGCCGGCCTCGACCCGATCTCGCTCAACACCATCGCCAACCTGATCCGGCGCCTCAACGACGCCCTCGGCCTGACCTCGATCGTCGTCACCTACGACGTCTCCGAATCGCTCAAGGTCGCCGACTACGTGTATTTCCTGCACGACGGCGTCGTGGTGGCCGAAGGCGAGGCGGCCGCCATGCAGACGTCCGACGACCCCTTCGTGCGCCAGTTCGTCCATGCGCAGCCGGACGGCCCCGTCGCCTTCCAGTACCCGAGCCGGCCCTATCCCCAGGAACTCGAGCTCGGCCCGCGCGGCCGCTGAGCCGTTCCGGCGCCTCGCGCCGCGTCCAGCGCGGTTCAGTTCCCGCAAAAACTGCCGTTACCTCAGTCAACCCTTGTTTCGGATGGCGACCGGCCACCCATCTGGCGCGACTGACAAACCGGCATCTTCTTCGACCATGAGTCTCAAACCGGCGAGCGCCGGCCACCCTCCCATCGACTACGCCGCCCTGCGCGCGCTGGTGGTCGACGATTCGCCCGGCATGCGCAACGCGCTGCGGCTCACCCTGGCGAACTTCGGCATCACCAAGATCCAGATGGCGGCGAACGCCGCCGAGGCCATCTTCCAGATCAAGCACCGCGACTGCGATTTCATCCTCTGCGACTTCAACCTCGGGGAGGGGCGCGACGGGCAGCAGCTGCTCGAGGAGCTGCGCCACAGCCACCTCATCGCGCTCGAGACGGTGTTCATGATGGTGACCGCCGAGTCGTATTACGAGAAGGTCGTCGCCACCGCCGAGCTGGCGCCGGACGACTACATGATCAAGCCGTTCAGCGCCGAAGTGCTGCGCAGCCGCCTCGAGGGCATCCTGCTGCGCAAGCGTGCCTTCCGCGAGATCTACCGGCAGTTCGAGGCGCAGGAACTGGACGCCGCGATCGCCGGCTGCGACGCGCTGATGCGCGCCACGCCGAAATACGCGGTCGACGCCATGCGCTTCAAGGGCGAGCTGCTGGTCGCCGCGGGACGTTTCGACGAGGCGGAGGCGCTCTACCAGCAGGTCATCAACATGCGCGCCATCCCCTGGGCCCGGCTGGGCCTGGCGCGTGCGCTGCACCTGCAGAACAAGGACGAGGCGGCCGAGGGAGAGCTGCGCGACGTTCTCGATGACGCGCCGGAGATGGTCTCCGCCTACGACCTGCTGTCGGATGTCTGCCTGGCGCAGAAGAACGCGGAGGCGGCGCAGGCGGCGCTCGAGCAGGGCGTGGCGATCTCGGGCAAGACGGTGCGGCGACAGCAGAAGCTGGGCGAGGTCGCCCATGCCAACGGCGATCTCGACACCGCGCGTGCCGCCTACGCCCAGGCGCTGGAGAAGGGGCGCCATTCCATCTTCGTGACCCCCGCCGATTACGGCAACCTGTGCCGGGTGCAGCTGGAGCAGGGGGACGCCAAGGCCGCCGCCGAGACCCTGAAGCGGAACAAGAGCGCGCTGCAGGCGAGCCCCGAAGGACAGCTCGTGATGGCGGTCACCGAAAGCATGGTGCATGCCCGCGACGGCGCGCTGCAGGACGCGGCGAAGGCGCTCGACGAGGCCTCCCGCCTGCGCGCCGCCGGGGCGCGCGGCGATGCCCAGCTGATGCTGGACCTCGCGGGGACCTGCATGACGCTCGGCCGCAACGACGAAGCCGATGCCATCGTCGGCGAGGTCGCGCGCAACGCCCACGACAGTGACGCGCTGCTCGCCAAGGCGCGGCGCATCTACGACGACGCCGGGCGGCCGGATGCCGGGGCCGGCGTGCTGTCCGCCGCCACCGGCGACGTGCGCCAGCTCAACAACGAGGGCGTCGTGCTGGCCCAGCGCGGCGACTTCCGCGGCGCCGTCGACAAGCTGCTGACCGCCTGCGGCGAGGCGCCCTTCAACCCGCGCATCATCATGAACGCGGTGTGGGTGATCCTCAAGTATCTCGACCAGGTCGGCATGGACGAAGGCATGCTCGAGAGCGCGCGCGCCTACCTCGCCGAGGCCGAGCGGCAGGCGCCGGGGCACGCCCGCATCGCCGGCCTGCGGCTGCAGATGCGGGAGCTGGAGAACCGCTTCGGCATCCGCAGGAAGTCCGCCGCATGAGTTTCGCCGGCAGCGACTTCTACGCGGCGCTGATCCACGAGCTGAAGAACAGCCTCGGCCTGCTGTCGATGAGCATCGAGGGCGTTCCGCCCAACGGCGAACCGGCGCACGACGGCGCGCTCGACGAGGCGCGCCTGCTGTGCCAGGGGGTGATCGACCGGTTGAACCAGGCGCTGCTGATCTACAAGGCGGCCAACGGCCCGATCCATCCGATGATCGACGCCTGCTCGCCGCACGACCTGGTGCACGAGCTCGCCGAGCAGACGCGGGCGCTGGCACGCGGGCGGTTGCGCGTCGAGTCGGCCGTTGCCGACGAGGTGCCCGTCCTGTGGTTCTTCGATCGCGACCTGGTGAACATGGCGCTGATCAACGCCGTCCACAACGCGCTGCGCTATGCGGGTAGCGCCATCCGCATCGAAGCCGCCATGCGGGATGGGTTCCTCGCGCTCCGGGTGGCCGATGACTCGTCCGGCTATCCGCAGCACGTGCTCGACAGCGTCGCCGCCGGCACCGCGATCCGCGGCAGCGGCACCGGCCTCGGCCTGCAGTTCGCGCGCCTGATCGCCCAGAGCCACGACAACCACGGCCGGTGCGGCGCGCTGCGCCTGTCCAACGAAGGCGGCGCGGCGTTCGAGCTTCTGCTGCCCTGAGCGGGCGGCGCTATTCGTTCAGCAGCGTCACCGTGGCGTCGCCGGTCGTGCGGTCGATGTCGAACCGCACGATGCAGTATTCGGTCTGCTCGTCGATCGGGGTGGGATCGTCGGCGCAGCTGCAGCCGGCGATGATGCCCGTGTAGAAGATGCCGGCCTTGACGGAGATCCGGTCGGCATCGGCGTGGCTGGCGAGGATCACCGGATGGAACGGGCTTTCGGTGACGTGGCTGCTGGACGACAGCCCCTGCTGCAGCGGCAGCAGTCCGGCGTCGAGCTGCGTGATTTCCTGCTTGGCGACGTCGCGGAAGTTCGGGGTGTCCCAGGCGTTCAGGGCTTGCGGCAGGCGGATCATGGCGGACTCCTGTGCCGGCATCGGGCCGGCGGCTATGCGGACGGGGGCGAATCCCCATTATGGGCGAGCGCGCGCGGAAATCCAGCCGAACGATTCGTCTACGCTGGCACCGCCTCGAGCCGCGCCAGCGTGGCGAGGATGTCCGCGCGGACCTGCGGCGCATTCATGATGAAGGTGTGCAGCGCCGGCACCTGCAGCACCTGCGCCTGTCGGTCGCGGGTCGCTTCCGCCACGCTCAGGATGCCGTCGTTGGGCGCGTCGCCGAACGGCAGCCACGCGGCGCGCGGCCCGGCGGTTCCCGCATAGATCCGCAGCGGGCCGGGCGGCATCGGCAGGTCTTCCATGAACGCGTCGTCCGCGAGCAGGCGGCCCATCTCGCCGGTCGCGAGCCGGAAGGCGCGAAAGCGCGTGAAGAATTTCGCCGCCCGGCACGCGACGAGCGGCGGGGCGAGAAAGAAGCAGGCGGCGGGCGGATGGCTTGCAAGGCCGCGGAGCGCGTGGCGGATCAGCACGGTGCCGAGCGAATGGCCGACCAGTGCGTAGCGCCGGCCGCCAATCCGGTGTTCGACGCGGCGCAGCAGGCGCGCCGTCGCGCCGTGCAGGGTCTCGAAGGTGGGCGAATAGCCGAACAGCAGCGCGCGATGGCCGGCGCGGCGCAGGTGGCGGCGCAGGCGCAGCAGCGACAGCGGCGTCCTGCCCAGGCCGTGGATCAGGATCAGGTCCATCGTCGCCGCGGCTATTCCGCGCGCGGCCGGCGCAGGCCGAGCGCACGCAGCAGCTCGGGGTGATGCAGCACGCCGCCGCCGACGAAGCCGATCACGCTGCCGAGCACGATGTCGAGCATGCGCGCCAGCACCAGCTGGTCGGGCGAGGCGTTCATCGCCGACGCCTCGGCGAGCAGCACCGTCAGCGGCGTGATGAAGATGACGGCGAGGCCGTAGTGGCGCACGACGAGGAACTCGACCAGGAAGTTGAGCGCCATGATGACGGCGACCAGCCCCCAGGCGTTGAACGGCAGCGAGAAGATGAGCCAGGTGAGGCCCATGCCGATCGCGGTGCCGGCGATGCGGTGGACCTGGCGGTGCCACACGGCGCGGAAGGTCGCGCCCTGCATGATCGCCGCGCACGAGATCGGCACCCAGTACGGATTGTGCAGGCCCAGCGACTGCGCCAGCAGCAGCGAGCCGCCGACGAAGGCGCCGATCACCGCCACGTCCGGCACGAGTGCGGCGACCGGCTGCGCGGGTGGCCGATGCGGCGGCGCGGCGGGGGCCCGGTTGCCGGCCAGCAGGCTGTAGAAGAACGCCAGCAGGCAGGCCTGGATGGCGCCCAGCACGAACAGGCCGACGTGCGCCGGCAGCGCCGCCGGGTCGAAGGGCAGGGTGCCGGCCACGGCCGTCACCAGCACGAAGAAGAAGCTTCCCGGCGGCGGCAGCGCGAAGTAGCGGGTGACCAGCGTCACCAGGGCCGTCACCAGACCGAGCGTGGCAGCGGAGAGATAGGGATTGAAGCCGGTAGCGACGCCGAGCGCGAAGCAGGCGGTGAGGCCGAGCGCGCTGACGGCCAGCGTCACCATCCGGTGCGGCACCGGCGTGTGCGGCATGTAGAGGATGACCAGACCGCCGATGCTCCCCAGCACGCCGGCATCGAAGCGGCCGACGGCCACGCCCGTCAGTGCCGGAATGCCGACGCAGAGCGAGGCGAGCACCGGAAAATGCCAGGGCCGCGTCGCCGGCTTCCAGGCCAGCAGCGACAGCGCGTGCAGCCACAGGCGGCGGCCGAAGGAGGGCTCGTGCGGGTTCGCTCGCATGGGCGGAGCATACCGCCATTCGCGGCGGGATGACGCCGCGCGTCAGGCGCGCGCGCCGAGCAGCGTCTCGTAGGTCGCCAGCGCGGCGGCGGTATGGCAGCAGAAAATGACTTCGTCGAGCGCGGTCGCGGCCTGCGTCGCGGCGCGGACCGTGGCGACGGCGATGCGCGCGGCGGGTTCGAACGGATAGCCGTAGACGCCCGTGCTGATCGCCGGAAAAGCCAGCGTGCGGACGCCGTGTTCGGCGGCGACTTCGATCGCGCGGCGGTAGCACGACGCCAGGAGATCGGGTTCGCCCCGATCGCCGCCGTGCCAGACCGGGCCGACGGTATGGATCACGAAGCGCGCCGGCAGGCGGTAGCCCGGCGTCAGCTTGGCGTCGCCCGTCGCGCAGCCGCCGAGCGTGCGGCACGCGTCCAGCAGCTGCGGTCCGGCGGCGCGGTGGATCGCGCCGTCGACGCCGCCGCCGCCCAGCAGCGTGGGGTTGGCCGCATTGACGATGGCGTCGACGTCGAGCGTCGTGATGTCGGCCTGGAGCGCGCGCAGCCGGGTGGACATGCGGGCGTCCGGCTCAGCGTGCGGCGCCGGATTGCGGCGTCCGGATGAAGGCGTGGCGGTCGAAGCCGAGCGCGGCGGCGCGTGCGAGCAGGGCGTCGAGCGCCGCGGGCGGCAGCGCCGGCTGGCGCGCCAGCACCCAGGCATACTTCCGGCTCGGCTCGCCGACCAGCACCCAGCGGTAATCCGGGTCGAGCGCCAGGACCCAGTAGTCGCCGTAGAAGGGGCGGAAGAAGCTCACGCGCAGCTTGGCGCCGCCGCTCCCCGGCACCACGTGCGCGATGCCCTGCGCGCGTTCGACTTCGCCGCTCGCGGTGCGGCACTGGTTGAGCACGGTCACGTCTTCGCCCGCCGGCCGGTAGGTCGCCTGGGTGTCGGAGGCGCACATCGCCTGGAAGCGGTTGGGCAGGCGCGCGATTTCATACCAGCGACCGGCGTAGCGCGCGAGGTCGACCGCCGGCACCGTCGGCAGCGGGGTGCGCACGGGCGCGCAGGCGGCAAGGGCGACGAGCGCGAGGGCGGCCCAGCGTTGAAACTTCCTGGCCTGCGGGATCGGTCGGGGCCGAGACACGGCGCGTCCTTCTCCTTCAGGCGCGCACGAGCCACGGCAGCGCCACCAGCGCGGCGCCGATCAGGACGAGCGCGAGCGTGCTCGAGACGAAATACGGGAAGACCATCAAGGCGAGGCCGGACAACAGCGGCACGAAGGCCTGCTGGCGCTTGCCGTACAGGAAGAATCCCAGTCCGATCGAGCCGAACAGCAGTCCCCACAACAGCGACGACGTATCCACGCGAAGGTCTCCCAATCCGAACGAGGTGTGCGGCTATCGCCGGCCGTGCTGCGCGCCTAGGCGAGGTGCTGCGTGCGGCGCTTCTCCCGCAGGTTGCCCTCCCACAGGCATGCGGGATGGGTGCAGCGATAGCGGCGCTGGCGCACGAAAAGGCCGATCAGGCGGTCGATGAAGCGCCGGCGGATGCGGACGAGCCCGTGTCTCTTGCATGCCGGGCAGGTGTGGCGAGGCGTGCCCTCCGAGTAGCTTCCAGACGGCGAGTGGCCGGCCATGCGCATGCAGTCTCCTTGGTCGTGGCCGCCGCGTCGTCGCCCCGGAACGGGGCACCGGGGCGCCGGCACCGGTATGGACCGGCCCGGGGCGATCCGGTTCCGGCGAATCGTTCATCGCGTGCTCAGGGCGCCGCGGCGGGCTCCGGGCTGCCTGCAGCGGCAGGCGGGCGCGGCGCGCCGGGCGGCAAGGCGTCGTTGGCCTCGATGCCGTAGGGCTCGAACGCATAGGGCTCGGGCTTGAGCGAGGCGAGGATCTCGTCGAGCGTCGGTGCGCCGACGCTGACCGGCACCGGCAGGACGCGCTGCGCCTTCACGGCTTCGCGCGCGCGGTCCCAGTCGATCTCCGCCGTGTTCGCCTGCTTCCTGAACGCATAGACGGCGTCGATCGCCCGCACCATCAGGCTTTCCTGGTCGCCGGGATACTCGTTCACCGGCGCGGATACGCTGAGGTAGAGCTGGTGGTCGCGCTCGCCCACCATCACCGGATCGTTGATGATCCGCACCGGCGTCCCGACCGGCACGCGCGAGAACAGTTCGACCGCGTGCTCGGGATAGAGGTGCATGCAGCCGTGGCTCACCTGCATGCCCACGCCCCAGGGACGGTTGGTGCCGTGGATGAAGATTGCCGGAAAGCCGGTTTCGAGCGCGAGCATGCCCATCGGGTTGTTGGGGCCGGGCGGGAAGTAGTCGGGGAAGTTGGCCTCGCCCTGGCTGCGGTGCTCCGCCTGGATGCTCTTCGGAACGACCCAGGACGGGTCCTTCTCCTTGGCGACGATCTTCGTCGAGCCCAGCGGCGTCGGCCAGCCGGGGCGGGCGATGCCGAGCGGAACCGTCACCACCGTCGCCTTCTCCTTGGCCTTGTGGCGGGGGAAATAGTAGAGTCGCCGCTGCGGGATGTTCACCACGATGCCTACCCAGGGGCGCGGCGGCAGGATGAACTCGGTCGGCACCACGATGCGCGTGCCCTCGCCGGGCACCCAGATCGACACGTCGGGATTGGCGAGCGTGATGTCGTCGTAGCCGAGGTCATAATGGCGCGCGATGTCGAGCAGGGTGTTGCGGGAATCGGCCGTCACCACCTGGAGGTGGCCGACGACGGTGCTGCCGTCGGTCGGCAGCGTAAAGGTCGCCGCCCGCCCCGGCAGGGCAACGCACAGGAGCAGCAGCAAACAGACATGCAAACCGTGGATCGGACGTGCCCACGCGCTCGCGCGGGGAAGAAAGGGCTTGTGCTTCATCGGCTGTTCATGAGGATGGTCTTGCAGGGGTGGGTCGCCTTGCTCGCGGTGGTCGTCGCGGTGTGTCCCGCCGTCGCGCGGGCCGGCGACGGCGCCGCGTGGATCCTGGTCGACACCGGGGCGCTGACCCTGACCGTATTCTCCCCCGAAAACCGGGTTCTCGCGCGCTTCCGGAACATTTCGATCGGCAGCGGCGGGGTGGCGGACGCGCATCGGCGTGGCGACGAAACCACGCCGCGTGGCACCTTCCGTGTCTCCTGGGTCGACCGCGAGAGCCGCTTCGGCATCTTCTACGGGCTCGACTACCCGTCGGCGGCCGTCGCCCGCCTGGCCTATCTCGAGGGCACCATCGACGGGGCCGAGTTCGACGCCATCATGGCCGCGCGGCAGCGTCATCGCGTGCCACCGCAGAACACCGCGCTCGGGGGGCAGCTGGGGATACACGGGGTCGGCCGGGGCGATCCGGACGTCCAGCAGGCGGTCAACTGGACCGACGGCTGCATCGCGCTCACCAATCGCGACATGCGGCGGCTCGGGCGCTGGATCCGCATCGGCACGCGGGTGGTGGTGCGCTAGCGTGCGGCGGGGGCGATAGACGGCAGGGCGCCGAAGCGCGTCCTGCCGGGGGACGGCGCCGGGAAGCGGGACGGCTGGCTTCCCCGGCACCGGCGACATCACTTCTGCATCGTCTTCTTGAACATGCGGTCGATCTTCTCGGCCAGCTTGTCGACTTCGGCCTTGGCGGCGTCGGCGGTCGACTTGGCTTCGTCGGCGGTGGACTTGGCGCTGTTGGCGGTCGCGTTGGCCTGGTCGGCCTTCTGCGAAGCCTGCGCCGCATCGGCCTTGGCGGAATTGGCGGTGGTGGCGGCGGCGTCGGCCTTCGACATCGCCTGGTCGGCGGTGCTCTGGGCCTTGGTCATCGCATCGGTGGTGGCGCAGCCACCCAGCATGGCGAGGGCAACCAGCGAGGCTGCCAGGATGGACTGGGTCTTGAACGAGCGTGCTTGCATCATTTTCTTCTCCTGAGTGTGATGTTTCCAGAATTGCCATGGGTGTAAGCCATGGTCCGACACTACCTCGGACGGCCCGTCTGGATGCGGGTTGCCCGATAACCCTGATGCTGCTGTAGAAATGTAAATCGGATTTTGGTTCCCTGGCCAGCGGTTCAGCCCGGATGCGCCGCATTGTGCTCCCATGTCCGCTCGCACAGGTCGGCCGGGCGGTCGACGTCGCGGACGATGCCGGGATCGTCCAGCGCGCAGCGCACGACCGCCTCCGGAAACGCCGCCACGATGCGCCGCGCGCCCTGGTCGCCCGCGAGGGCCGCGAGCCGGCTGCCCCATTCGCGCGCGAAACCGACCGGATGCCCGTTCCGGCCCCGGTACTCGGGCACCACGATGCGGGCGCCCCCGCGCAGCGCCTGCGCGACCCGCGCGTGGCTCGCCGGATCGATGAAAGGCATGTCGGCCAGCGCGACGAGCCAGCCCGCCGCATCGGCCGCCGCGCCGACGCCTGCGGCGAGGCTGTGGCCCATGCCGTCGCGCACCGCGGCACGCGTCACCACCTCGTAGCCTTCGTCGACCAGCCATTCCGCCAGCCGGCCGCCGTCGGGGCGCACCACGGCCACCGCACGGTCGCAGGCCGGGCGCAGGCGGCGCGCGGCGGCGATGGCCATCGGCAGCGCGTCGGGCAGCGGATGCAGCAGTTTGTCGCTGCCGAAGCGGCTGCCGCTGCCGGCGGCCAGCAGGATGCCGACGAGGGGGGCGGTCGCTTCCATGCTCAGTCGACCCGGCAGCCCGCGCGATCGGCCGCGGGCGCCTCGGTTGCGGGGGCGGCGGCGGGCACGCCGTTCTTGGCGGCCGTCATCTCGGCCAGGATCGACACGGCGATTTCCGGCGGCGTGCGGCTGCCGATCGGCAGGCCCACCGGCCCGTGCAGGCGCGCCACCTCGGCGTCCGACAGGTCGAAATGCTGGCGCAGCCGTTCGCGCCGGCGCGCGCTGTTGGCGCGCGAGCCGAGCGCGCCGACGTAGAAGGCGGGCGACTTCAGCGCCTCCAGCAGCGCCATGTCGTCGAGCTTGGGGTCGTGCGTCAGCGCCACGACCGCGCTGCGCGGGTCGAGATCGAGGTCGACGACGGCGTTGTCGGGCATGCCCGGCAGCAGCGTCGCGCCCGCCACGTCCCAGCCGCCGCTGTACTCGACGCGCGGGTCGCACACCCACACCTGGTAGTCGAGCGCCTGCGCCATCGACGCGAGGATGCGCGAGATCTGGCCGGCGCCGATGATCAGCAGCCGCCACGCCGGGCCATGCAGCGTGGTGAGCCGGCGGCCGTCCCAGGCGAGCGCATCGCTGCGGCAGCCGTCGCGGATCGCCACGGTGCCGCGGTCGAGGTCGACCGTGCGCAGCGCCAGCTCGCCGGCGGCGGTGCGGCGCGCGAGCTCGTCGAGCGCGGCCGCGTCGGGCGCCGGCTCGATCACGAGTTCGAGCGTGCCGCCGCAGGGCAGGCCGAAGCGGCGCGCCTCGTCGACGGTGACGCCGTAGCGCTGGACGAAGGGCCGGGTGCCGCGGAATTCGCCGGCGGCCATGCGGGCGATCAGGTCGTCCTCGATGCAGCCGCCCGACACCGAGCCCTGCACCTGGCCGTCGTCGCGCAGCGCCATCCAGGCGCCGGGCGGGCGCGGCGCCGAGCCCCAGGTGCGCGCCACGGTGACGAGCGCGAAGCGGTGTCCCGCCTGCGCCCAGCGGCGCACCGCGCCGAGCACCTGGCTGTCCTGGCTGTCCATGCTCAGGCGGCCAGCTCGGCGGGGTTGAAGGGCATGCGCGTCAGGCGCTTGCCGGTGGCGGCGGCGATGGCGTTGGCCACCGCCGGCGCGGCAGGCGGCACGCCGGGCTCGCCGATGCCGGTCGGCGCCGCGCCGGAGGGCACGATGTGCACCTCGACCACGGGCATCTCGGCGATGCGCAGCGGCGGGTAGGTGTCGAAGTTGCCCTGCACGACGCGGCCCGCGTCGAGCGTGATCTCGCCGCGCAGCGCGGCCGACAGCGCGAAGCCGACCGCGCCCTCGACCTGCGCGCGCACGACGTCCGGGTTGACCGCGATGCCGCAGTCGACCGCGCAGACCATGCGGTCGACCCGGATGGCACCGTCGCGGGCCACGGTCACCTCGGCCACCTCGGCGACATAGGAATTGAACGACTCGTGCACCGCGACGCCGCGGCCGCGCCGCTCACCGGCCTTGCCCGGCTTGAGCGGCGTGCCCCAGCCGGCCTTCTCGGCGGCGAGCAGCAGCACGCCGGCGTGGCGCGGATGCCCGGCGAGCAGTTCGACGCGGAAGGCCACCGGGTCGCGGCCGATCGCCGTCGCCACCTGGTCGACGAAGGTCTCGGTCGAATACGCCGTGTGCGACGAGCCGACCGAGCGCCACCACAGCACCGGCACCGGGATGTCCTCGGGCGTGTGCAGGTCGACCGTCATGTTGGGAATCGCATAGGGCAGGTTGGCCGCGCCCTCGACCGAGACGAGGTCGATGCCGTCCTTGATCATGCCGGCGGCGAAGGGCGAGCCCGCCATGATCGACTGGCCGACCAGCCGATGGCGCCAGCCCACGAGCTTGCCGTTGCCGTCGATCGCGGCCTCGAGCGCGTGGTGGAACAGCGGCCGGTAGTAGCCGGCGCGCATGTCGTCCTCGCGCATCCACACCAGCTTCACCGGCGCGCGGCCGCCGATCGCCTTGACGATGTGGGCGGCCTCGAGTACGTAGTCGGAATCCTTGGAGGCGCGGCGGCCGAAGCTGCCGCCGGCGTAGAGCATGTGGATCGTGACCCGCTCCGGCTTGATGCCGAAGAAGCGCGCCAGCGCGTACTGGTCGCCGGTCTGGCTCTGCTCGCCGTTCCACACCTCGCAGCCGCCGTCGTGCAGATGGATCACGCAGTTGAGCGGCTCCATCGGCGCGTGCGCCAGGTAGGGGAAGTCGTAGCTCGCGCGCACGACCTTGGCCGCCTGGCCGAAGGCGCGCTCGGCGTCGCCGTTCTGGTGCGCCACGAGGCCGGGCTTCTTCGCCATCTCGCGGTAGCGCGCGAAGAGTTCCTCGCTGCCGAGCTTGAAGGCGCCGCTCTCGTCCCAGCTCACCGCCAGCGCGTCGCGGCCCTTCTTGGCGCTCCAGGTGTCGGTGGCGAGCACGGCGACGCCCTGCGGGATCTGCACCACGTCGACCACGCCCTTGACCGCCTTGGCGCGGCCGGCGTCGAAGGATTTGACCCTGGCGCCGAAGCGCGGCGGGTGCGTCACCACGGCGACCAGCATGCCCGGCAGCTGCACGTCCTGGGTGAAGCGCGCCTGGCCGTTGGTCTTGTCGAAGCTGTCCTTGCGCTTGACCTGCTTGCCGATCAGGCGGAAATCCTTCGGGTCCTTGAGCGTGACGTGCGTCGGCACCGGCTCCTTGGCCGCCGCATCGGCGAGCTGGCCGAACGTCGCGCGGCGCTTCGACTTCGCATGGCTCACCACGCCGTCGCGCACCGCGATCTCGGCGGCCGGCACGTTCCACTGCTTCGCCGCGGCGGCGACCAGCATGGCGCGGCCGGCGGCGCCGGCGCGGCGCAGCTGCTCCCACGAATTGGCGATCGCGGTGCTGCCGCCGGTGCCCTGCGCCTTGCCCCAGAACAGGTTGTTGTAGCGGCTGGCGTCGGCCGGCGCGCCCTCGACGCGCACGGTCTTCCAGTTGGCGTCGAGCTCGTCGGCGAGGATCGTCGCCAGCCCCGTGTAGGTGCCCTGGCCCATTTCCAGGTGCTTGGAGATCACGGTCACGCTGTTGTCGGGGCCGATGCGCAGGAAGGCATTGGGCTCGAACGTGATCGGCGCGACCACGCCGGCGCCCGCCTTGCCCGGGCCGGCTGCCGGGGCGGCCAGCGCAGGCAGGCAGAAGCCGAGCGTGAGTCCGGCGCCGCCCTGCATGAAACGGCGGCGGCTGAGGTTTTCGATCGTCGTCATGGCGCGTCTCCTAGGCCAGGGCCCTGGCGGCTTCGTGGATCGCCGCGCGGATGCGGATGTAGGTCGCGCAGCGGCACAGGTTGCCCGACATCGCGTTGTCGATGTCGGCGTCGGTGGGCTTGCGGTTCTGGCTCAACAGCGCCACCGCGCTCATGATCTGGCCCGACTGGCAGTAGCCGCACTGCACCACGTCGAGCTTGCGCCAGGCATCCTGCACCGCCTTGCCGACGCGGTTCCTGTCGACCGCCTCGATGGTCGTGATCTTGCGGCCGGCCACGGCCGACACCGGGACCGAGCACGCGCGCGTCGGCGAGCCGTCGACGTGCACCGTGCAGGCGCCGCACAGGGCCTCGCCGCAGCCGTACTTGGTGCCGGTGAGATGCAGCGTGTCGCGCAGCGCCCACAGCAGCGGCGTGTCGGGGGCGACGTCGAGCTGATGCGGCGTGCCGTTCACGTTCAGGGTGATCATGGGCGGGCTCCTCGGGAAAGATGCGTCGTCGGTATCCAATCGATTCTAGATCATGCGCCGCGTTTGTTTCAGGCCGATGCTGGCCTGCCGGCCGGTTTGCGGCTGGGTTAGACTCGCGTTCGATCCGCCACTTCGACAGGCCGCCAGATGAACAGTTTCGCCTCGCACTACGCGCTGTTTCTCGCCGAAGCCGCCACCCTCGTGCTGGCCGCCCTCGCGCTCGTCGCCGGGCTCGGCTTCCTGTCGCGCCGCAAGGCCAGGCACCCCGGCGCCATCCAGGTGGTCGACGTCAACCGCCAGCTGGAGGCCGCCGGCGACCGCATCGAGGCGCTGCGGCTGTCGAAGAAGGGCCTCAAGGCCCTGCAGAAGCAGCGCAAGGCCGAACGCAAGGCGCGCCAGCAGGGGGAGGCCGGGCCGTGCAGCTACCTCATCGACTTCAAGGGCGACATCCGCGCCTCCGCCTTCGTCGCGCTGCGCGAGGAGATCACCGCGATCCTGCAGGTCGCCCGGCCGGGCGACGACGTGCTGCTGCGGCTGGAGAGCCCCGGCGGCATGGTCAACCGCTACGGCCTCGCCGCCGCCCAGCTGCTGCGCCTGCGCGACGCCAGGCTGCCGCTCACCGTGATGGTCGACACCGTCGCCGCCAGCGGCGGCTACCTCATGGCCGCCACCGCAGACACGATCGTCGCTTCACCCTTTGCGCTGGTCGGCTCCATCGGCGTCATCGCGCAGATCCCCAACTTCCACCGCTGGCTGCAGGCGCGCGACATCGACTGGGAGCAGTTCACCGCCGGCCAGTTCAAGCGCACCGTCACCGTGTTCGGCGAGAACACCGAAGCCGGCCGCGCCAAGCTGCGCGAGGAACTGGAGGACATCCACGCACGCTTCCGCGCCTTCGTGCACGAGCGCCGCGCCCACCTCGACATGGACACCGTCGGCACCGGCGAAGCCTGGCTCGGCAGCCGGGCGCGGGAGCTGGGCCTGGTCGACGAACTCGGCACCAGCGACGAGGTCATCCGCCGCGCCTGCCAGGGGGGCAGGGTGCTGCAGGTGAGCTACCAGCGCAAGATGACGCTGCCGGAGCGGGTGAGGATGTCGGCGCAGGCGGCTTGGGACGGGATTTGGCAGCCGCCTTCGCCGCTGGGGTGATCGGCCCGTAAGGCGGCGGGCCGGCGAGCTGTGCGAAAATCCTCCCGATAACACATACGGGGGGAGCGGCATTGAGCCAGCTGCTGATCAACAAATACCTCGGCGAACTCGCCACGCTGAAGAAGGTATCCGGCACGCACCGCGAATCCGTGGTGCGCGAGGCGTTCAAGGATTTGCTCAAGGCCTGGGGCCGCTCGCTCGATCTTACCTTCATCCCCGAATACGAACTCGAAACCAGGACCAAGGAGCGCCGCTATGTCGACGGCGCCTTGCTCCACACGCTGCGCGTGCCCTTCGGCTACTGGGAAGCCAAGGACGAGAAGGACGACCTCGACGCCGAGATCGCCCACAAGTTCAAGCGCGGCTATCCCAAGACCAACATCCTTTTCGACGACTCCAAGCAGGTGGTGCTGATCCAGCACGGCGAGGAAGTCATGCGCTGCGGCGTCGAGGACGTGGTGCAACTGGAAAAGCTGCTCAAGCTCTTCTTCGGCTACGAGCGCCCGGAGATCGAAGCCTTCCGCAAGGCCGTCGAGCAATTCAAGGTGGACCTGCCGGCCGTGCTCGAATCGCTGCGGGCGATGATCGAGGCGTCGCTGAAGACGCAAGCCGCCTTCCGCACCGCATCGGAAGACTTCCTCAAGCACGCGCAGGAAGCGATCAACCCGAATCTCACCGAAGCCGACGTGCGCGAAATGCTGATCCAGCACATCCTCACCGGCGAGGTGTTCCAGGCGGTGTTCCCCGGCACCAACTACCACGAGGACAACAACATCGCCTGCGCGCTGCACAAGCTCGAAGCGACCTTTTTCACCGGCAACACCAAGCACCAGACGCTCAAGGGCCTGGCCGCGTATTACGGCGCCATCCGCAAGGCCGCCGCCGAGATCGACACCCACCACGAGAAACAGGCCTTCCTCAAGGCCATCTACGAGAACTTCTACAAGGTCTACAACCCCAAGGCCGCCGACCGCCTGGGCGTGGTGTACACGCCCAACGAAATCGTACGCTTCATGATCGAAAGCGCCGACTGGCTGTGCGAGCACCATTTCAAGCGCAGCCTCGTCGACAAGGACGTGCACATCCTCGACCCGGCCACCGGCACCGGCACCTTCGTTTGCGAACTGATCGAGCACTTCCGCGGCCAGCCCGCCAAGCTCAGGCACAAGTACCGGCACGAACTGCATGCCAACGAAGTCGCGATCCTGCCGTACTACGTCGCCAACCTGAACATCGAGGCGACCTATGCGCAGGTCATGGGCGAATACCAGGAATTCCACGGCCTGTGCTTCGTCGACACGCTCGACAACACCTACGCGCTGCGCAAGCACGCCGGCCACATGGACGACCTGTTCGGCTCGGTGTCGGACGACAACGTCAAGCGCATCCGCATCCAGAACAGCCGCCGCATCAGCGTCATCATCGGCAACCCGCCCTACAACGCCAACCAGCTCAACGAGAACGAGAACAACAAGAACCGCGAATACCCCGAGATCGACAAGCGCATCAAGGACACCTACATCGCCGCCAGCACCGCGCAGAAGACCAAGGTCTACGACATGTATTCGCGCTTCTTCCGCTGGGCGGCCGACCGGCTGGACGAAAACGGCGTGCTCGCCTTCATCACCAACCGCAGCTTCATCGACAGCCGCACCTTCGACGGCTTCCGCGCCATCGCCGCCAAGGAGTTCAACGAAATCCGCATCGTCGACCTCGGCGGCGACGTGCGCGCGAATCCGAAACTATCCGGCACGACCCACAACGTGTTCGGCATCCAGACCGGCGTCGCCATCAGCTTCATGGTCAAGCGCGCCAAGCAGAAGGGCTGCCGGATTTTCTACGCGCGGCGGCCGGAGATGGAGACGGCCGAGGAAAAACTAACCTTCTTGCACAACGCTCGCATCCGCGACGTGGCGTTCGACGAGGTGGTGCCGGACGCAAAGCATAACTGGGTCAATCTGGCCAGTAATGATTTCACCGATCTGTTGCCGTTGATCACCAAAGAAGCAAAGCTCGCCTCGAAGTCGTCACAGGAAAGGGCTATTTTCAAAGTCTTCTCGCTCGGCGTATCTACTAGTCGCGACGAGTGGGTGTACGGAGAGAACGAGGCAGAGGTTCGTGCGAAAACTGCGTTTTTAATTGATATCTACAACCTCGATGTTCAGCGAGCAAAGGACCGAAAGAAGGCGTTGGATGCTTCTG